>CAVHQU010000003.1:0-136044 GCA_963638555.1 bacterium | reverse complement strand
GCATACATAAGTGCGCATAGAAACGACGCAGTTACGGCGTCATAAAAAGTTAAGTTTTTTGTTGAATTTATTTAAAAATAAATTTTAAATATTACTGGAGGTAAAAGATTATGAAAAATGGAAAATTAATAATGCTCCCTTTGCTAAGTGCGACGTTTCTTTTGTCATCTTGCAATGGTACAAATCCAAATTCATCATCAAACGATGAATCTGAAAATACCTCAAATGCAAACCCTACCGATTCCTCATTGAGTGAAAGCAATACTGTAGATGAAATTGACGCTGATAAAAATCTTGATGTTTTAAAAGAGTCGCTTGCCAATACAGTTTCGAAGAATGGCTTCAAAGCTGTTTCATCTCCAATAAAAACATCAGTGGCAGGCAAAAAATATAAAACAAGCGCTACTGATCCTACGGTTATTGATAAAACCGATTGGGACGCAATCATTAATGTTGGTTCGTTAACTTATGCTTCTACACATGTTAATGATGATATTTCTTTAGATAATATCAATGAAACATTAAAAATCGATAACCTAACGATCAAAAAAGACAAGTATGGCGTAGCTCCTCTTTTCACTGAAAAAGGACAATCTGCAACAAATAAACTCATTGATTCTATGAGCATTTCTGAAAATGTCTATTATGCCGGAACTGCATATAGTGATCGCGTTTATTACGATGATTTCAATAAAAAAGGTGAAGAAAGTGATGTTAGCATGATGCTTACGATTCTTACTCCAACTATTTTGAAGGGCTTAGATTCCGCTGGTTATTCGGTTTATGAAGACGATGATCCGACAAAAGAGGCTAAGTATTCCATCGGGACTAGTGGCTATGTTGAAATTCCAGCAGAAGAGGATACGACCAATGATATTCCTTCAACTGTTGAACTGAAAGATTTCGTTTTTGATCATCTCGACTCAAAAGAAATTGATTTCAATGATAATATTATTTCAACAAGAACTGGCGATACTTACACTTTAAGCGTTTCTTTCTCAAGCAAGGAAGTAACTGACTTAATTGATGAGATGATAAATTCTTTAGATGATGATTGGAAATTTAGCGTTCCTCACAATGAAGAAAATCCATTCTCTGATATTGTCGTCACAAAAGAAACCTTGAAAACAATTTCTGAAAAAATCTCCGACAATTTGAAAATTAAGAAGTTTGATTATGCTATTGATTATAGCAAAGACGCCATTCTTTCATCTAAACTTGATTTTGATTTAACTATAGATGAATCTGTATATGAATCTTCGTTTAAAGAAGAAGCAAAAGATAATGAGGAACTCACAACTATTGGAATTTCCTCATTGAATTTCTCAAGTAGCGTTTCTTTCTCGACATACGACAAAACGGATCAAGACAAAGACGAAAGTGAGTTTAAGGAACATCTTTGGAATTTTGCTGAACTTCCTTCAAAAGAAGAACTGGCAAACGAAGAAAAATACCCTCAACAATCCCTTCCTGAAAAGAAAACCGAATAAGAGTGCATTAAAAAATAAAAGGCGGATGTCCGCCTTTTTTTAATGTAAATAAAAGAAAAACGCTCTCACAATTGAGAGCGTCATTTTCTTCTCGAAGATTATAACTTTCTGTTGTAGTATTCGATGATTTGGGAGTCGTTGATTTCTTTTGGAAGTTCGTTTCTTTCTGGAAGACGTGCGAATGTTCCTTGGAATTTTTCAGCGTCAACTGTGACATAAGCAGGAGTTGCTGGCTTTCCTTCGATGGAAGCCTTGACAACGGCGAGAGGGGATTCCTCTTTGAAACCGATGACATCGCCAACGTTGCAAAGGTAAGAAGCAATGTCAACTTTCTTGCCATTGACAGTGACGTGTCCATGGTTGACTAATTGACGAGCAGCAGCTCTTGTACGGGCGAAACCCATGCGATAGACGAGATTGTCTAAACGGGATTCGAGGATACGGAAGAAAGCTGTACCAGTAACTGTTGTCTTATCGGCTTTTGCCATAACGAACATACGGCGGAATTGTCTTTCATTCATGCCATATAATTCTTTAAGCTTTTGCTTTTCGACTAATTGAGCACCATATTCAGATGGTTTTCTCTTACGATCTTGTCCATGTTGGCCAGGACCATATGTTCTCTTTTTGAGTTCATCGCCAGTTTCGAGAACGCTAAAACCAAGACGACGGGATTTTTTCCATTTGGATCCAGTAAATTTTGACATATATGTATGTCTCCTTTCTTTGCGTTAACAAAGTAGAGGGCTTTTCCTATTTCCCGGGTGTTATCTCATTTCGGTACCGTTAGCTCGGTCTTACTTCATTTTTGGATAACGTCAGACAGAAACATAGAAGCCTGCTAGCCTTTACGCATGGATAATTCTAATTAAGCGAATACGTCTAGTCAAGCAAAAAATTCTGCTTTATTGCACATGCGCGCGCATGAAATAAAAATACATTTTTATTCGCGTATGCACCTGTATGCGTGATAATATATTAAGTAGCGTTAAAAGGGAGGCTAAGTATGGACAATATAATATTAATAGCAGTTATAGCAGGTGCCTCCGTAGCGGTACTTGTTGGATTAATCATCCTTATATATAAAACAATTATTAGTCGCGGAGTTTTAAAAAAACAATCTAAGGAAATAATCGCTAAATTCGAAAGGGAACACGCGATTCTTTTTGGTGAAATAAAAAATTATATCGATCGTTTAAAAGCGATTTCTGATATGAACATCACCTACATCGAAACCTACAAACAGTGGCAAGTCAAATTCAATGACGTAAGGGATAGCGGTGATTCCAATGCTCAAAGTAACGTAAATGGACTTTCAGATGCTTTGCAAGCAAGACATTGGAATGAAGTTAAAGAGTTCATGCCTAAAGTCAAAAAGCAAATGGCCCAATATGAGAAGGATGTTGAGCAATTAAGGGAAGATTTGAAAAATATTTTCAAAATTGAAACGGAAGTTAGTGAACTTTCTTTGACCAAAAAAGAAGAATATCGTAACGTCAAAAACAAGTTCTATGCTAAACAAAATGATTTGGCAATCGTTTCAGAATCAATGACAAAACTGTTTAGAATCATCGACACAAATCTTAATGATGCAGAAGGCTTAATCGAGAATGCTCATTATCAAGAAGCCAAAGATATCTATATAAATAAGGTTTCAACTTTGGTTAAACAAATTGATGTCCTCTTAGATGTCTTGCCAACTACATGCACTGAATTGACATCTGTTTTGCCAGACAAACTTCTATCTTTGAGAAATCGTTACGATACGATGATGAAAGAAGGATATCCATTGAACCATATTTTGCCTAAAAATGGCATTGATACGATGGACAAAAGCGTTAAAGAAATGCTCATGAACGTTAAAAATCTTAACAACAATGGCATAAGCAAATCCATCGATGAACTTCATAAATGCATCGAAACGTACAATGATAAGTTCGATAAAGAAGTAGCTGCAAAAGAGGAATTCGATAGTAGAAATGCACAAATAAACAAAGAAGAAAACATTGTTCATCAAAAATTTGTCAATCTTACAAATAATCTCCCACAGATCAAAGGCTTCTATCTTTTGGGAACTGACGATAACGCTAAAATTGCTGAAATGAGCAAATCCGTTAGTGATGTTTCCTCCGCCAAAACATTGCTTGATAACTACGTTCATTCGTCATCGCGTCAACTTCATACTGTTTTAGTCGCCAAAATGAATGACTTGGATCGAATGGTTAAAAAAGCAAAAAGCCAAATAGATTCCTTCGAAGCTTATCTACAATCATTGAAGGTAAGCGCAGAACAAGCCGCTGTATTAATCAAAGACCAATTCGAAAAAGCAAAAGAATACGAAAGCCAACTTTACCTTTTAAATGTTGATGCTCTATCGAATAAATTTGCTCCGCGTTTTGCTGATGTTTATTCCACGATCGATACGATTTACGAAGAACTTTCAAAACGTCCGATTAACGTCTCAAAAGTTAACAATGAAGTCGCCAAGTTAAAAACGAATTCCATATCTTTGTATAATGAATTGCTCGTCACGAAAGACAATTTGAACAACGCTGAAGTCGCAATTGTCCGCGCAAATAGGTATAGAAGTGATGATGCTGCCAACGATCAACTGATCTCTCAAGCGGAAAACATGTTTGAAAACTGTTTATATAAAGAAGCCTATAACACTTCAAAAGACATAAAAGGAAACAATATTGCCCAATAATGATTTATTTTGATAATGCTGCTACAACAAAGCCTGATAAAGATGTTTTGTCATGCTTTTTAAAGGAAAACGAAGATTGCTTCGCTAATCCATCATCACGCCATGCCTACGGAAGAGAAGCTTATAAAAAACTTGAAAATGCTAGACTTTCTATTCTTAGGGACTTAGATATTGAAAGTACGCATCGCGTTATTTTTACCTCTGGAGCCTCCGAAAGCAATAATTTAGCCATTAAAGGCATTGCTAGAAACTATAGCGGCCGTGGGAAGAGAATTATTACGACACAAGTGGAACATCCAAGCGTTTTGGAAACATTCAAAGCACTCGAAAAAGAAGGCTTTGATGTTATTTATCTTCCTGTTAATCGTGATGGAATTGTTGAACCTTCGTTTTTAGAAAAAGAAATAAACAAAAACACAATCTTAGTTTCAATAATGGCAACTAATAACGAGACAGGTTCGAACAATGATATCGAAGAGTTAGCCTCAATAGTTCATAAATATCCTAAAGCGTTTTTTCATGTCGATGTAACCCAGGCTATAGGGAAAATTGATCTTCCTTATAAAGATATGGATTTGTTTTCGTTCTCGGGCCATAAAATACATGGACTTAAAGGCACCGGCGCCCTAATAATGAAGAAAAATATCACTCTTCAACGTCAAATAGATGGTGGAGATCAAGAATATTTCTTCCGCGCCGGAACGGATAACCATCCAGGCGATATTTCTCTTGCCTTGGCTGTAAAAAAAGCCATTAAAAACTTAAATGTTAATATTAAAAATGTTAAAGAAATATCAAGCTATTTGCGTGAAGAATTATCCAAAAACGATGAAATAATAATTAATTCACCGATTAATTGCTCGCCATTTATTCTCAATGTTTCTTTGAGAAAGAAAAAAGCGTCGGTAATAACTGAGGCTTTGTCACATGAAGGAATATACGTTTCTAGCGTTTCGGCTTGCAACAGCAAGGGGGAGCCAATATCTTACGTGTTAGAAGCAATGGGGTGCGACAAAGGGAGAGCAATGAATTCAATCCGTTTATCCTTTTCTAACGAGAACACGATTGATGAAGCAAAAGAATTTTTAAAAATATTCAACGAAATACTTGAAAGGACAATTGACAGATGATTTATGATCATATAATGATTCACTACGGTGAATTGAGCACAAAAGGTGAAAACAAAAGAGCTTTTGTCAAAGAATTAAATAAAAATATACGTCATGCATTAAAGAAATATGAAACGTTAACATATTCTGTTGATCATGATCACACTTATATTAAGCTTAACGGCGAAAACCCGAAGAAGATTATTCAAATTCTTCAAGAAGTGGCTGGCATTCAAAGAATCTCCTTGGTCTTTAAATGTGAAAAAGATTTTGAAATTGTTAAAGAATCAGCATTGGCTTTAGTTAAGGAAGAAGAAGGGAAAACCTTTAAAGTCATCGCAAAAAGAATTGATAAAACTTATTCTTTGCATTCTCAAGATATGGCCCGTTCACTTGGCGGGCATATCCTTCGTAACACGAGTCTGAAGGTTGACGTGCATTCACCAGATATTGCTTTGCATGTAGAAATAAGAAAGGATTTTGCATATCTTTATTGTCATTCTTATCGTGGAGCTGGTGGTTATCCTCTTGGAATGAACGGAAAGGTCATGATGATGCTATCAGGAGGCATTGACTCCCCTGTTGCGGCATATCTCTTATTAAGAAGGGGCATAAGAATTGAATGCATACACTTTGCCGCCCCGCCGTATACGAGTGATGCTGTTCTTGATAAATTAAAGGATATTCTTGCTAAATTAAACATTTATCAAGCCGACATTCGTTTGAATGTTGTTCCGTTTACGAAACTCCAATTGGAAATCTATAAGAATGTCGATGAACCTTATTGCATTACAATCATGAGAAGAATGATGTTTAGAATTGCGGATAAATTAGCGAAAGCCCACCATTGTTTGGGAATTGCCTCTGGAGAGTCTGTTGGACAAGTAGCCTCGCAAACTCTTGATAGCATGATTGCAATAAATGAAGTAACTAATTTCCCAATAATCCGTCCTTTGGCCGTTACCGATAAATTAGATTGCATAACTATCGCCCAAAAAATTGGCACTTATGATATCTCAGTAAGGCCATTTGAAGATTGTTGCACGATTTTCAAACCTAAGAAGCCGAAAACAAAACCAAAGATTTCTGAATGCGAATATTTCGAGAAGAAATTTAATTTTGAAGAAATGGTCGATGAATGCGTTAAGAATGTCTCTGTAATTATCGTTAAAGATGGTGAAGTGACGGCTTATGAACATGATGATCTTCAAGAAGAAAGAAAATAAATAAAGAAAAAACACGTTTCAGTTGAAACGTGTTTTCATTTTGTTAGAAGAAACTTATTTTTCTAAAGCTTTTTTGGCGATATCACAAAGATTTGCGAATGCTGGTGCATCATTGATGGCCATTTCGCTTAACATCTTTCTGTTAAGACCGCCATTTCCCTTAGAAAGAACGCCAGCCTTTGTTAATCCGTTGATGAACTTGGAATAAGAGATTCCATTGATGTGGCATCCAGCGTTGATACGTTTGATCCAAAGTTTGCGGAAATCGCTCTTACGATCACGACGGGAAGCATAAGCATAGTTGTAGCCACGGAGAACTTGTTCTTTGGCTGTTCTGAAAAGAAGATGTTTGGAACCGAAGTAACCTTCAGCCTTCTTTAAGATTTTTTTACGACGTGCGCGTGTTGCAACACTACCTTTAACTCTTGCCATATTCTAATATTCTCCTTCCTTATTTGGAAACCCATTCGTTTACTGTCTTTTCATCCTTCTTGTGGAGGTAATAAGCAGTAGCGAGATGCTTTCTTTGCTTTCTTGTTTTGCGTGGAGCTAAGTGGCCCATTCCTGAGTGATGAACCTTAACTTTTCCTGTACCAGTGAATTTGACACGCTTGGCCATGGTACGGCTTGTTTTCATTTTTGGCATGACTGTTTCTCCTTATTTTTTCTTGATAGGCGCGAGGATTTCTTTATACCATTTGCCTTCCCAATATGGGGCTTTATCGACGCTTGCGAGATCTTGGCAGACTTCATTGAATTTATTCATGACTTCTTCGCCAATTTCGGTATGTGTCATTTGTCTTCCGCGGAAGACGACGCAAACTTCAACACGGTCGCCCTTTTCAAAGAATTCATGTGCTTTGCGGGCTTTTGTTTCCAAATCGTGTTGACCAATCTGAGGTGTTAATTGAATTTGCTTCAACTCTTGAACCTTTTGATTCTTTTTCTTAAGCTTTTCTTGTTTTTGCTTTTCGAAACGAACCTTTCCATAGTTGCAGATACGGCATACTGGTGGAACTGCGGTAGGGGCTACACAATAGAGATCAAGCTGATATGATGCAGCAAGAGTATTTGCTTCTCTTGATGACATTACGCCTAATTGTTCCCCATCAGGGCCGATAACGCGAACTTGCGGATAACGCACGTTCTCATTGATTGGATCGTGTCTTTTCTCCGGACGACGATTGTTATTGTTGTTGTAAGGTATAAATTTATCCTCCTACTAGTAATAAAATAGCGTGGCAATTCCACGCACGCTGTCTAAATGATACTTCATTGTAGCAGGATGGCCGATTTCCTAGGGAAGTCCGGCGAGTTCGTGGGAACTGCTTTCTACTTTATTAACGTTGAATATTATCTACGTTTTAAAAGAGTTTGCAAGTAAAAAGTGCAAATTAGTGCTAGTAATTGTGAAAATTTAGAAAAAATAGCGTTTATCGAGGAAATGATAAGACTGTTTTTCAATGATAGAAAAAATACTCAATTGACTTTTAACTAAATTTGCATTTTTTTTGAAAAATGGGCATAATATATACAACGAGGTGAAAAACGTGGCTTCAAGATATGCTATTTACGATACTTTGATTGACGATGTTACATTGATCTCCACTGAAAATGCTTTAACGGGCATGCTTTTTGGAACTGTTGATCCTTTAGGCGCGATCAATGAGGAAAATGTTCTTCTTTATGATTCAATTTGCGAATTGAACCAATATTTTTTCGGACAAAGAAAGAATTTTGATATCAAGTTGTCATATGAAGGGTCGCCGTTCGAAATTAAATTATATGACTATGTTCGTACCATTCCATACGGCGAGACAAAGACGTATGAAGAAGTTGCTGAGGCAATAGGCGAACCTAATTCGGCAAAGGCCGTCATAAACGCTTTAAGCCATAATCCAATTCCTGTATTCATTCCCGATCATCGCGTTATAGGTTCAGATGGTAATCTCGTTTCTTATGTTGGCCCACTTGAATTGAAGAAACGTTTCTTGGATTTAGAAAAGAAATATTCTGCCAAATAAATTTAAAAAACAAAAATCCCAGAACCGATCTGGGATTTTCTTTTGCCAAATTATTAATAACGGGCTTTTTCTTTGATGGATTTAAGAACAATTTTCTTAAATTCTTCGGCGGAAACGGTAATTTGCTTGTCACTGCCGAAGACACGGTATGTAACTGTGCCATCTTTGACTTCGTTATCTCCGACAACAAGTGTAAATGGAATTTTGTTGACTTGAGAATTACGTAAGCGATAGCCTAACTTGTCTTCGGAATCATCGACCTTAACACGAACATTTAGATCGAATAATTCTTTTTCAAGCTTATGGGCGTATTCGCCATGATGATCAACGGAAACTGGCAAGATGTTAACTTGAACAGGGGCTAACCATGTTGGGAATGCTCCGCCGTAGTTTTCAATGATGATGCCTAAGAATCTTTCAACAGATCCAAAGACAACACGGTGAAGCATAACTGGTTCTTTCTTGGAACCATCTTTGTCCACGTATGTGCAGCCGAAACGATGAGGGAGGTTGACATCTAATTGAATGGTTCCGCATTGCCATGTGCGGCCCATGGAATCTTTGAGCTTGAAATCGAGTTTTGGACCATAGAAAGCTCCATCACCTGGGTTGATCGTGTATTCGTGGCCAGAATCGATGCATGCTTGTGCCAGCGCCTTTTCAGATTTATCCCAGAATTCAGGTGAACCAATATATGAATCAGGTCTTGTGGACAAAACAATGCGATATGTTAAGCCGAAGACGTCGTAGACTTCGTCGAATAACTTCATGATATTCTTAACTTCGTCTTCGATTTGATCAGGTCTAACAAAGATATGAGCATCATCTTGAGTGAAAGCACGAACGCGGAATAAGCCGTTCAAAGCGCCCGATGCTTCATGACGATGAACGTGTCCTAGTTCACCATAACGTAATGGAAGATCACGATAGGAGTGGATACTAGATTGATATGAGAGAATTGAACCCGGGCAGTTCATTGGTTTGATGGCAAAATCCTTCTCGTCGATTTTTGTCGTATACATATTCTCTTTGTAATGATCCCAGTGACCGGAAGTTTCCCATAATTCACGAGATAACATCGTTGGAGTTTCGATTTCATCGTAGCCATACTTACGATGAATTTCACGCCAGTATTCTAATAAAGAATTCTTAACGATCATTCCTTTTGGCAAGAAGAAGGGGAATCCTGGACCATAATCAGAAATGAAGAATAAACCTAAATCTCTGCCTAATTTACGGTGATCGTTGGCTTTTCTTCTTTCAAGAACATCAAGATGCTCTTTTAATTCTTCTTCGCTCCACCAAGAGGTGCCGTAAATTCTGGTTAATTGTTTATTTTTTGAATCACCTCTCCAATAAGCGCCAGCGACAGATAATAATTTGAAATGTTTGATAAGGCCAGTGCTTGGAAGGTGAGGGCCACGGCAGAAATCAGTGAATTCACCTTGTGTGTAGCAAGAGAGATTTTCACCTTCGTGTTCAGCGATTAATTCCATCTTATATGGATTATCTTTGAAAATTTCGCGTGCTTCGGAAGCGTTTAATTCTTTACGAACAAATGGGTAGTTTTCCTTGGCACATTTCTTCATTTCCGCTTCAATTGCAGCAAAATCGGCTTCAGTAATTGTTTTATCGCCGAAATCAACATCGTAGTAATATCCCTCTTCGATTGCTGGTCCAAAACCAAATTGGCATGAAGGATATAAACGTTTTAAAGCTTGAGCCATTAAATGAGATGTGGAGTGGTTAAGGATTTCAAATGCTTCAGGAGTTCCGATTTTTACGAAAGAAACTTTGTCTCCATCCTTTAATTCACTTCTCATATCAACGAGATTATCGTTAACTTTCATGGCGATATCTTCTTTTTTACCATCTTGATCAACGATTTTTACTAAGTCGAATCCTGTGGCATTCTCGTTTAATTCGACTTCTTTTTCTTCAAAAAACACTTTCATGTTTTCTTTTCCTTTCCGAGCGTAAAAATAAAAACGCCCTATCAGAAGGACGCTTCCGCGTGGTACCACCTTGTTTCATCTACTAAAAAAGTAAATGCACTTTCCTGCTGTAACGTAGCTTGGACTCGCCTGACTCATCGCCAGGAGCTCAGGAGTGGTACTTCATATATCTATAGATATTTAAGCATGTCTCCGTCAACGCACCTAAATTTTAGAATGATTATTATCTATTGCAAGCAAAATATTAAAAAAAACGTCTCAAATCGTAATAGAGATGAGACGTTTGCAATCTTTTATTAGTCTAAGTTAGAGATAGAAGGAGTTGTGATGATACGCATGAAGTTTGTCTTTCCTGCGCCTGTTGGAGTTCCGCCGGCGATGATTATTTGACTGCCTTCTTTTACACCAAGGTCACGGGCAATCTTAAGGGCGATTGCTTCCATTTCTTCAATAAAATCAGGCATTGTCGTTGGGATCAAGTGAGCATAGACACCCCATAACCAGCCACTTTCTAAGGCAACTTTACGAGAGTTTGTAATGGAAATGATTGGGCAGCATGGACGGGCTTTTGAAATACGTTTTGTGGACATGCCAGTTTGAGTGAAATTGAAAATAAGCTGAGCGTTAATCAATAAGGCGGTATTCGCAATTGAGTTAGCGATAGCGTCATTGACGGTATGGTCGGAGCAATCATATGCCTCTTTTGCTAAATTTTCGTATGGGAGTTCACTTTCCATTGCTTTAGCGATGGCAGCTTGCATGCTAACTGCTTCGATTGGGTATTGACCAGAAGCGGATTCACCCGAAAGCATGACGCAATCGCATGATTCATCAATAGCAGTGGCGACGTCAGAAACTTCGGCACGTGTTGGTCTTGGGTGAGTGGTCATAGAATCAAGCATTTGTGTAGCTGTGATAACTGGTTTGCCAGCTTTACGACATTCTTTAATAATTCTTCTTTGAACGAGTGGTACTTGCTCTGGTGGAATTTCGTCGCCTAAGTCGCCTCTAGCGACCATGACACCATCAGCTTCCTTAACAATTGCCTCAAGTTTTCTAACGCCTTCTGGATTTTCGATCTTTGCGAAGATAGGGATATTAGGGTTCCCGTATTTGGCTAAGACTTTGCGCATATCTTGAATGTCTTCAGGACGACGGACGAAAGAAGCAAAGATTGCATCAACGTCATTTTCAACGCCAAATTTCAAATCGGATTCATCTTGTGCGGAGATGAAAGGGATTGAAAGATCATCGTCTGGGATGTTCATGCCTTTTTGATCGGCAATCCAGTGATTGTTTTGTGCTTCAACGACGAGCTCATGCTTTGAAGCGTCCTTTTCAATTACTTTTAAAAGAAGATTGCCATCATCGACAAGGATTGTATGACCAACAGCAACATCATCATACAAACCGGCATAAGAACACGTAAATCTTTCGGCTGTTCCTAAAACTTTTTCGGAAGTAATGCGAAGGATTTGTCCTTTTTTGACAATGACTTTTCCACCTTCCATCATGCCGGTTCTAATTTCAGGTCCTTTCGTGTCAAGACATACAGGAATGTAAATTCCATATTTCTTTTCGAAAGAACGAGCTATTTCTAATTTCTTTAATTGCTCTTCGTGTGAACCATGTGAAAAGTTGGTTCTGACTACGTTCATGCCCGCTTGATAAAGCTTGTACATCATTTCTTCGTTGTCTGAAGCAGGACCGATCGTACAAACGATCTTTGTTTTTTTCATGTTGAACATATAACTCTCTCCTTTTATTTGTTCGTTTTTTTAA
Source organism: bacterium (assembly GCA_963638555.1). Taxonomy (GTDB): domain Bacteria; phylum Bacillota_I; class Bacilli_A; order RFN20; family CAG-826; genus UBA4951. Next base: position 123,751 of record CAVHQU010000003.1, on the reverse strand, counting down.
CGAGATTGATCATTGAAGCGTTAATCTTTTTCTTCATATCTAAGGCTTCAAAGATATCGTAATCCTCTAATTCTAGGCCTCTGATGCCAACGCATCTGCCCCCCTTTCCTTCAACTAGAAGGTCGATGGCGTATGAGCCCATTCGTCCAGCAAGCACTCTATCTCTTGCTGAAGGGGCGCCGCCTCTTTGAATATATCCAAGAACGGTCGCTCTAGTGTTGAATCCGGTATTTTCTTCGATTTTTTTCGCAAATAAGTGAATATCCGGATAAATTTTCTCGGAAACAATGACGATTGCTCGCTTATTGCTATCCTTTTCTCTCATTTTGCGCAAGGTCGAATAAACATCTTCATCGCTCATTAAGAAGTCAGGTGTGATAATGATTTCAGCGCCTTCAGCAATACCTGCATAAAGAGCCAAATCACCACATTTGTTGCCCATAACTTCAATGATTGAACAACGAGAATGGGATTCTGTGGTATCACGGATTTTATCAACAGCATCGATAATGGTGTTAAGTGCAGTGTCGAATCCAATCGTGAAATCAGTAGAAGCGATATCGTTATCAATCGTCCCAGGGAGACCGATGCAATTAATACCATGTTTGGTAAGATCCATAGCTCCTCTATAAGAGCCATCTCCACCGATGACGACTAAGGCTTCGATGCCGGCCTCTTTAAGAATTTCAACCGCTTGAAGCTGAACCCTTTCTTCCTTGAATTCAGGCAATCTAGCAGTCTTTAGAATGGTTCCGCCACGATTGACAATATCCGAAACAGAAGAACGATTCATTTTGAATATTTCTTTGTTGAGTAGGCCTTTATAACCATTTGAAATGCCATACATCTCAATTCCATAAGAAATGCCCGTTCTGACGGCAGCTCTAATCGCCGCATTCATGCCAGGCGAATCCCCTCCAGATGTAAGTATTCCTATTTTTTTGATCATTTTGCCAACTTTCAACTCATACATTATAGAACTTTATCTTAACAAGTTAAGAGAAAAACTTACTAAAAAATCAATAAATTTTTCCTTTAAAAGTAAAAATGAAAAATGTTAATAAATTTCTTTTTCTTGTGGATAAAAGAGAAAAATGTAGCATCTTAACTCAATTTTTAAAAGAATTAGCATTGTGGAAAAGAGCCAAAAAGCAAGTATTCATCGAAGGAATATGTGCGAAAAGAAAAAGAAGATGTTACAATATATGAGTTATGAAAGAATGTAGACCTACAGATTTATATAAAGTTCTCAAAGAAAGTGCGTATTCTTTTGATGATGATGCGTATTTGATAGATTTTTACGCACCTATTGTTTCTTTAAAAACGATAATGGTTTATTTGGCTTTGAGAAATCAAATAGGAGAAGGGGAAAAAGATTTTTCTTCTTTCTATTCGCTTTTTCAAATTACCGAGGGCGAATTTACTAATGCTCTCGAATCCCTTGAGGCTTTAGCACTCATAAAAACCTTCCTTTTAAAGAAAACAAGCAATAATTGCTTCACCTTCGCTTTGTATTCACCACGAAATCCGCAAGAATTTTTCTCAAATGTTTTGCTTATTGGAACTTTAAAAAAGTTTACTAACCAAGAATATATTTCATTTTTAGAGAAAAAATATGCCTTAGAACCATTGCCTGAAGGCCACCAAGATGTTACGACTAAATTCCAAGATTATTTTTCCTTTGATTTCAATGGCGAGAATTTCAATGCTCTCTCAAACAATCTTTTAGGCAAAAAAACGTCTGTCATCAGTTTGTATTTTGACAAGAAAAAGTTTGTTTCCAAGATGCTTGAGGAGATACCGAATTTCAAAGAAACTTCATTAAGCAAAACGGAATATGTTAAGGTGGCTAGATACGCGGCTTTATACAATTACGATGAAGAAACAATGGCTTCCTTCCTTTCTTCTTCGATAAATGTTTATAACCCAAGCAAAAAATATGGTGAATCTATCAATTTTAAAGCGTTAGAAACCATATGCTTAGACAACGATAAAACGGAATACATGCATAAGAAAATTACTCCGATGGATTCTGAAGTTCATGGTGATGCACCAGTCGCTCAAACAATTAGAGCGATGGACAGACTTTCTAGCGTTGAATTCTTATCAAAACTTCAAAATGATAATAAACCTGCTACAAGCGATTTGAGATTAATCAATACATTATCCGCTGACATGGGTCTACCTGATAATGTTATAAATGCCCTCATCTTCTATGTTTTGAAGATGAAAAATAACGTCTTAAACAATACGTATGTTGAAAAACTTGCCGGTTCGCTAGCAAGAGAAGGCTGCCAGACTGCGTTGGATGCGTTCAACTATCTTGAAAACACATCAAGCGGAATGAAAAATTCCAAAAAGGAAATAAAGAAGCCAACTAAACCAGTAGAAATAAAGCCTATTGAGTCTCATCAAGAAGAGGCGAAAAAAGTTGATGAATCTTTTGATGATGACGATTATGAAGATTTCTTAAATAGTTTATAAGGAGAAGAGCATGGAAAAAATTAGCAATGTTAAAACTGAATTCAGCAAAGACAAAAAACGTGTCGATTCTCTTTTAAATGAAATTCTTGCAGATAAAGAATTAATGGAGATCCTCCATAATTTAGGTTTAAAAGATGAAGAAATTCCCACATACTTGCCTTTGCTAGCGACATACCAAGATAACAGGAAAGAGATTGAAGAAGACCCTGAAGCATATCAAATGGTTCTCGAAATCTCCGATTCTGGCAAGCTTACATCTCATTATGAAGAGACCGAGAAACAAAAAGAGGCCAGACACCTATCAGAAAACTATTATATCCGTGATTTTTCTGATGAATGGCTTAATGCGTCTTTGAAGAGCTTTAGAACGGATAGAGAAAAAAATTTAAAGAAACAAATCACTGCCTCTTTAAAAGACTCGTATAAGAATTGGTTCTATCTCTATGGGGATCTAGGGACTGGAAAAAGTTATGCTTTTGCCGCTTTTTGCAACGATTTAGCTAGAAAAGGCAAAAAAGTTTGCTTTATGAATGCAACTAAGCGTTTCGATGAACTTAAAGGGATGGCAATAAAAAACAAAGAAACTTTCGATAAAGTGATGAAAACAATTTATAACTTAGATTATTTAGTTATAGATGATTTTGGCAATGAATACAAATCCGATTATGTCCGCGATCAGATTGTTATGCCAATTCTTGTCGAAAGAACGAAGAATCATAAACCAACATTCTTCACATCCGATTATTCGTTAAAGGAAATAGAAGAGTTGTATTCAAACAAATTTGGCACACAAATATTGGCAAAAAGACTCGTTAAGTTAATTAGAGACAACCTAAAAAGCGAATCTTCAGAATATAAATTAGAAAAAGGATTTGAGAACCTTTTAAAACGTTAGAATTTATCAAAGAAACTTATAAGATTTTAATTTGTTTTGCAATTCTTCTAAGGTACCAGTTGTTTCTATATAAATAGTGGATGATTTTTTCAATTTCGTTAAAGGAAACGAAGAATTCAGCTTTAATGCCATTTCAGCATTAACCCCACGTTCTTCAAGTCTCTTTTTTCTCGTTTCTAATGGAGCGTTAACTCCAATGATGTAATCACATTCATTCTCATATGGTGAGCCAAGAAGGAGTGGCATATCAATTAAAATCTTCTTGCCTTTATTTTCCTCAATTCCTTCCTTTGTTTTCTTAAAGACGTATGGATGAATTATTGAATTAAGAAGTTCCATTTTATCTGGATTTTTAGAAACGATAGATAAAAGTTTCTTTCTATCAACATTTCCTTTTTTGAAAATATTAGGGAAGGCCTCTAAAAGTTTCTTTTTTATGTCCTTATCGTCATAAGATTCGTGGGCCAGTTTATCTGCATCAAGGACGATATATCCCTTCATTTTAAGATATGAAGTAACGGTTGACTTTCCGGCTGCGATAGGCCCAGTGATTCCGATTATGACCCCGTGTCCCTCTTCTTTTTGACAAATAGGGCAATAATATGTAGATCTTCCACCCATGAATATTCTTCTTATTGGGTTACCGCATTTAGGACATTCTTCATTTTCTTTGCCATAAACTTTGAGATTGTTTTGCATATTTCCAGAAACGCCTTCTTGAGGGTGATATGAACGAATTGTTGATCCGCCTTTTTTGATTGCTTCAAGAAGAATTCTTTGCGTTTCCTTTAGAATGCTACATGCTTGATTCTCATTGATATTACAACATAATGTTCGAGGATTTGTGCTTGTAGCATATAAAATCTCCGAAGCATAGATATTTCCGATGCCAACTATCAATTTTTGATCCAATAAAGCTTCTTTAATTGGAGTTTTTTTACGTTCTTGGAGTTTTTCATAGAAATCACTTGGTTCAAAAGAAAATGGTTCTTCACCCAAGGAAGACAAAGAAGGAGAAGATAGATAATTGCTTTCATTCCATAATTCTATAGTCCCGAATTTTCTAACATCGTTATATGTTAAAGAGGTTCCGTCCGTGAAATCATAAATCAAAAGATCATGCTTTTTAACCTCTTTGTTTGTTGGGTTTATAAAATATTTACCTTCCATACGCAAATGGGAGACGATAACTTTATTATTCGTTAGATGAAAAATTAAATATTTGGCACGTCTCGAAACGCTTAAAAATGATTCGCCGATTAATGATTTAACGAATTCATCGGCGCCAGTTAAGATGTTTTTTTCACGAAACAAACGAATATTTTTAATTTGCTTGTTTGCTAAATTTTCATTCAAATAACGAACAATCGTTTCTACTTCAGGGAGTTCTGGCATATTAATCTTTGGCCTCGTACCATGTATGTCCAACGCCCGCTTCGACAGTTAATTTTACTGGCAAGGTAACGGCATTAGTCATTATTTCACTTATTTTTTCTTTGATAAATTCTAGTTCATTTTTAGGGACAGCGAAAATCAATTCGTCATGTATTTGAAGGACCATTTTGGTTTTTAATGAGCTAGAAGATAAGAATTCATCAATTCTGACCATGGCGATTTTAATCAAATCAGCCGCAGATCCTTGAACTGGTGCATTAAGAGCGGCCCTTCTCGCTGCTTCACGTTTTACAAAATTTGGATCATTTATTTCTCTGAGATACCTTCTACGCCCAAACATCGTTGTAACGTACCCCTTAGTCTCAGCATCATGAATTATCTCGTTTAGATAATCTTTGACTTCGGGATAGGATTCATAGAAGTTGTTGATGACATTTTTCGCTTCTTCGAAAGAACAGTTGATCTGTTGAGAAAGGCCAAAAACAGTCGTGCCATAGATGATGGCAAAATTGATGGCTTTTGACTGTCTTCTCAATTGAGATGAAACATTTTCAGTATGGAAAATCTTTTTTGCGGTCTCTGTGTGAACGTCGTGATCATTATTAAAAACATCGATATAAGCCTGACATTTGGATAAAGCAGCAAGAATTCTTAGCTCAATTTGATGATAATCAAGAGAAAGCAAATAAATGTCTGGATCATCATAATAGAATGCTTCGCGTATTTTTCTAGATTCATCATCTCTGGCTGAAATGTTTTGAAGGTTAGGCGAAGAAGAAGACAACCTTCCAGTTGAAGTTTGAGCTTGATTGAAATAAGAATGAATTTTCTTATCTTCCTTTATATATGGCATAAAACCATCGATATAAGTGCTTAGTTGCTTGGCGTATTTACGATAATTTAGAATGGAGGAAACGATTGGATGATATTTTTGAAGATCCGTTAATGCCTCAACGGAGGTTGACCCCTTTTTCAAATCGGGTAATTTTAAATCATTATAAAGAACTTCCGCGACTTGCTTTGAGGAATTTATGTTAAATTGTTTTCCGGCATACGCAAAAACTTCATCTTGATAGAATTTTTTCTTTTCTTCAAAGATTTTTTTGAATTCTTCAAGCTTTTCTTTATGGAGAGGGAATCCCTCAATTTCCATTTTTGCTAAGATTTTCATCAAAGGCATTTCGATTTCTTGATAAAGCTTATAAGCATCGACGCTTTTTAGATTTTTGATGAATTTATCTTCGAGAATCAAGGAGAAATAAGCCATTTTCATCGCTTGCTTAGGCGAGCCTTTGCTAAATAGAGTGATTTCGTCGTCCGATGAGATATCGACACCAAATGAAGAATAAATCAATTGAGGATCGCCATTTAAGGAAGAATCAAGTAAGTAAGCTGCTAAAAGTAAGTCGTTTTCTATGCCTTGGATCTTAATTCCTAACGTATTTAAAGCATAAGTGACGGCCTTTCCATCATACACGTTCTTTTTTATATTCGTGTTCTCGAGAAGCTCAATTAATTTCTTATCGTTTTTTAAGTTCTCGGCTGTTTCGTAATATGAAACCTTATCATTTGAAATAGAAATTCCAAAAAGTTCACTTTCGTGATAGGAAGAATAATCAATATCCAACGCTAAGCCGATTTTTTCTCCAATTTCTATATCTTTGAAAGAATTGATTGTTTTGTAAGTTATCTCCTGAACTTCCTTGGAACCTATTTTTAGATTTTGAGGCAATCTGAAAAGAAGTTGTTTGAGCTCGTATTTATTGGCAAATGCGGAGACTTCATCGAAAGAATATCCTTTGTAAAGGAGATCATCTAACGAGAACGGAAGATTTACGTTGGTTAGTATTGTCGCCAATTCATAACATTGCCTTCCCTGAGCTTCGTATTGAATGATATTTTGCCAAACTTTGCCTTTTTGTGAAGGAGCTACTTGGAATATTTTTTCTAAAGAGCCATATTCATTTATTAACTTTACAGCCGTTTTATCGCCAACTCCAGGAATGCCAGGAAGGTTATCTGAACTATCACCTCTTAGACCTTTGTAATCTATTATTTGCAAAGGGTCAAAGCCGAATTTCTCCTTCATATTGGTGTTAGTGACTAAATCCATGTTAGAAAGGCCGACTTTAAGGAGCGAAATGGAAATGTGCTCGTCTATTAGTTGAAGATAATCTTTATCAGATGTGTAAACCGTTACCTCATATCCTGCTTTAGAGGCCATTTTTGCGACAGTTCCGCAAATATCGTCGGCTTCGATGCCGTGTTCTTCATAACAAATTATCCCTAAAGAACGGCATAATTCGCGAGATATAGGAAATTGTGCTTTTAATTCTTCTGGGCATGGTTTACGGTTTGCTTTGTAATCTTTGTATTCCTCTTTTCTGAAAGTGTGTGAATCAGCATCAAATCCGATGAAAATTGATTCATCGCCTTTAAAAGAAGAGATGATTTTCGTTAACATGTTTGCGAAAGCGAATATGGCATTTGTTGGAATTCCGCTCTTTGTTGACATTAGCGGACCTTCACCATATGAAGTTGCATAAAAAGCCCTAAATAAGAGGCTATTTCCATCAATAACTAATAATTTTTTCATTTCTCTTCTCCTAATAAGGCTGCATTATCGAGTATATAAGAATCTTCTCTATTTGAATCACGATGCCCCCTGATGAGCAAGGCCGCATCTTTTTTTAATATTGTGTATGTTTTTTCATACATATCAGAGAAAACAACAAATTCTTTTTCAGAAACGTCGTCGTATAAGACCAAAAAGGCCATTTTTTTGTTGTTTTTTGTTTTTATTGACCTAATAGATTTAACTATTCCGGCACTTATGATTGAAGTATTCGTCTCATCTAAGGCTGATAAAGGCTGAGCTTTGTAACGTTTGAGTTCATTATCATAAAGGGAAAGAGGAGAAGAGGAAACCATTATTCCAGTTGCCTCATATTCTCTTTCAAGATTGATCTTTTGATCATCTATCACGTTTTCAATCATTGGTTTCGAGATGCCTAAATCGACTAAGAACTGCTGACCATCCGTGCCAAATAGCAACTCGGCGTATTCCATCGCGGAATAGGCACTTGCTCTAAGCGATTCACGTGATTCATAGAGAGAATCAAAACACCCAGCATCGATTAGCTTAACAAGCATTTGCAGATTCAAACCGTATTTTTTACACCTTGCGGCAAAATCAAAAATATCAATATAAGGCCCATTTTCATTTCTTTCATCGATAATAGAACAAAGGAATTTGCTTTGAAGACCTTTGATTGCCGAGAGAGGCAAGCGTAACGTTCTACCATCAACAACGAAATTCATGGATGATTTATTGATATCCGCAACCGACAATGTAACGCCTATCGTTTTAAGCTCGGTTATTGTGTTGCTGAATTTCGAATCTTCTGGCGAGAGGAAATCAAGGATTGATGAATAGAATTCTTGAGGATAGTACGTTTTTAAATAGGCCATTTGACAAGTTATAACCGCATATGAATATGCATGTGATTTATTGAAACCATAGTCAGCAAACCTAAAGATCAAATTGTATATTTTTTCGGCAACTTCCTTGCTTTTGCCGTTTTTAAGGCAACCATCAATAAATGAGGCTTTTAGCGCTTCAAGTTTATGAACGTTTTTCTTTGAAATAGCTCTTCTAAACAAATCTGCTTGACCGTAAGAGAAACCAGCCATTTCACGCACGATTTGCATTATTTGTTCTTGATATACGATAATTCCATATGTTTCTTTTAGAATATTTTCTAATTCAGGTGAATCATATATGATTTTTTCTGAGCCAGCCTTTCTTTTTGCATATTGCGGAATAAAATCCATTGGGCCAGGTCTAAATAAAGCTAAAAGAGCGGCGACATCCTCGAATGTTTCCGGCTTAACTTCTTGAATGGCTTTTTTCATGCCATTGCTTTCAAGCTGGAATAAACCCATCGTTTTACCATTTTTGATCGTTTCAATGGATTTTTTATCATCAAAAGGAATGTCTTTATACGTTAGATGTTTCCCTTCGTATTTTTCAATTAAGGCCAGACATGTATCAATTATTGTTAAATTTCTAAGACCTAAGATATCCATCTTAAGGAAACCTTGCTCTTCAAGATAGTCTTTTTCTAAACATGCAACATATCCATTTTCTGTGGATGAAGTGGTAGGTAATACAACATTTAAAGGCTTATCGTTAATGACGATTCCAGCCGCATGCAAGCCGGCTTGGCGAGGAAGCCCCTCTATTTTCGAAGCAAGGGAAACCAATGATAAAAAGTATTTGTCTGAATCGACTATTCTTTTGAACTCTGGCGATTTGACGTAATTAAAACGAAGGCTTTGGTAAGGGTATAATAAACTCTTGGTCAATAAAGAAACTTCTTTCTTTTCGTCGTAATCATAGACTCTTCCTACGTCACGTATGGCTTGTTTTGCACCTATTGTTTGAGTGGTTAAAACATGGCCTATTCTTTCCTCTCCCCATTTCTTTTGAAGGTAAGAGACGACTTCTTCACGACGAATATCAGAAAAATCAGCGTCTATATCAGGCATTGATTGCCTTTCCGGATTCAAAAATCTTTCAAAAATTAAGCCATATTTAATAGGGTCAAGAACGACAATATCTAGGCAATATGAAACCAAAGAACCAGCGGCAGAACCTCTGCCAGGACCAACTGAAATGCCATTGTTTTTGGAGTAATTGATATAATCAAAAACCAAAAGGAAATAATCGTCATAGCCCATTGACGAAATTATATTTAACTCGTAGTTTAGACGATCTTCGTATTCTTTTGAAGCGTTTGGCTTTTTCTTTTTCAAACCTTCAAATGCCAATTTTCTTAGATAGTCTTTGCTTGATAAGCCTAAATCATTTGGAAAATGAAGAAGGCCGCCACGTTTCTTGATTAGTTCGAAATCTTTGCATTCATTGAAAATAATCTCTGTTGAGTTAATTTCTTCGTTACTGTAGAAGGAATTGATTTCTTCCGAACTTAAGAAACATTCATCACCTGTTTTCTCTTTAAATGCTAATTTCGCGTTTCTTTGAATTGCCAAAAGGATTTCAAGAGCTATCGCGTCTTCCTTTTTTTGATATTTCAAAAATGGAAAGGCAACGGTTTTGTAATTGTAGGCTTTTGCAAAATCTCTTATTTTGTCGATATATTCTTTGTTACCTTTGAAATAAGGAAGTCCAAGATACATATCCGAATAGCTTTTAGTTTTATTGGCCAAATCAAAGGCAAATTGCTTTCTTTCCTCTTCAGTCAGCCTTCCAAAATATAATGGATCAGGGGAATAAACAAGAATCAAACCATCAGTGTTTTTCTTTAAATCATCGATGGTTAGTTTATTTTCAGAAATTAAAGGACATAACGGAAGAAGATTCAAATAGCCCTGTTCATTTTTTACATAGAGGGTGAAGGTTTCACCATTTGAAAGAACGTCCATGCCAAAAATAGGTATGATGCCATTTTCTTTTGCCGAATGATAGAATGGCGCATATCCGGAAAGAGTGCCATTATCGGTCAAAGCAATCGCAGAATAGCCGTATTTTTTCGCTAATTTAGGCAATGAAGTAACCTCAAGCGCACTTTGCAAATATGAGAATCCACTATAAACATGTAAAGGTATGAACGCCATGATTTAATTATACAATATTATCTTCTCCTATGGAGAAAGGTCTTTAAAAATTGTAATATATTCCTATGAAACTAGTAGCATTTAACGTAAATGGCATAAGAGCCATTCTAAAAAAAGATTTCGAAAAAACCTTCAATGAACTCGATGCGGATATATTTTTCATTGAAGAAAGCAAATTCACGGATGAAGGAAAGAGTGATTTTCCTTTTCAAAAAGATGGATATGAACTTTATCATCGCGAAAGCCAAGTAAGAAAGGGATATTCAGGCGTTGCAGCTTACACGAAAATCCATCCATTGAACGTTCATTATGGTTTAAAAGACAACAAATATGACGAAGAGGGGCGCGTAATAACCTTAGAATTTGAAGATTTCTATTTTGTTGGTGCCTACGTTCCTAATGCGGGTGAAGAGCTGAAAAGACTTCCATTCCGTCAAGAATATGAAAAAGACTTATTGGCGTATCTTAAGGAGTTGGACCAAAAGAAGCCTATTATCTATACAGGCGATTTGAATGTTGCCCATAATGAAATCGATTTGAAAAATCCATCAACAAATCATCACAATGCTGGTTTTACAGATGAAGAAAGAGCAATGTTTACAGCATTATTAAACCATGGATTTGTTGACACTTTTAGGAAACTATATCCTGATACAGTCACTTACTCATGGTGGAGTTATCGTTTCCATGCAAGAGAAAAGAACGCTGGTTGGCGAATTGATTACTTTATTGTTTCGGAACGTTTGATGGATAAAGTCAAAGACAGCAAAATCCATACTGAAATAATGGGTTCTGATCATTGCCCAATTGAGTTAGACATAGATTTATAAAAAATAAAATGCAAGGTGAATATAACCTTGCATTTTTTATATTGATTATTTTTCTGTATTTTCAGAAGATTTGCTTTCTTCGTTATTTGATACAGGGGCAGGCTCTTTTTCTTCAGAAGATGCATTTTCAATGACATTTTTCTTATCATCTTCATCTTCCTCAAGTAGCATTGGAATCGGTTTGAAGTAGTGGTAAATTGCTTCAACAAGATAAACCAACGCAAAATAAATTAAAGGAATTGAAATACCGTAACGGAAAACATTTACCTCAACATCAGTGATGCCATTTATCAAAATCCAAATATCTAAAGGGATTAATGAGAGCGGAACAGGTAAAGCCAAGCATTTATCAAGTAAAGAGTTATGAGAACGGTGTTTTTTCGACGCTAAAATCCAGATAAAATCAGCGATTGGCCAAAGACCGCCAATGAGAGTTACGAATGTAAAAGCATACCTTTTCCATCCAGCAATTTGAATGATGTTTAAGATGATAAGAAGACCGATAACAAAGAAAATAACCGCAAAAACAGCTAATTCTCCGCAATAAATAAGAACGGTTTTCTTTTGGTCTTTAGTATAAGTTGGTTTATTCATGTTTCTCTCCTTATTAAATGTTATTGTTTTTATGCTTTTTGCATAAGAAAGTATAAGACCCATCGTTATTTCTTACAATCCTAGATGGTTCTTCGATATGCCAAGGATTCTTTGAAGGACAGAATGGGCATTTCCAATGTTTAGGAATTCTAATTTCTTCCTCTGCATCCCTTTCCTCAATCCCATATTCCCCATTAGGATTTGAATATGTTCCTTCAGGAGCTGAATCATCGTTTTCATCGTGATTGTCTGGTGCATAAGGCTTAGGATCTTCATGAGAATTAAAGATGGTGCCTTTGTATCTAACTGGTCTTATAATTCCATCGGTTGGATGATTTATTTCGGGTATTTCATCCTCGAAATCATCATCGTAAAATCTATCTTCGGAAGCTGAATATCCAACCTCAGGCGTGATATTAACAAATGAAACGGCCTTATTTTTTACTTCTTTAACCCCATCATTGGCGGTTTTACGTTCGCCTTTTATTGGAGAGACGACAATTGCCAAAGAAACGTATTCTGGACTTGGCTTATGAAGGATATCATCACTTCTAAAGGAATGGTGAGGATAATGTTCTTTAATTAAGTCGAAATCTTCATCCTCAACTGTGTATGTTGCAACGATAATCCAATCCTCATCTTGATCTTTAAGACCTTTTTTACGAATTTTCTTGCTTATTGAAGTTAACATTTCATCCGCATTTCTAGCATAAACAAATAATTCATCCCACCCAAAATGTATGCCAACTTTCTTTTTGATGCGTTTAGACAATTCGATTGTTTTATTTTGTGAGGCGATAAGTTTCTTTTCCTCGAGTTCGTCAGGATGTTTAAATGAAACTGATTTAACTTTAACCTTTTTCGTTTCTTTGAACTTTGAATGAATGGTTGGCTTGCTTGGTTGAAGATTTTTAACTGATCCATTAACGATATCAGCAGAAGGCTGTTCTGTAACGCTAATCGAAGGCTCAATTTTCTCTTCTTCGATTTTCTTTTTCTCTTCTTTGATAACATCGACGAGTTTTTTAATTTTTACGCCATTTAGCGATATTTCATCGCGATCCGAGGGAGAAATCTTGTCTAGCAATCTTTTAAACCAATCCGTGAAAGTTGGGTAAGATTCGAGGCTTTTTGCAAGTTCGTCGTTATTTTGAAGGGTAATTGAATCATCAAGCAAATTTAAAACCGAGGAAGAAACAACGGAATTTTCAGGAATATTTTCTGTTGATGAATGCCACCCTTCTTTGTATGCGTTGATATCGCACAAAACAAACCTCCCGTTGCCTAAATAATATCTAAGCAATATAAAAGATCCGATTTCCTCTTCAAAATAACCTGTTTTTGGGTTGCTTTTCTTTGATAAATATGATTGAAAGAGAATGTTTTGCGAACTTTCTAAAACCTTACTTAGTGGTGTGGTTTCATCATTGTATTTTTTTATTTGTTCAATGTATGTATTAGTTAATTCAAATGTATTTGCCATAAAGTATAAATATTATACCATATAAACGATTTTATGATTTGAAAAGAAAAAGAGTTTCGCGATTGAGGCGAAACTCTGAATCAAGCAAATTTTATTTTGTTTCTTTCGTTTTGAAAGAATCGATGAATGATAAAACAAGCATAACGATGAAATAAACAAAACTTAATGCATAGATTATCGGACATACATAAGCGCAGAGAGAAGATGTTATCGCAAATATTAAAGGCATATTAGAAGAAGCACTAACAATTGACCCGTTGCTTTGCAAATACCAGATAACATACACGAATATCATTCCTAAGAAACTCATCGCGTGAATAAACCCCATGATGATTGTGGGAGTTTTAAATTTTTTCATTAACATATCAAAGCCTCACTTATATAAAGTAATTTCCACCATCTGCAGCCGTATATTCTGAACCATCAGCTTCGTTATCCCAAAATAAGACCTTGTAGTATTTGTGTCCTGTGAAGGAATAATGAATATAGGTTTCAAAAGCATCTCTATTCCAATAAGAAACTTCTTGGCTCATTTCGAACAATAAATATGCTGTTAGATGATAAGTGTTAGCGCCTGCCTGCTTAGGATTTTTTACCTCAAAACTCCACTGCGCTTCCATAGTGTTCGTTGTGGAGTTATTTGCGTATTGGTCTGATAGCAAAGGATCGTCTGATGCTGTAGAAGTAGATTTCGAATGAGATAAAATTAAAGATGTCTTGCTTGATGAACTGGAATTTATTGTAAGTTTTCCCATATCGTTAGCCTGCACTTCTCGACTGTTACTAAATTCGAAACCAAATGAACTGCCGTATGTAGAAGTTATAGTTGTTGTAGATCTAGATGAAGAGGGGGCCATAGCCTTATAAGTTATTGCGCCACCATACTCGGTTCCTTTATATTGATACGCAGCAACATGCATATAGCCTTTTTTTAAATAATAATCATAGTAATCTTGTCCGTTGTCTCTTTTTGTAGAATTTAATCTTGCGACATGACCTGGAACAAATTGTGCATCTACCTTATAAAGATACAAATCAGAAAGATTGGTGTAAGCGTGTTTATACACATCGATTTGTTGATAGATGTAACCGTCAGGACAATCGAGAACTTTTACTGGCGAACTTGTACCGCCAATTCGATAAAAATCGACCGTCGAAGAAGAACTAGTTTCATCGTATTCTAGAGCTACGCTGTGCGTAGAAATGGCGCCCGTGTTTGAAACTAAGAGACTTAAGAGCGTCAGCATTTCTGAAATCATTATTGATTTCCTCCTTACGAACTAAATTATAAATAAAGATAATATAAAAACAACATAAATTAAAGGAAAACGGTTACAATTGTTTCAAGAAATAAAAAAGTGCCATTTAAAGCACTTTTCATTAAATAAATAGGTCGTCAAGAGATTTTACGAAAGCATCGAGATCATCAAGAGATTTGATTTTGCACCCGCTTGCTTGAGCGTGTCCTCCACCCTCCCATTTTTGGGCAATTCCTGAGATGTCCTTTGCTTTGCTTCTGATGGAAATTCTCCAACAATAATCTTTTGGATTTGGATCTTCTGTTATTGAACACCATGCGTTGATTCCTTCAATGTTGGAGAAGAGATTAACATTATTCTTTCCTAATTCAGAAGTAATGTTAAGCTCTTTTTGAACATTATCAGGTAAGAGATAATACGCAACACCGTGAGGAGAAACGCTGAAGTGGTTCAAGACATAAGCTGTGACTTTGAGGTCATTGATTTTCTTTTCATACATCTTTAAATAGATGTCATTGATGGAAATGCCTGTCTCAATCAAAGCAGAAGCACATGCAAATGTATGGGCATTTGTGGATGAATATTGGAATCTACCAGAATCACCAACAATGCCTATATATAAATAGGAAGCGGCTTCTTTGGATATGGTTGTTCCCTTGAATTTTAAGAGAACATCAGTCATTATCTCCGCTGCGGCAGCTGATTCCGTATCTAAGATAGGATGCTTAGATATTTCAACTTTGCAAGGATGATGATCGACTTTCAAGATGCATTTAGCTTTTGTATAACGTGGATCGGCAATTCTTTCGTGATCACCTACATCGCATATGATAGCTAAAAATGGCTCATCGAAATATGAATCATTCAACTTTTCCGTTTCTGGGAATAGTTTTCCGGTGAACGTAACGTGGTTATCACCGACGAAATGAACATCCTTGTTTGGAAAGTTATCTTTGATGAATGTGTATAAACCCATTTGGGTACCCATTGCATCAAAATCAGGTTTTATATGACGGAAAATAACGATTCTATCGTACTTTTTGATTGCTCTGTAAAAGTAGGAGTAGTTGGCTTTGAATTCTAAGCCGTAGTTGGCTAATTCCTTGGCTAACTTAGGCATATTATAAATTTCCTTCGAAAGCGGAATAGCAATCTCTTGCAATCATGACTTCTTCGTCGGTTGGTATAACAACGACTCTAACTTTGCTATCTGGTGTGGAGAATTCACCTTCTTTGCCAACTAATTCATCATTCTTAGCCCAATCGCATTTGATTCCGAGAGCTTCGGAAACGTTATCAATGATATATTTACGGCAAATTGGATTATTTTCAGTGATGCCAGCGGAGAAAATGAGCATATCTGCGCCACCTAAACGAACATAATATGAGCCGACAAAATCAGCGACTCTTCTTGCCCAAAGTTTTAATGCGTTGATGCATCTTTCATCGCCTTTTTCAGCTGCAGCAAGAATATCACGAGTATCGTTTGAAAGACCGCTAACGCCTAAGAAACCTGATTGTTTGTTGAGAATATCATATATTTCTTGGTTAGATTTACCCGTGCATTCGGCTAAGTAATAATAGACGGATGGATCGATATCACCACATCTAGTGCCCATCATAACGCCACCAAGTGGAGTAAGACCCATGGAAGTTGCGACACATTTGCCATCTTTGATAGCACAAATAGAAGCGCCACTACCTAAGTGTAATGTGATGATACGTTTGCTTGCATCGCCACCGAAATAATCTTTAATGGCTTTGTTCGCTAAGTAATTATGGGATGTGCCATGTGCGCCATATCTACGGCAATCGTATTTTTCTGTATATTCGTGTGGGATTGGATATAAGTAGTCTTCTGGAGCCATCGTTTGATGGAATGCCGTATCAAAAACTGCAATAGTGACGGCATCAGGAAGAACCTTTTTAAAGGCATGATAGCCCATCAAATGAGCTGGAGCATGGAGAGGATCAAGTGGAACAAGCTTTGTAATCTTTGCCTCTGTGTCTTCATTAAAATAAGCGGATTTAGAGAAATATTTTCCACCTTGGACAACACGGTGACCAACGGCTTTGATTTCGTTGAAATCTTTGACAATTTCATATTTCTTTAATGCTTCCAAGATTAATTGAACGCCAACGTTATGATCCATGATTGGGAGATAATCGTCGTGTTTTTCACCCAAATACTTTAAACGGAAATGGGCATCTTCATGTCCAATTCTCTCAACTAATCCTTCGCAGATAACTTTTTCTTCTGGCATTTCAAATAATTTGTATTTGATAGAAGAAGATCCGGCATTAACGGCCATACATTTAATCATAGTAATTTTTACCTCTTTTTCACGATTAACATTTTATTCCAAGTTAGATAAATCTAAAAGGAAAACAATTTCAAAATGAAATTTTATCTTTTTGAATTGCTATGAACTTATCTAAAAGAGTATAATCTTCTTCGAAGAGGATAAATATTATGGCATATGGAATTTTATACGATTTCTTAATGGGCCAGACTATCGAAGCTTACAAATACTTCGGCGCACATTTCATTGAGAAAGAAATTGACGGGAAGAAAGTTTCCGGCGTTGTTTTTAGACTTTATGCCCCATTGGCTGATGACGTCTCCGTTATAGGAGATTGGAATGGATGGGATGTTGGAGCAAATAAGATGGAAAGAGTCGATTGCTCTGGCGTTTTCGAAACGTTTATTCCGGGATTGCTTAATTATGGTGCCTATAAATTTCATTTCAGAAATGCTAAAGGAGAATATGTCGATAAGGCCGATCCATTCGCGTTTTTCTCCGAACTTAGGCCTAATACATGTTCAAGATTGTTTGACATCGAAAACTTTGCTTGGCATGATGATAAATATTTAAAAAAGAGAACTAGATGTTTTGATGAGGCAATGTCTATATATGAAATGCATCTCGGTTCTTGGAAGGGACAAATAGATGGAAGGTATCCCTCCTATGAAGAAACGGCTGATTACCTTATTCCTTATTTAAAGGAGAATGGCTTCACTCATGTTGAAATCATGCCTATTTGTCAATATCCATTTGATGGATCGTGGGGTTATCAGGCGACTGGTTTCTTCTCGGTTGATTCAAGATATGGCAACCCGTTCCAATTAATGTCTTTCGTTGATAGACTTCATCAGGCTGGATTTGGCGTGATTCTTGATTTTGCTCCAGTTCATTTTGCGACCGATTCTTTTGCCTTAAGAGAGTTTGATGGCTCCTGTTTGTATGAATATGCCGATGGCAAGCATACTTTTTCGCCATGGGGTTCATGTTATTTCGATTTAGGGAAAGACCCTGTTCGTTCTTTCTTGATGTCCGCAATGAACTATTACCTAGATTATTTCCATTTTGACGGAATTCGTGTCGATGCAGTTTCCAATATTGTTTACTGGGAAGGCAATAAATCGCTTGGTGAAAATTCAGGCGCTACAGAGTTTATTAAGAGACTGAACGGAAAAATTCATCTTGCACACCCATCCGTTATGATGATTGCTGAAGACTCAACAGACTTTGTTGGTGTTACAAAACCTCTTGAATATGGCGGTTTAGGATTTGATTACAAATGGGATTTAGGGTGGATGAACGACACGCTTAAATACTACAAACTAGATCCGATATATAAGAAATATGACCATAACAACATAACTTTCTCAATGGCGTATTTCTTCTCTGAGAACTTCATGTTGCCGCTTTCTCATGATGAAGTAGTTCATATGAAAGGCACATTAATCAATAAGATGTATGGCGATTACGACACAAAATTTGCTTTGTTGCGAAATCTTTACGCTTATCAATTTGCTCATCCAGGAAAGAAACTTAATTTCATGGGAAATGAATTAGCTTCCTTTGATGAATGGAATGAAACAAAATCCTTACCTTGGAACCTACTTACTTATCCAAAACACGATTCCATCAAACGTTTGATGAGAGATTTGAATCTTATTTATCAAGCTGAAGATGCGATGCACGTCGAAGAATATAATCCTGCTCATTTTGAATGGATGATGGTTGATAATCACGATCAAAGCGTATTTGCCTTCGAGAGAAGATATGGTGATTCTTATTTGCTATTTGTCTTCAATATGACTCCTAATTTCTATGAATATTACGATGTTGGAGTGGGTGAAGATGGACTTTGGGAAGAAATTTTTAACTCGGATAAAGATGTTTATGGAGGAAATAATCAGTATAATGGTTTAGCCCTGCAAGCATATGAGGGTTCTCCAGAAAATCGTCCGTACCACATTTGTATCAAGCTAGCATCATATGGAGCGATGATTTTTAAGAGAAAAATTAAAGAAACAAAAAACACGAAAAAACCAGCTGTTAAAAAGAAAACAGCAAGAAAGGCTAAAAAATAAATATGATTTTTGACACAAAGGAAGAATTCAAAAAAGAATTCGAGAAACGTTTAACTGAACTTTATGGTCGTTCGGTCGAAGATTCCCACATTACTGAACGTTATGAAATATTAGGGGAAATGGTCCGTGATTATGCCGGTGTCGGCTGGAGAAATTGCCGTGAAGATATCATCAAAAACAATGGCAAGCAATGTATCTATTTCTCAATGGAGTTCTTAATTGGCAGATTGCTTTTAAACAACATGCAAAATCTTGGTGTTTATAAGGTTGCTAAAGAAGGATTGGCTGATTATGGCATTGATATCAACGAACTCGAGGATCAAGAGCATGATGCAGGCTTAGGCAATGGCGGCTTGGGAAGACTTGCCGCATGTTTCCTTGATTCTGCTGCATCCTTAGGATACCCAATGCATGGCAATACCATTAGATATGAATATGGTTTTTTCAAGCAAAAATTTGCTAACGGAAAACAAACGGAACTTCCTGATGAATGGCTTTCAAATGGCTTTGTTTTCGAGGTAAAGAAGCCAAAACATGCAGTAGAGGTTGAATTTGGTGGAAATGCCGAAACTTATTTAAAAGCGAATGGTGAATATGCCCTTAGAACAGTTAACGCTACTCACGTTCGTGCTATGCCGTATGATGTTTCAGTAGTTGGCTATCGCAACGGAGTTTCTAACACTTTACGTCTCTGGTCAGCTGAACCAAGTGAACAAAACCTCCCAAAAGATGTCTCTTTTAATGATTATCTTCAAACCTTAAAGGAGTTGTCATTTGGCTTATATCCAGATGATTCCACAGAACATGGAAGAATGTTACGTTTACGTCAACAATATTTCCTTGTTTCCGCTGGCTTACAATCGATTATCCGCGGAGAATATAGAAAACATGGCACTTTAGATACGCTTAAAGACCATTATGTCTTCCAACTCAATGATACTCACCCAATTCTTTGCATCCCTGAGCTTATGCGTATCTTGATGGATGTTTATGGATATGGATGGGATGACGCCTGGAATCAAGTTACACATTGCGTTGCGTACACAAACCATACAGTTATGCCAGAAGCCCTTGAAAAATGGCCGGTACAATATGTTCAAAAACTCTTGCCAAGAGTCTATATGATCATTGAAGAAATTAATCGTCGTTTCAATGCCTATATGGTTGAAAGAGGTGTCGAACCGGGAAAGGCATATCAAATGCAAATCATCAAAGATGGCCAAATTCATATGACAAACATGGCTATTTATGCTGGTTTCTCCGTCAATGGTGTTGCTAAAATCCACACATCGATCTTAGAGAACTACACTTTCAAGAATTTCTATGAATTGTTCCCTGAGAAGTTCTCAAATAAAACAAATGGCGTTACTCACCGTCGTTGGCTTGTTTATGCAAACGAAAAACTTGCTGATTTAATTACTTCTAAAATCGGTGATGAATGGATAATGCATCCAGAAAAACTCGAAGCTTTCAAAGCATTTGACAATGATAAGCAAGTTCAAGAAGAAGTCATGAAGATAAAATATGACAATAAAGCCAAATTTGCAGATTTTGTCTTAAGAACTTATGGAATTGAAATCTCTCCTGACGCAATATTCGACGTGCAAATCAAACGTCTTCATGCATATAAGAGACAATTACTCAATTTATTCCATATAATGTCTCTCTACCTTGAGATGAAGAAGAATCCTGATGAATTCAAGATGACTCCTCATGTTTATGTCTTCGGTGCAAAAGCGGCTCCTAGCTATGAATATGCAAAATGCATCATTGAGTTGATTCTTGCTGTTCAAGAAGTGATTAACAATGATGAACAAGCCTCTAAATTCATGAAGATTGTCTTCGTTGAAAACTATGGCGTTACTCTAGCTGAACATATCATTCCAGCCGCTGATTTATCTGAACAAATATCAACCGCCGGTAAGGAAGCGTCTGGCACATCAAACATGAAATTGATGATGAATGGCGCCTTAACTATTGGCACATTAGACGGTGCAAATATAGAAATTGCCAAACAAGCTGGCGAAGAAAATGAAATCATCTTTGGCTTAACCGCTGATGAGGTTGAAGAAAAGAATGAACGTGGCGATTATAACCCATGGGATGTTTACAACAATAATCATCTCGTTAAAGAAGTCATGGATTCGCTCTTCTTTGGCCCTTGGGCACTTAAGGCGAACGGCCGTTTCCAAATGATTTTCGATGAAGTCATGAATAGAGGCGATCAATATTATATTCTTGCAGACTTTGAGTCATATTGCAATGCCTGTAAACGTGCTGAAGAATTCTATTTAGACAAGCAAAGATGGGCTAAGGCAGCAATTGATAACATTGCAACTTCTGGCGTCTTCTCCTCTGATAGAACGATTGAAGAATATAATCGCGATATTTGGCATTTAAGAAAATACTCTATCAAATAATAGGTACAAATAAATTAAGCAAATATAGATATAAAATAAAAATATGTTACTTTAAAACCTGTAAATTAGGTAAGAAAGTAACATTTTTTATTTATCAATTATAGATTAACGTTTTTGTCTTCAATCTGTTTCTTGAATATATCAATTTGCTCACCCATCGACATATCTTTGAATTGATTCATATAAAGGCTATAGTAGTAGCCTTTCTTTTCCATCAATTCTTTATGCGAACCATCTTCAATGATGTTGCCATGATCCATTACTAAGATGCGATCTGAATTAACAATCGTCGAAAGTCTATGAGCGATAGTGATAGAAGTCCTTCCTTTTAACAAAGGCAAAATTTTATTTTGAAGCTCTTCTTCGGTTTCGGTATCGATAGAAGAAGTGGCCTCATCAAGAATCAAGATTGAGGGATTCCTAACTAACGCTCTAGCGAAA
Organism: bacterium; assembly: GCA_963638555.1. GTDB lineage: Bacteria > Bacillota_I > Bacilli_A > RFN20 > CAG-826 > UBA4951. The sequence continues at coordinate 101,929 of CAVHQU010000003.1, read as the reverse complement.
GAGATAAGCTGTTTTTGACCCTGTGAGAGGGAAGATCCCCCATCTTCAAGGAATGTTTCATAACCATCTTTTTCTTTTTCGATGAAAAAATCGATGCCAACGAGTTTTGCCGCTTCTTTGACTTCATCAAGCGAAGCGTTGAGTTTCCCGTAAGCAATGTTTTGATAATAGGTCGCAGAGAAAACGAATGGGGTTTGTTGAACGTAGCCGATATTAGAGCGGATCCATCCTAAGGAACGTTCTTTATAATCAATGCCATCGAGTAATATTTGACCAGAAGTTGGTTCATAGAATCTGCAAATAAGATTTGCTAAAGTCGTTTTTCCCGAACCAGTTTCCCCGACTATTGCTACAGAAGTACCAGCTTTAATCTTAAGATTGAGAGGGTGAATTACTTCAACTCCATTTCCATAGTCGAATGTGACATCCTTGAATTCGATATCACCTGTAACTTTTTCGTATTTATCAGTCTTTGGATTCAAGACTGTACCATATTTCTCAATTACTTCATCAGAATCCTCAATATCGACTTTGGCATTAAGAAGTTGCTCTACTTTTTCAGCAGATGCTTGATTTTCCATGAAAGATGAGAAGGTTTCAGCAATTCCTTCAAGAGGAGAATAAATTGATTGAACGAATTGAACGAATAAAACGACGGTGGCAACGGTAATAGCAAGTTCAGTCGCATTCGAATTGCTGATGTCTTGATAGCCGACAATGACAACGACTGTCATCATGCCAGCTGAAATAAGTTCAAGAAGAGGTCTAAAGAAGGCGTTGACTCTACCAGCCCTAAAACGTTTAGCCTTCAAATCATCAATGATTTCATTTGATTCTTTCGAGGTTTCATCTTCGATGCCAAGAGTTTTAACTGTCTTTGAACCGTTGATTATTTCAGCTAACCAACCAACATATGAGGAGTAAGCGTTTCTTGCAATACGATGGCGTTTCAAAATCAAATGTTCGAAAACAGGAACAATTATTGCGACAACAGGTAAGGAAATGATGACAATTGCTGCATATTTTACATTTTGAGAGAACATTGTAACAATTGTGAACACGAGTTCTGCTCCAGACCAAAGAATTGATGTCAATGACCATGAGAGAACATCACCTAATGAAGAAGTATCGTTATTCATTCTAGCAATCAACCAACCAGAATTTGTTTTATCAAAATAAGAGAAAGATAATTCTTGAACATGATCAAATAAATTCTTCCTCAAAGTGATCATAATGACCATATTGAGGTAATTGGTGAAATAGAAGTTCGCGAAAATAGCGATGCAACGAATGATAATGAAAACGCCTTGTGTAATGAGGAATTCTAGGAAATTAATATCAATTTCCCATAATCCTTTTATGAAAGTGACGTGAAATGGCAATTCCCAAATTGAAGTCGCACTTGCTAAAGTTGCACTCGAACCTGCTAAAGTGATTGCCGAGGCGTTCATTGCTGGTACGAATGAAGAGTCATAGAAAGTCGTTATTAGCAAAGAAATAACGATAACAACTAATAAATCAACGCGTTTTAACGCATATTTGAAAATTCTAAACCAAATGCCAAAATTAAGCTTACTTGGAAGTAATTCTTCTTTATTTGCCATAAGATACCTCCATTTTTTCTTGAATGGTCGCCAAACGATGATACAAACCATTATTCTTCATCAATTGGTCATGATTGCCAATTTCTGCGACTTTGCCATCGTCTAAAACAATGATTTTATCGGCTGTTTTCGCTGAAGCGACACGGTGAGTGATGATAAATGTGGTTGAAGAACCAGCGCTTTCCTTAAGCCTTGTTCTAATTTCTAAGTCTGTTTTTGTGTCAACAGCGCTTAATGAATCGTCGAATATAAGAACCGGCGCTTTAGTAATTAAAGTTCTAGCAATTGCAACTCTTTGCTTTTGGCCGCCAGAAAGGGTAATTCCTTTTTCGCCGACTGTCGTATCGTAGCCCTCTTTGAAAGAATCGATTGTTTTTTCAATATCCGCATTTCTTGAAGCGTAACGAATTTCCTCTTTTGTGGCTTCAGGTTTAGCGATTTTTATATTCTCTTCGATTGAGCGAGAGAAAAGAAATGGATCTTGCAAAACCGGAACGATCTTACTCCTTAAATGTTCTTTTTGAATCTCTTTAAGCTCCACGCCATCGACTTTGATGGAGCCTGAAGTATAGTCGTATAGCCTCGTTAGAAGAAGAACTAAAGTCGATTTTCCTGAACCAGTTTTGCCCATTATTGCGACAGTTTCACCGGCATTTACTGAGAATGAGACATTATTTATTGTTGCTTGATTTCCATCAGGATAAGAGAATGAAACATCATTAAAAACGATATTTCCTTTAATTTCCGGTTTTAATCCGCTCTTTAAATCTTCTAATGGTTTCTTCAAAAGAATCTCAATACGGTCAGCTGAAGCGAAGGTTTGTCCAATATTCGATAATGTTTGAGCGGCTTCTCTGACAGGCCATACCATCATATTTACGTATAAAAGAGAAACGACTAGCGTACCGGCATTAATATCGCCAGTGTAAACTAGATAAATCCCCCAAATAAGCGCCAAAGCTTTCGAAGCAAAGATGAAAATATCGCTTGAGGAGAAGAAGAAAGCGTTGAATTTCTTCCAAGAGAGGAATTTCCCTTTGTAATCTTTCAAAGCTTTATCGAATTCAGAAATTTCATAGACTTCGTTGTTGAAAGCCTTAACTATTCTTACTGATGCGAGATTTTCCGAGACTTTATCGGTAAGAATTGCCTCCGAATCATCGGCAGCACGATATAGTTTTCTTACCTTGCCAGTTAAAGTCATTGAATATACAAAGAGGAATGGGAAGAGAGAAACGGAAACTAAGGTCATCTTCCAAGAAATAGACATGAGGATGCTAAAGCAGAAAATAACCATCCACAAAGCCCATGTTATATTATTAATACCGTTTGCCATGAATTCGCGGTAAACCTTTAAGTCGCGAGTTGCCGTTTGCAAAAGATCGCCTTCTTTGCATTTCTTGTATTCTTCATATGGAAGCTTTCCGATATGTTCAAATGTTTCTTTTTGAATGGAAGCGTTAAAAACGCTAGAGAAGTATGCTCTTGCCCACATTCTTAAAAACATCGATAAAGCGTAAATTACTGAAACGCAAATCATGGCTGTAGGCAAAATATATGCGCCATTATCGTACAAATATTGGTTTCCTCTGCCACCTGTAAGTAATGAAATTACGGCTTTTTCAAGCGCAGCCGCCTCATCTAATTTGCTGACTCCTTCGATTGTGTCAACTAAAACTTTAATCAAGAAGGTTTGCAAGACCGATAAAAATCCAACAATGACTTGCAAGAACATCGTAATATAAAAAAGAAAGTGGAAACCTTTCAATAATTTATGCGTTAATTTAACAAAATTTCTCATAAAACAATAAATTCTAAAAACAACAAGAAATATACATTAAAAAAGAAAAAATTAAAGCATTATTTAATTAATTTACTAAATGCCATAAAAGTGTAATAATAAATAAGTAGCTAACAATATATTAAGTATCTTATGGAAAAGTATTCTAATCACTGGTGGAACAAAGGGATTGGCTATATGGTTTATCCAGTCTCTTATCAAGATTCAAATCATGATGGTTTAGGGGATATCAATGGAATAATCTCCAGGCTTGATTATTTGAAAGAACTGGGCATTAACATTCTTTATGTTTGCCCAATGTTTTTGTCGCCTTTCAAAGATAGCGGTTATGATGTTGAAGATTATTATCAAATCGACCCAAGGTTTGGAACAATCGACGATTTGAAATGCTTAATTAATGAATGTCATACACGCGAAATAAAACTTGTTCTTGATTTTCCTTTTAACCATACGTCAAATGAGCATGCTTGGTTTAAAAAAGCAGTTGAAGATAGAAATTGCAAAGAAAGAAACTATTATTACATCAAAGAAGGAAAAGAAGTCGATGGAGAAATTCTCCCACCAAATAACTGGGGCTCTTTCTTTGGCGGTTCGGTTTGGGAAAGAATTGGCGATTCCAAAGAATTTTACCTTCATCTTTTTAGCAAGGATCAACCAGATTTAAGATGGGACAATCCTGAATTGAGAGAAGAAATGGCGAATGTCGCTTTATATTATGTTTCACTTGGAGTTGATGGATTCCGCCTTGATGCCTGCTCTCATTTGGCAAAAGACTTAAGTTTTTCTGATGCAAAAGGCGAAGGAGTCGTGCTTGATTCGTCTAAATTTTCCAACCGCCCTGAATTGTTGGGGTATCTTTCGGATTTTTCAAAAAGAATCAAAGATGTTAACAAGGAAATTCTTTTGCTCGGAGAAGCTGGTGGATGTTTAAAACCAGAAGAAGCGGTATCACTGATAAGAGAAAATGGCGGTCCGCTTGATATGATTTTTAACCAAGATACAACGAATAACAACGGATCTTATGAGTCTTTTGACAAAGATGACATGGAAATTAGAACGGATGTCATCTCTTTGAAAAACAATTTCATGCGTTGGTATAACGCTCTTCAATATCAAGGAGATTTGCCTCTTTATTGGGAGAATCATGACGATGCAAGAGTCATTAGCCAATATGGTTCAACTAAATTTCGCGACGAATCTGCTAAAATGCTATTAACGACAATGCTCTTCCTTTACGGAACTCCATTTATTCAATATGGTGATGAAATAGGCATGTCAAATCTTCATTTTACTAAGATTGAGGATTTCTATTTAGATCCATCGACAAAAGATGAAGTGAAACAATGGCAAAAAGACGGACATAATAATTTAGAAATATTACGTTACTTGAATCGTTCATCGCGTTTATCTTCAAGAAGTATCATGCAATGGAATTCAGATGAATATGCTGGATTTTCCGATAAAGAACCTTTGTTTCCTTTGAATGACAATTATAAGGAAGGGGTTGATATTAAATCTCAAATGGAGAATCCTTATTCTATTTTGAATTTCTATCAATACGCTATCGCCTACCGTAAACAAGCGATTGTTAATGATACGGTCGTTAATTCCCCTCTCAAGATTATTGACGTTAATCATCCAGATGTCTTCGCTTACGTCCATGATGGTCCGCTTAAGTTGATGGTTATATCAAATTTCCGCCCATATGAAGTGTATTTCTCATTCTATTTTGACATTTTGGACGTGAAACTTCACAATTATGGCGACGTGATCTTAGAAAACCACGTTTTCAAGCTCCGCCCATATGAAACTTATTTATTGATTGTTAAATGATTAGATATTACCTTTTCTTAGCCTCATCGCCTATAAATAGAGATAGTTTTGAACATGCTCTTTCGTCAGTTAGCGAGGATAAACTTTCCTTTACTTATTTAAGTGATAATGAAGGTTATTTTAAAGGGGATGATAAATTGGCAAGTACCCTTCAGCAACTCTTGTTTAATATTCATGATATGCTAAGTATCAATTTCTCAATCGTTGTTGCGCATAAACGTGGCGAATTCGAGGAAAAAATGTTAGTAGAAGCACTTACTTATTATCCAAACCAATGTTTCTACCTTTCTGATATTTTGCTTAAAGAGGTTGCTTTTGGAAATTACTCTTCAATACCTTCCCTTGCAGCTGAGTTCAAAAATATCGATCCTGGGCTTTTGCTAACGGCTGGCACATTTCTTCGCTGCGGGCTAAATGGCTTATTAACGGCGAAAACTCTTTATGTTCATCGAAACACGTTCAATTATCGTTTGAACAATTTCATCGAACAAACTGAATTGGATATCAGGGACTATCACAACGCTTTGCTATTGGAATTGTATTTCCAATTCACTAATAAAGGATAGATTTAATAAAAAAGTCAGCAATTATGCTGACTTTTTGTTTGTTTTGTGAAAATTTCCTTTTGAAGAGAAACGTTTGGCTCCTTTGCCATATGCGGTTTTTCCACGATATGGTTTTTTGCCACTGAATGTTTTCTTTTCTCCGTACGATTTCTTGCCATCATGGAATTTCTTTTCGCCATCATCTTTCTTGAATGGACGCTTTCCATCGTGTTTCTTGAATCCATCTTTCTTAAATGGTCTGCTTTCGCCATCTTTGTGAGAGAAATTTCTTCCTTTGCTATCATGGCGATGGAAGGAGGAACCATTTTTGAATGAACGTTTGAATTCTTTCTTTGAAGCGGCATTTTCCCTTTCAATAGTTTTCTTTTCTTCATCAACGGCAGGCTTTTCTGAAGTTGTTTTTGCTTTAAATGGTTTTCTTCCAAAGGCCTTATTTTTAGAAAAACGAGAACGTTCTTTCAAATAGGCAACCCTATCTTCATAGGAGAGATATTCTTTGCCTTCTTTTGAATCTTCTCTGATTAAGAAGGTAAGGTCATCATAAGAAGAATAGCAATGAATTCCATTTTCTTCCAATAATCTTGTCGTAATTCCCTTCCCTGGAATCTTCGTTGTATTGAAATGACCATCATGAATATTTCTAACACCACAAGAAGGGGAACTCTCCATAAGGATCGCGATACGGATGCCAAATAGCTTACATGCTTCTAAGGCTTTTTTAGCCCCAAGATTGTATTCCTTCGATTTTGAAACGCCTTCTTTTGTAACGATGTCGATACCTTTGATTTCACAAGGTTCACGAGGAACGCTCAATCCTCCCGCCATTTCAGGGCAGAAAGGTATCAAATCATATCTTTCCTTTAATTTTTCAACGATCGGCAAATAATTGTTTTTGCCATCGTAACGAGTATTTTCACCAACTAAACATGCACTAATAAGAATCTTTTCCATACGATAAAGAAGTTTACCTTATTTTGTTCTCTTTGACTAGTCAAACAAGGTGAAATATCAATATAATTGATGTTATGAAATCACAAAAGTGGCAAATTGAAATTGAAAATGAGATTTATCCAATCCTAATAAATTTCCGAAAAAGAAGAACGATTGGACTTAGATACAACCCAGAAAAGAAAGAATTTATCTGCAATACCCCAACATATGCCACAAAAGAAGAACTTAGTAAGTTCATTTTTGACTCTTGCCCGAAATTAAAGAAAAGATCTGATAAGGCAATCCCACCATCGCCTATAAATGGCGATGAAGTCTATATTTTTGGAGAAAAAACAATAATTGAAGGATTTTCTACATTGTCTGAAAAGAAACAAACCGAACTCCTAAAAAATAAACTTATCAATTTTCTTGAAAGTAACGTTGAATACAATGCTTCATTAATGAATGTAAAGAATAAATACGCCATAAAGGTCCGCAAAATGAAGACTAGGTGGGGAGTTAACTCATCAAAGAGTATGACTTTGACATTTAATTTATTGCTCGTCCACTATAAGCAGGAAACAATTGAATCTGTTGTCGTTCATGAATTAGCGCACGATAAAATTCACGATCATAGTCAAAAGTTCTATGATGTCGTATTTAAAAGATTGCCGAATTATAAAAAACTGCATGCTAAGTTAAGGAAGGGACAATATGAGTGAATTTATAACATCAAAAGAAAATAAAAAAGTAAAGGAAGCTATGTCATACTTAGACGGCAAAGGCGACTATTTCCTTGTTGAAGGGTTTCATATGGTTGATATGGCCATAGAAAACAAGCAAGCCATTCGCATATTTTCCTTGAAAGAGTATCCACATGGTAATGTTGAATTCTATTTAATTAATGAAACGATTATTAAAAAGCTATGTTTTTCGAAAACGCCTGAAGGAATAGTTGCGCTTTGCAAAAAGAAAGGAAACAACGATACTTTGGGAAATGAGATAGTCTATCTTGACCATCTTCAAGACCCAGGGAATGTCGGTACAATTCTTAGAACGTGTTTAGCCTTTGGATACCATGATGTTTTTCTTTCCAAAGGCAATGCCAGCGCTTATTCATCGAAAACTCTCGCATCTTCCCAAGGAGCAATCTTTAAACTAAACATCATCGAGGGAAAGAAATCTTCAGAAGAAGATATCAAAGACTTAAAAGATAAGGGCTACAACATTCTTTGCACTGATTTAAAAAGTTCATCACCTTTAAAAGAATTAAAGCTTGAAAGGCCTTACGTTTTAGTGATGGGTAACGAAGGGCAAGGAGTTTCAAAAGAAGTTTTGGCCCTTTCAGACCAAAGAGTTAGGATTGAAATGGACGGCATAGATTCCCTTAATGTTGGAATTGCCACAGGAATCCTTCTTTATGAATTGAAAAATCGTTAAAAAATATACCAAACATCAATATTTGTATTAGAATATAGGAGTTCATAGAAAAGGAAGAGTAAGCCTGACCTTCTTAGTTCTGGGAGAGACTGCTAGAGAGACTGTCTTCTAAGAAACTTGCTGAAGTTCGCCTTGGAGAACGGAGAAGAGATTCTCCCCGTCGTGGGTTATAGCCAAAAAAGTAGCGTTTAATAACAATAAAACGAATTGGGATGGCACCGTGGATTCATTCACTCCCTGCATCCCTTTTTCTATATTAAGAAAGGATAAGAAATATGGAAAAAGAAGAAAAAATCGTTAGAGAAGCTGAAGAAGAAGCCTTAGCTAAACTTAGCGAGGCAAATTCTTTGGAAGAACTCCTTACTTGGAAGAATACATATCTTTCCAAAAAGAGCCCTCTTGCTCAATTAATGAATCTTATGCGTCAAATCGCGCCTGAAGAGAAGGCAGCTTTTGGGAAATTAGTTAATGAAGCCCGCGGAAAGGTTGAAACTTCTTTCCAAGAGAAAATGGAAGCAGCTCAAAAGAAAGCTCTTGCGGAAAAATTAAATTCAGAAAAGATTGATATCACCCTTCCGGGAAGAAATTATCAACAAGGAAACATCAATCCTTATTGGAAAATAGTTGATGAAATGTCTGATATTTTTGCCTCTATGGGTTTTGATATCGTTGAGGGAAGAGATGTTGAAACTGATCATTTCAATTTTGAACTCCTTAATGTTCCAAAGGATCATCCAGCAAGGGATATGCAAGACACTTTCTATATTTCCGATACGCTTCTTTTAAGAACGCAAACTTCAGCCGCTCAAGCCCATACGATGCTTGAAAACGAAGAAAAGAAGCCAATAAAGATGATTTGTCCTGGCAAATGCTATCGCCGTGACGACGACGATGCAACGCATTCGCATGAATTCGGGCAAATCGAAGGCTTGGTTATCGATAAAGGCGTTTCTCTTGCAGACTTAAAAGGCACTTTAGAATTATTTGTTAAGAAAATGTTCGGTGAAAAGCGTGAAATTCGTTTACGTTCATCTTTCTTCCCGTTCACAGAACCATCAGTTGAAGTGGATGTTTCTTGTTCAAAATGTGGTGGGAAAGGCTGCTCACTTTGCAAAAATACAGGTTGGATTGAAATTCTTGGCGCAGGAGAGGTTCATCCACACGTCTTAGAGATGTGCGGATATGATCCAAAAATATATTCTGGATTCGCTTTCGGCGTCGGAATCGAAAGAATTGCCATGCTTAGGTATGGAATTGACGATATTCGTAGAATCTATACGAATGATGTTCGTTTCCTAAAAGATTTCTCGGAGAAATAAGGAGAGTTAGATATGAAAATTTCATGGAATTGGTTAAAACAATTTGTTGATTTGAATAATACAACGCCAGAAGAAGTTGCTAAAAAACTTACTTTTGCTGGCATCGAAGTCGATGAAATCACGAAATTAGCATCGGCTACAAATTTAGTTATTGGTGAAATCTTAACTTGTGAACCTCATCCAGATAGCGATCACCTTCATATTTTGAATGTTGATGAAGGGAAAAAGTATGGTATCCATCAAATAGTTTGCGGAGCACCTAATGCTCGCAAGGGTTTAAAGGTGATTGTTGCCAGAGTTGGCGCCGTATTACCTGAGGTAACTATTGCCCCATCAACGATTCGCGGAGTTGAATCCGATGGAATGTGCTGCGCATTAAGAGAACTTGGTGTTGATAAAAGCACTTTAAGCGAAGCCCAAAATAATGGCATTGAAGAATTACCAGCTGATGCACCAGTTGGTGAAGAAGATGTCCTTAAATATTTAGGGCTCGATGATTCAATAATTGAGGTCGAACTTCTTGCAAATAGACCTGACATGTATGCGATGGAAAATGTCGCTAGAGAAGTCGCTTGCCTTTTAAATCAAAAAGAAAATATTCCTGATTACAAGGAAACAAAAACAGGCGTTTCTTCATTCAAAGTTGGTTCGAATACCGATAAATGCAAAATGTTTGGAGCCAGAGAAATTCGTTCTCTCGTAACTAAAGATTCGCCTAAATGGTTGAAGGACATCTTAGCTTCTGAAGGCATCAGAAGCATCAATAATATCGTTGATATTGGCAATTTCGTAATGTTACTAACCGGTTGTCCAATTAATATGTATGACGCAGACAAACTTTTAGGAACATCTCTTGTCGTTAAAGATGATTTCGAAGGCGAATTCATCGCCATGAATGGACAATCTTATCAAATCAAACCTGGCGACTTAGTTGTTTCTAGCGAAAATAAACCAATGTGTTTGGCTGGTATTATGACTTCAGAGGAAGATAAGGTCACCTCAGAAACGAAGAATGTAATCATCGAAGTTGCTAACTTCAATGGCGCCTCAATTAGAAAAACATCCAATAGACTCGGCTTGGCGTCTGATTCTTCATCACGTTTCGTAAAAGGTTTGAACACCGAACAAACCGAAAGAGTTCTTAGAATTTGTTCTTCGCTCATGAAGGATTTGGCTGATGCTAAAGAAATCTTAGAAATTGAAACGTATGATGTGATAAATCATCAAGAAAAGAAGATTTCTACATCCTTGGAATATATCAACGGTCGTTTAGGAACGTCTTTCTCTTTAGATACGGTTATCGATACTTTAAAAAGAGACCATATGGTTATAGAAAATATCGAAGGAAGCTCTTTCGATGTAAAAACTCCTTTCTATCGTATCGACATCTCTGGTGAAGCTGATATTTCCGAAGAAGTTATTCGTTTGTTGGGTTTTGATAACATTTCATCAAAGTTGCCTAATGTTACAACTGATAAAGGCGGCTACAGCCAAAAGCAATCAAACAAGAATGCGATTAGACGTTTCTTAAGAAACAACAATGTCACAGAATGCATTACGTATTCTTTGGTTAATTCAGTCAAAAAAGACTCCTTTGAGTTAATTTCCAAGGGCGATAGTTATAAGCTGATGAACCCTTTGACCGAGGATAGAATGTATCTTAGAAAGAATGTTCTTCCATCCTTGCTCGATGCTGCTTCATATAATTTTGCTCACCAAGAGAAAAACCTTGCTTTGTTTGAAATATCAGACGTGGATACTCCAACAATTAAAGGGAAGCATCTTGCCCTCGTTCTGACTGGCGAAGAACATTTAAGATGTTCTTTAGAAAAACGCCCCGTCGATTTCTATTCCGTCAAAGGCTATTTCGAAGGAATTGCTAATTTGCTTGGAATCAACGGCAACCGTTTAAGACTTGAAGCATATAAATCGGATAAAGAAGAACTTCACCCAGCTCGTTCAGCTCAAGTCTTATTGGGAAAACAAGTTGTTGCCGTTTTTGGCGAACTTCATCCAGAAGCACTTAAGAAATTAGGCTTCGGAAAGAATAACGTTGCCGTTTTGGAGATGGATCTTGATGCTCTTCTTGATTTAAAGACGAGCGCTGAAAAGGCGTCAATCCCTCCAAAATTCCCATCTATTAGCAGAGACTTGGCCTTCCTTCTTAAAGGGGATGTCGCTTATTCTGATATCAAACGTGAAATTTCCCGCCTTGATAAGATAATCAAAAATGTTGAAGTATTCGACGTTTACGAAGGCGATAAGATTGAAAAAGGCAAGAAATCGATGGCTATTACGATAACCTTCTTAGATGAAAGCAAGACTCTTAAAGATGAAGAAGTTAATCTTGTCATGAAGAAAGTAACCGATATGCTTGCGATGCGTTTCAACGCTGAGGTTCGTTCCTAATGTATAAGATAAACAAAAGTGCAATCATCAAAGGAAGAGAACAAAGCTTCATCACTGACACGACATTTGATGGATATAAAATTATTTATCCTATAGACGAAATTAAGAAATGTCATTATGAAGTTAAAGCCTCTAGACAAGATGGATTCATATTGCTGCTTTTCAAGATCGACGCGAAGTTAACTGTTTTTGACACAAGGGACAATGTCAAATTCTCTTATCCTTGCAAATTTAGCGATAGCGTCGAGATATTCGAAGATGAAGAAGATTTTGAATCTGGATTGTATCTTCCTGGACCAAGCATTGATCTAGATGATGTCGCTTTAGGCTTAATCCACGCTTCCTTGCCGATTCGACTCATTAGAAAAGGCGAAGCTAACACGCCAAAAAATATCAAAAACATAAATTTCCTTAAAGAAGATGAGACAAAGGAAGAAATCAGCAATTTCTCGCTTGATGGTCTTCCGGATTTCCCTTCAAAATAAAATAGGTAACAAAAATGCTCCGCCTGGAGCATTTTTTTATAAGTTTTTCTTTCTATTTTTCTTTAATAATGATACATTATTCTTGCGGAGTGGGAAAAAGTGGGAAAATTTTTTGGAACTTACGAAAGAAATCTAGACGCAAAGAATCGACTTCAATTGCCAAGTAAATTGGTAAAGGAAGTCCCAGAGCATTTTTATTTGCTTCGTGGATTCGAAGGAGCAATCTCCATCTATGAAGAAAATGATTTCAACGCTTACCTTGCCAATCTAGAAAAAATGAATTTCTTAAGCGAAAAAGCACGTACCTACATGCGTTTAGCCCTCTCTAGCGTCGAAGTCTTGGATGTTGATAGCCATGGAAGAATTTCCATCTCAGCCTCTGCGATGAAACGTTATAAACTCTCTAATGAGATTGTAATTATCGGTGTTTTAGACCATTTCGAAATATGGGACAAGAAAGCATACGAAGATTATCAAGAAAAGAATGATGAGACCTACGAAGGAATAGCGGAAGACCTCTCAACACTTGGAAAGGAGGCTCAATAATATGGGTTTCCATTACAGCGTTTTATTAAATGAAACAATCGACTTATTGAATATCAAAAAAGATGGTATATATGTCGATTTAACCTTAGGAAGAGGCGGTCATTCGGAAGCAATTCTTAAGAAGATTCCAAATGGTCATCTATATTCCTTCGACATGGATCAAGAAGCGATCGATGAGAGCTCTCAAAGATTAAGCAAAACCGGTCATAATTTCACAATCATCAAATCGAATTTCGCTTATTTCGCAGAAAAACTAAAGGAAACAGGCGTAAATGGAGTTGATGGAATCATGGCCGACCTTGGTGTTTCATCACCTCAATTCGATGAAGCGTATAGAGGTTTCTCTTATCGAGAAGATGCTCCTCTTGACATGCGCATGGATCTCTCGAATCCGTTAAATGCAAAGACTATCGTCAACACTTATTCTTTCGAAAAGCTGTTGAAAGTTTTTAGAGAATATGGCGAGGATAATTATTCTTATCAAATCGCTAAAGAGATAGTTAAAGAACGCGAAACGAAAGAAATATCCACGACCGGGGAATTGGTTGATTTGATAAAAAAAGTCAAACCAGCTAAGGAATTAGCAAAAAAAGGTCATCCAGCTAAACAAATATTCCAAGCATTGAGAATTGAAACAAACGATGAACTTGGCAATTTACGTCAACTCTTAGAAACGTTTGATGAAGTTCTTAAACCTAATGGAAGAATTGCGATCATCACCTTCCAAAGCTTAGAAGACAGATTGGTTAAGGAAAGATTTAAATCCTTATCCGTCGTTGAAGGAAGCAGAGAAGGCCCTGATATGTTGCCGGATGAAATACAAGAAGCCCCATATACATTAATCACCAGAAAACCTGTGGTCGCTTCGGAAAAAGAATTAGAAGAAAATCATCGTTCTAAGCCAGCGAAGCTTAGATGCATAGAAAAGAAAGGAGGCAAGAACAATGAAAGATAAGTTAGAAAAAACAGGTCTAACCCGTTCATATTTCCGCAAACAATTAGCTCTTAAAATATCTTTATGCGCAGTTGCTTTCGTTGCTATTTGCGCCCTTCCAATTGGTTTATCGTATCGAGTAGCTGAAGTTGTAAAAGCCGAAAAGATAGAAACAAACTCTTCCGAAGAAAATACTTCAATCATTGAAGAAGTTTCTTCCTCCAATGAAGAAATTAAAACATACTCAGCAAAATAATCAAAAAAAGTTTTTTTGCAAAATCTTTTGAGAAAACCATTAATTTAAATACGAAAAAAACATCGATATTCACTTAATTAAATAGCAGAAGATTATTAAATTTAAATTAACTAAAAAACTACTAATTTAACTCTAAGTAATTTCTAATGCTTATTGTTTATTGACCAAACTTATTCTAGAATAGAATACGCTTATGGAAAATGTCAGATATTCACGTGTATTAGAAATAACTTCAAATTATGTAAAGTTCGCCGTTGGATACGTTTCAAAAAACGTTCCTCATTTGCTTTATTATAAAAAAACTCCGATTTCAGGCCTTGTTTCTGATGGCCGAATAGTAGATCACGATAAGCTTGTGAAGGTTCTTAGTGAATTTCATAGCATTAACGATTCTGCTCTGGATCTTCAAATGGAACCAAACGCTGTTTCGTTAGTTCTCCCGTCATTAGGGGTGAAAGTCTATGAGGACGTTAAAGCTTCCTCAATCGTTGGAGGAGAACCCAACGCTAAAATTAGTCCTGTTGACGTGAACAACGTTCTGAATTTGCTTAAAACAGCGAAAATCGGGGAGGGGAGCGTTTTGGTCGATGTCGTTCCATCAGTCTATGTCGCAAATAAAAATGGCTATGCTGAACCTCCACTTGGTGTCGTTTCGAAAACGTTATCGATCAAAGCAAAGATCTATACATTACCTTCAGACATCCTCAATAGTTTCGTGAAAGTTGTTGAAGACGCTGGATTTAGAGTCCTTAAGAATAGTATTGCAGTATATTGCGCATCACAGCTTATTGCCTCGAACCCAAAGAATCCTGAAACTTACATTCTATTGGATATTGGAAGCGATTTAACTACTATGTCGCTTATTGGCAAGAAAGAAACTTATCTTTCTAGATTTATAAAAAGCGGTGGACGTGCCTTAAGCGAAAGGATAGCTAGAAAATTCAACATTCCATTTCAAATTGCCAATGATTTGAAAGAAAAATTTGGCTATGACATCACTGCTCATAAGTTCGAAACGCCAGTATTTGTCGGTGTCAATAACGACAATCAAAAAATAAAAATCTATCAACGTGATATCAATGAAGTGATTAAAACTTATTACGATGAGTTCCTTAAGGCATTGCAATTAAGCTTCGATCAACTCGAATTCTCACAAGGGCAAATGTATGGTTCTTATCCAATCATTGTCACTGGTGGAGCATCTAGGCTTAGAGGGCTTTCAACTTTATTTGCTTCCGCTTTTGGAACAAGAGAAGTGAGGTTCTTCATGCCTAATGTCATTGGAGCAAGAGATGCCGGTGCAACAAATGTTCTAGGAATGATAATCGTTGAATCAAAGCAAAAAAAGACAACGGGTTCTAATGATAATTATCAAGGAATCTCGAGCTTAAGCAGAGAATAAAGGGAGAAAAAATATGGATGACTACAATGAAATTAATAGCGATTTAGATGACTTAGATAGTTTTGAGCCAGTCGCTAAAATAGTTGTTATCGGTGTTGGCGGAGCCGGAAATAACGCCGTTAATAGAATGATCGATGACAACATCCAAAATGTTGAATTCTACGTATTAAATACTGATAAACAAGTCTTAGCCTCATCAAAGGCACCTAATCGCATCATCCTCGGCAAAGAATCTACGAGAGGCCTTGGTGCTGGCGGTGATCCAGCGGTTGGAAGACAGGCGGCTGAAGAATCTGAAGAAGAAATAAGAAAAGCAGTTGCTGGCGCTCATGTCGTCTTTATCGCGGCAGGTATGGGAAAAGGCACGGGAACTGGCGCTTCCCCAGTTGTTGCTAAGATCGCCAAAGAATCCGGAGCTTTAACGATAGCGATTGTCACTAGACCATTCAATTATGAGGGCTCACAGGCAACCGAGAATGCCACACAAGGCCTAACAAATCTCAAAGATGTCGTAGATTCAATTATTGTCGTCTCAAATGATAAGCTCTTAACCGCTTTCGGAAACGTATCGCTTGATACGGCTCTTCAAAATGCTGATCATATTTTAGCCCAATCGGTAAAAACTGTCGTTGATATCATTCTTCTTCCAGGCGGAATGAACTTGGATCTTAATGATGTAAAGACAACCCTTCAAAATTCCGGTACGGCCTTAATAGGCTACGGAATGGCGACTGGCGAAAATAAAGCCGAAGAAGCTACCCTTAATGCGATAAATTCACCATTACTCGAAACTAAAATACATGGCGCCAAAAGAGGCATTTGCGCAATAACATGCGGTTCTGACGTAACGATGTATGAAACACAAAAATGCATAAACAAAGTTCGTGAGGAAACGGGCGGAGAAATCAACTTAAAAATTGGCATGACTATCAATCCAAACCTCTCTGATACAATCATCGTTAGTGTTATCGCCGCTGATTTCGGCGAAGGGAAAGATTTCATTTCAGCACCTGATGAAAATGAAATTCCTCTTATGCCAATCCCTGATTTGTCTCTAAATAATTCCTCATCCAACACATCAAAAGGGGACGATCCGATTGGGGAAGGAATTGATCTTTCCGAAATTTTAAAACCAAATTTCGGAAACGATTAATAAGTTCGATTACTTGAAGGCCTTCTTTTTAGAAGGCTTTTTTAAATGCTTGAAAAGAAAAGAAGAATAATCTATATTAGTGGAGGCTAAGATCTTAGAGCGGCCAAGGCAAACGACAGAGAGTCTCCTGGATGAGAACGAGACAACGCCAAAAGCCCATCACTAAAGGAGCCATCTTCTTGAAGAGATGTAGGGAGGACGTAAAACTTGCGTTAAGAGTGTCTTGAGAGCGGAATTGATTATTCTGAACTAAGGTGGTACCGCGCAATAGCGCCCTTAGAGGGCGTTTTTATTTTTGCCCGAAGGAGAAAATAATGGGAAGTGAAATGAAAAAAACTTTGCTTATGCCTCAAACTGGTTTTGAGATGCGTGCTAATTTAATAAGCAAAGAACCTAAGATGCTTGAAAAATGGGGAAATACGCATCTTTATGAAGAAATGAATAAAAATCGCGAAGGCTGCGATGAATATTTACTTCACGATGGACCTCCATACGCCAATGGCGATATCCATTGCGGTCATATGCTTAACCGCTTGCTTAAGGATTTTGTTATCCGTTATAAAAATATGTCCGGTTATAAAACGCCATTCATTTTCGGCTGGGATACGCACGGTCTACCAATCGAAGTAAAGGTCACAAAGAGTGGAGTCAATCGCAAAACTACGCCTGTAGTTGATTTCCGCAACTTATGTAAGGAATATGCATTAAAGCAAGTTGAGCACCAAAAAGGGCAAATCAAACGTTTGGGATGCTTAGGCGACTATGATCATCCGTATATGACTTTGCTTCCTGAATATGAAGCACGTCAAATCGATGTTTTTGCTAAAATGGCTTTAAAAGGTTTGATTTATAAAGGATTAAAGCCTGTTTATTGGTCTCCATCGAGCGAATCCGCTTTAGCCGAAGCTGAAGTTGAATACGCTGATGTTCCGGCAAGGACAATGTATGTTTCTTTCGATTTCATCGATGGAAAGGGTGTTGTTCCTAATGATTCTAAGATTATCGCTTGGACGACAACCCCATGGACAATCCCTGGAGATCAAGCAATCACGCTTAATCCACGTTTTGAATATGGCCTTTTCGCCACGGAAAAAGGAAATTTCGTGTTCCTAAAGAACCTACAAGATAAAATAAAGGAAGAACTTGGCTTTGAAAAATGCGATCTTATCAAAGAATTTAAAGGCCAAGATCTTGAATATGCTACAGTTAGACATCCTTTATATGAAAATAGAACATCATTAGTAATTGTCGCTTCCTTCGTTACTGATGGGGACGGAACCGGTTGTGTCCATACCGCCCCTGATTTTGGCGTTGATGACTTTAATGCGTGCGCAAAATATGGCATTGGACCTCTTAAACAAGTCGATGATAAGGGCATTATGCACTTAGGTGAAGGTGATCCGTGTGATGGATTATTCTATGCGGACGCTAATGATAGAGTCGTTGATTTGCTTAAAGAAAATGGCCATTTATTGAAAGAGGTCGACATTGTTCACTCCTACCCACATGATTGGAGAACGCATAAACCTATTATTTTCAGAGCGACCCCACAATGGTTCTTCTCGATTGAGAACATTCGCCAAGATTTAATCGATGCCGTTCACAAAGTTAAATGGAATCCAACTTGGGGCGAAGAAAAGATGGTCAACATGATTAAAGATCGTGGAGATTGGTGTATTTCTCGTCAAAGAGCTTGGGGTGTTCCAATCCCGATTATCTACAACGAAGATGGCTCGCCAATAATCGATGAGAAAGTTTTCGAACACATTCGTTCGCTAGTTGCGAAAGAGGGTTCGAATGCCTGGTTTAAATATTCGGCAAAAGAACTTTTGCCTGAAGGATATGCAAACCCATTATCACCAAATGGCAATTTCCGCAAGGAAACCGATATCATGGATGTTTGGTTTGACTCCGGAACATCGTGGGCAGGAACTGTACAAGAAAGAGGACTTAAATTCCCTACAGATTTATATCTCGAAGGAAATGACCAATATCGTGGATGGTTTAATTCATCTCTCATTTTAAGCGTCGCCTATAATGGCTGCGCTCCGTATAAAGAGACATTAACTCATGGCTGGGTCATGGATGAAAATTGGAATAAGATGTCTAAATCCGCAGGAAATGGTATTGATCCAAGCAAAGTCGCTAACCAATTTGGCGCTGATATTCTCCGTTTGTGGGCTGCTAGTGTTAACTATGTTGCTGACGTTCGCGTTTCTGAAAACATTATCCAATCTGTTTCTGAACAATATAGAAAAATCAGAAATACCTTCAAATTCATGCTAGGAAACCTCCAAGACGGCGAAGGAAAACCATATACTCCAAGTGAAAAACCTGAATTATATCCGGCTGATAAATGGACATTAGCAAAGCTTGAAGCCGTTAAAAACAAAGTCTTAAAAGACTATGATAATTTCTCTTTTGCTAGTGTTTCCATGTCCTTAACGAACTTCTTGGTTGAATTATCTAATTTCTATTTAGACTACGCAAAAGACATTTTATACTGTGATGACGCGAATTCTAATAGAAGAAAAGCTGTTCAATACACTTTATATAAGATTACATTCGAACTTTGCTTGCTCTTTAATCCAATTCTTTCTTTCACAATGGATGAAGTTTATTCCTTTATCCCAGGAGTCAAAAAGACGTCACCTCAATTAGAAGATATGCCAAAAGAGTCTCATGAATATGGTGAAGAGGTTCTAAAAGAATATGACACATTTACTGCATTACGCAGTGTTGCTTTAAAAGCTCTGGAAGAAAAACGTGCTTCGGGAATGATTGGATCTTCAACTGAAGCGACAATTACCGTGTATTCCCCAAACAAAGAACTCGTTAACGTTATTAATTCCTTAGATGAAGATGAAATTGCTAGATTATTCGGCGTTTCAGAAGCCATCGTAAAGGAAGGAAATGAAAAAGTAGAAGTCCTAAAAGATGAAGATACAACATGCGAAAGATGCAGAAATCACAAAAAGAACGCAATCATGCGTGAAAATGGCGTCATTTTATGCGATCGCTGCGCAAAAGCATTGGGTGAATAACGATGGAAGAAACTTCAAAAAAAGAAACCAAAGTCGAAACGATAAAGAAAGAAGAGAAGTTTAAATGGAATTTCAAAAGCTTTCTTTTGAGTTTCGCTTGGTTAGCAATCATCGTTATTGCCATAGATTTGGCCACCAAATGGGGCATTGTGAATTATTTCAAAGCGAATCCTGACGTTAAGCAAAATCCAAATATAACGTCAAATTCGTTGGAAGTAATTCCACATTTCTTTTATCTAACTCTTTCCTATAACAAAGGATCGTCTTTTGGAATGGGAAGCGATGTTACGTGGGCTAGATATCTTTTCATAGCTATCTCGTGGATTGCTTCAATAGGAATTGCGGTATATTGGTTTAAAAATCTAAATAAAAAAGACCATTGGATTGACTGTGCTTTAATGCTTGCGCTAGGTGGTGCATTAGGAAATGCGATTGACCGTACCTTTTATTGGCCGAACATCACAGGATTCTCTGGCGTTGTTGATATGTTCCAATTCTATATATTCGGATTTGACCATGATTCGTTTGCAATATTCAACGTTGCGGATGCGGCATTAGTGGTGGCCGTTTGTATCTTTGTCGTTCTATTAATCGTTCGCTCTATTAAAGAAGCAATTAGAAAGAAATAGAGGTTTTATGGATCAATTTATCGTAAAGCAAAATGATGTTGGAAGAAGGCTTGACGAATTCCTTTTTGAAAGAGAAGTTGCACCCTCAAGAAGTAAGGTACAAGCTTTAATTAAGGAAAAAAAGGTACTTGTCAATAATCGCCAAGAAAAATCCCATTATAACTTAAGACTTGCCGATGTTATAACCTATGAAAAATATACTAAAAAACAACTAACGCTTGATGGTGAAAATATCCCTTTAAATATCGTGTTTGAAGATGAAGATATTCTCATTATAAACAAACCAGCAGGTTTGGTTGTCCACCCAGGGAATGGCCACGAGAGTGGAACGTTGGCGAATGCCCTAGTTTATTATGGCAAGGAATTATCGAATAGTGATGATCCTATAAGACCTGGACTGGTTCATAGGATTGACAAAGACACTTCTGGATTATTGGCAATCGCAAAAAATGATCAAGCTGAGCTCTATTTGAAGGAACAATTGAGTGACCACACAATGCACAGGGAATATATTGCTTTGGTTAATGGTATCATTGACGAAAAACAAGCTAAGATTGACGCACCTATTGGCCGTGACCCAAAAAGCCCAGTTAAATTTTGTGTGAATGTTGCTAAAGGGCGTGAATCTATCACTTTTTTTGAAGTCTTAAAAAGATATAGCGAGAAAGTGACTTTAATATCTTGTCGCCTTTTAACTGGCCGCACTCATCAGATTCGCGTTCATATGGATTATATCGGTCATCCGGTAATCGGCGACCCCTTGTATGGTTTTAATAATTGCGCCTTATACGATAAGGGTCAGCTTCTGCATGCTTATAGGCTGACATTTAAGCATCCCAAAACCCATGAATTCGTTTCGTTTGAGGCTCCTTTGCCAGATGAGTTTAAAGAAGTCCTTTCAAAACTTCATGAAATCGATTAATCGAGACTTTCTTTGTATTTCTTATAATTTGCCCAATTTAGCTTAGCAACGTTTTTTAATTCTTTTTCTCCGAATTTGTCTACAAATTTAATGATGAAATCATCGACATCTTTTCCTGCTCCAAAAGGGAACTCCATGTTGTATTTTTCATTTAAGGCTTTCATTTTTAATAAAAATGAATAGCGGGCGATAACGCTACCTAATGCCACTGATGGAAAATAAGATTCCCCTTTCGTATGGAAAATGATGTTTTTTAATACATGGGTCTCTTCTTTTAAGTAGGAATAGTATATTTTTTCCTCTGCGAATTGATCTTGGTAAACCGTGGAATGAGGATATTTTTCGTATAAATTGAACAGACAACGATTGTGCATCTTTGCTTTGATCGCATTCATATTGAATGAATCGTGCACTTCGTTGAATTTGTTATTTGGCAAAGATAGTTGAGAATATTTAAAATTTTTAATAAGCGTAGGTCCTATCGAAAGAATATACTCATCAGTCATCTTTTTTGAGTCAGTAACTCCAAGTTCGTTGATTAAGGACAAATCTTTTTCTTCGACATAAGCGGCGCAAACGCAAATTGGGCCGAAAAAATCGCCTGTGCCAACTTCATCGCTTCCTATTTGAGGGTATTTGTTAATTATTTCTTCCTTTTTTGAAAAAACAGGGGAATAACCATAATCTTTTGCGATAGTTTCAGCATTAATTCCTTGGAAGACAGCCTTAATTTCAGCTTTTTTATTCGGTTTGTATATCGCAACAGAAAATCCATCGCCTTTAGCGAAAAACTCTATATATAGGCTTGGATTTTGACATTCAAATCTTTTAAGCCTGTTTATTATGGTCATTTTTGTTGAAACGTTGATTTCTAGTGATATTGTTGCAGGCTGATTCGTGCTCATAAAAATATTTTATCATTTTACTATTTCTTAGTAATCCTAATCTTTCTTAATAAATGATATAATTGCATTATATGCAAGATGTATACGAGAAATTTGAATTTGAAAAAATAAGGGAAACCCTTAAAAAATACGCAAAAACCGATATTGGCAAGGAAAAAGCCGAGACTTTGATGATGTTCTCCGATGAGAATCTCTTACAACATGAGTTGAACGTTCTTGAAGAAACGAGAAATGCCATAGCAAAGTATGGGAATTTGCCAATTGACGTTTCAAGCAATCTAAAAGATTATGTATCCTTGGCGAAAAAAGGCGGTTGCTTAAATGTTGAAGAGCTAGAACGCATTGCGAATGACGTTAAAAACGTTAAAGCAATCAATAATTATTTCAAAAAAGTATATGACTCCCCTCTTTTACTTGAATATGTTGCTAACTTCCCTCTTTTAGGCTTCTTAGAAGAAGACATTCATAAAATAATTGCTCCCGATCTAACCATTTTCGATAACGCTTCGCCAAAATTAAAATCAATTCGCCAAGCAATACATCGTTTAGAAGAGACAATGAAGAAGAAATTAGGCTTCGTTTTAGATGCGAACCGTTCCTTTTTGACGAATGAAAGCCTTACTTTGAAAAATGGCCATTATGTTTTGCCGGTTAAGAATTCTTATAAAAATAAGGTTAAAGGCATTGTCCAAGACATATCTAATACTGGCGAAACCACGTTTATTGAACCTGAACTTTTAGTTGAATTGAATAACAAAATGATGGAGCTTCAAAATAATGAAAAAGAGGAAATCCATCGTTTATTACTCGAATTGTCGCATGAAGTCGCCGGAAGTGGCGATGCAATAATCGAAACGAATGAGATGATTGGTTATCTCGATTTTCATTCTGCAAAGGCTAAAATGGCTGAGGAAAATGATTGTCACATCGCTTCATATTCCAAAACTCCTTTAATCGATTTAATTGACGCTCGTCATCCGTTGATAGATAAAAATAAGGTAGTTTCTAACGATTTCCATTTAAACTCAAAGTCTTCGCTGATTATTATTTCTGGCCCTAATGCTGGCGGAAAGACTGTCGCTTTAAAAACCCTTGGTATTTTGGTAATGATGAATCAATGTGGCCTAGCAATCCCGGCAAAACAAGGCTCATCTTTATCGTTTTTTAGAAATATCTATGTCGATATCGGCGATTCACAATCGCTTAGCGATAATTTGTCAACCTTCTCTGGACATATGAAAAACATCGGAGAAATATTGCGTTTCGTTGAAGGAAAGGACTTAGTTTTGCTTGATGAAGTAGGAACTGGTACATCGCCAAAAGAAGGCGAAGCGATTGCTCTTTCCATTATGAGATTCTTACTTAGAAAACATTCTTTAACGATGATTTCGTCTCACTTTGACGGGTTAAAGACATACGCTTTGTCTCACGAGGAAGTAACGAATGCCTCCATGATGTTTGATGAAGAGAGACTTTTGCCAACCTACAAACTGAAGATGGGTTTGCCTGGCGAATCGTATGGCTTAATAGTCGCAAAACGCTTTGGCTTGCCTGAAGAAGTTCTCAAAGATGCTAAAGAAAACATCAATTCCCAAGAAGATTTGTCGGTTTCTAATACAATCAAACGACTAACTGCCCTGACAAAAGAAACGGAAGACTTAAAGGCGGAACTTGCTAAAAAAGAGATTCAAATCAATAAACAACAAGAAACCCTTAAGTCTAAAGAAAAGGCGTTATCCCTACGCGAAGAACACTTCCTTTCTGATGTCGAGACGAAGAAAAAGAAGATGCTTAATGATTATGAAGAAAAAATCAATGAAATCATGCATTCTTTGGATAAAAATGGCGGAACGGTCAAACTTCATGAAGTTATTAATGCCAAAAAAGAACTGAGCGATCTTGAAGAAGATTTTTCTGCCGAAACATTTGATGAAGAGTTGAAAATCAACGATTACGTTAATGTTCCATCACTTTTCGTGACTGGAAGAATTGTTTCCATAAAAGGCAACAAAATGGAAATCCGCACAAGCGAAGGAATGGCATTTCACGTCAAAAAAGACCAAGCAATTCGTGTTGAAGAGCCTCATAAAGAGAAAAAAGAGGTTCTTTCAACAATATCTTTAGACAATATTCCGTTTAAAAAGAGCGTTCCTCTTGAGATTAACCTCATTGGTCAAAGAGCTGAAGAGGCAGAGAGAAATTTAGCGAAATATCTCGATGATTGCTTGCTTAAGCATTACAAGAGAGTTCGGGCAATTCATGGATGGGGAAGCGGAATATTGCGAAAAGTTGTTCGCTCGTATTGCGATAATCATAAAAATTTCATTGACCATTATGAGAATGCCGATGGCCATGAAGGTGGAGGAGGAGCCACCATCATCTATCTAAAATAGATATGGAATTAAGCGAAAAATTAAGACGTTTGATTGCTCTTTTGCCTAATGAACCAGGCGTTTATCAAATGAAAGATGCCGATGATAAAATAATTTATATCGGCAAAGCCAAAAACTTAAAGAACAGGGTTTCTCAATATTTTTTGCGTCCACAGGTTGGCAAAGTTGCGGCAATGGTATCTCATGTCGACCATTTTGATTTCATTATTGTTCATACCGATAAAGAAGCGTTCATTCTTGAAATGAATATGATTCAGACTCATCATCCAAGATATAACATCATGATGATGGATGATTCTCATTATCCTTATATCGCTGTTAGAAAAGGCGATGGATTCCTGAAAATTGCTCGCCGAGCTACAGATAACAAATATTTCTATTATGGTCCTTTTCCCAACTCAAGAGACGCTTTTACGATAATCGACTTGCTAAATAGGCTTTATCCTACAAGAAAATGCAAAACAATGCCTAAAAAGCCTTGCCTTTATTACCATTTAGGCCAATGTTTGGCCCCTTGCATCAATGAAGTCAAAACAGAGAAATATCAAGAATTGTACGATAAAATAAAGAGTTTTCTTGATGGAAATACATCAGATTTAATCAAGGAATATACAGAGAAAATGGCTGAGGCATCAAATGAATTACGTTTTGAAGATGCCCAAAATCACAAGGAAATAATCGATGCCATCAAACGCATTACCGCCAAACAATCCGTTGAAACCCAAACTGATAAGACAAATCGCGACGTTTTCGCTTATTCTGAGAGAGACTCATATATGTCTCTTAGTGTTTTAACCTTCAGAAGAGGCATTCTTTTAGGAAAAAAAGTTATTGTTGTGCCCTCTTTTGAGGGCGGAGCAAGTCAAGCGCTTGAATTGATCGAAGAATATTATCAGAAAAACGATCTTCCAAAAGAAGTTGTTTGCAATATCGAAAACATCAATGAATTAAGTGAGCTTTACCCTGAAATAAGAATTGTCTCTCCGAAAGAAGGCCGTCTTTATCAACAAATAGATATTGCTGCTTTGAATGCCAAAGATGGACTTGATCGACATTTTATGTCCGCAAGATTGAATGACGATAATGATGCTCTTCTGATTGAACTTGGCAAGCTTTTGGACATAAAAACGCCATATCGCATCGAATTATTTGATAACTCTCATCTTCAGGGCTCTTCGCCAGTTGGTGCGATGGTTTGCTATATAAACGGAGAACCGATCAAGGCAATGTATCGCAAATTTCACCTAGAAAAAGAAGATGCGGGTGATGATTATCATTCAATGGTTGAAGTTGTTAGAAGACGTTACCGTCGCTTAAAGGAGGAGAATGCTGAGTATCCTGATTTAATTTTAACCGATGGTGGATTAAGCCAAGTACATGCGACCCTTGAGGCGCTAGATTCTATTGATGTTTCTATCCCTGTATATGGTTTATACAAAAACGACAAGCATCAAACAGAGGGCATCATCGATAGCGATGGCGTGTTTTATCCTATAGATAACAAATCTCCTTTATTTTTCTTGCTCATGAGAATGCAAGACGAAGTTCATAGATTTGCCATAAGTTTTCATAAATCTCAAAGATTGAAGAATATGCACGCTTCAATTTTTGATGGTGTCAAAGGCATTGGCGAAAAAAGAAAAGAGATTCTCAGAAAAAATTATCCGACGATCGATGCTTTGAAAAACGCTTCGATTGAAGAATTAAAACAAATCCTTCCTCCTGAAGCGGCGGTTGCCCTTTATAATAAAATTCGCTCAATTTGATATTTTACTTGTTAAAAAATCAAAAGAGTTTTATATTATTAACGCTGCGCCCGTAGCTCAGTTGGATAGAGCAACAGCCTTCTAAGCTGTGGGTCAACCGTTCGAGTCGGTTCGGGCGCGCCAATTTACCGCTTGTAATGCGGTTTTTCTTTTATTCTTTTAGAGATATAATTAATTTATGAAACGTGGAATAATTTTTGATTTGGATGGCACTTTGTGGGATTCATCGCTTGAAGTGGTCGATTCTTGGAACGAGGTGCTAAAAACATATAAAAATGGCAAATATGTCATTACTTTGGAGATGATGCAGGGCGCAATGGGACTTCCGATGCTTGATATAGGCAAAAAACTCTGGCCTTCTTTGAATGAAAAAGAAATGCTTTCCTTGCTTGATAGATGCATGGCCCATGAAAATGAATATTTGCTTACCCATCCAGGAAGACTATATCCAAAAGTTCGCGAAACATTGCTTAAATTGAAGGAAAAATATCCTCTTTTTATCGTTTCTAATGCGCAAAAAGGTTATATCGAGGCTTTTTTGGAAGGAACTAAAATGAACGATTGCTTCATCGATCACCTTTGCTGGGGAGATACTTTAGCAAGCAAGGATGTCACCATTTCAAGAATTGTCGAAAAACACGGCCTTGGCGATTCTATCTATGTTGGCGATACTCTCGGAGATGAAAAAGCTACAAGAAAAGCCGGTCTTCATTTCGTTCATGCCGCTTATGGATTTGGAAAGGCTGAAAATCCTGATGCTTCCTTAAAAGATTTCCCTTCCTTGATTGAAACTGCGGAGTCTATTCTTCACTGATTAATGGATAAAAATTCAAATTAGGTAAGGAAATATCGCATTTATTCCAAGAAACGGTTGCACCATAAAAAGTGCCATCCGTTAAGTTTTCCTGCTTTCCAAAAACAAACCAATAATCTTGGAATTCACATGCATATCTCTCTTTTGAGTTGCTAGCAGAAACGTTAACCGATCCTTCGGAAGAAGAAGAGCATATATCATTCGTTTCCCCTTCCATTGAAGAGAGGTATGTATAAAATTTTTTTGCCATTTGAGCATATAAACGTTGCTTTTCCATGATGTCATTTTGCGCGAAATTCGTCCAATTCTCTAATGATCTTTCGCTTTCTTCGCGATAACGTTTACTAATAAGCTTTCCGTCTTCTTGGTAGTTTATGTAGTTACAGGCAACGTTTTTCTTGTCCGTGACATAAGTCCAGTTTTCCCTGATATAAATGTTTTTATTATATGTCCCTTTAATTCTTACGAAAGAATAGTAATCATCTTGATTTATCTCTCTGTCTATAGTCACGTTTTTCAATTCTTTCCCTTCATCGATGTAGGCTGATAATTCTTCCTTTAATATATAGGAATGAGGGATGTTTGTTATTGGCGTGTAGTTAATTTGACGATCGATTTTTTTCAATATGGCCAAGGCATCATCGAAAGAAACTTCTTTATTTTCTTTCGAACAAGAAGAAAGAGAGATCCCAAGCATTAATAGAGAAAACAATAAGACATTCTTTTTCATCTATAACATTTTAATCGTTTTGCTTATGTTTGTCTTTTTTCTTTTTAAAAGAAGACGGATGGACTAAAATTTAGAAGTATGGATAATTTAACAAGTTTATTAAATAAAAAAGAATATGAGCTAGTACTTGAACTTAGCAAAGGAAATGATGACCCCGAGGCCTTATATTGCCGTATTTCAGCGCTTTTAAATTTAGGAAAGGCCAAAGAAGCGATGGACTTGATTGAAAAAAAGAGAGAAATTCTTTGGAATGCTTCACCACTAAAGTGCTTAAAGGCCAATTTTGAGTTACGCTTTATTCTAGAAGAATACGATGAAGCGTATGCTGATGCGGATTATTTCACTTCCTTGCCGTATGTTTCGCAAGAAGTTGAAGAAGTTTTGCGCTCTTTGAACAAAAGCATTCGTTACAATGAGAGGCAATCTTCATTAAAAAAGAACTATTCCGATGAAGATGTAGGGAGAATTCTTTTGGAAGGGAAAGACCAATACGAGATTATTTCCCTTTTGACTTCCTTCAATGACGCAAAAGCAATTTATTACTCATCAAAGATAGTAACAATGATAAAAACAACGAAATCGAACATAGTCAAAACATATGGGTTGATGTTACTTATAAAAGCTAAATATCCTAATGAAATAGTGTTTGATAAAAATGGTCAAACATACCATCTTATGCCTAGCAAGGAACTCCTTCCTTATGAAAAGAAAGAGACTAAAGATTTGCTTGATATGATTCAAAGAGAAGTTAAGGATCCATCACTATTTAATATCGCCAAAAACATTTTGAACAATTTCATGTTTGAGTTGTTTCCTGAAAATATCTTAAATGAAGACTCTTTAAATACTTATTGCGTTGCTTTGGTCAATCTCTCTAATTCCTATTTACAATCTAAAGTTGATATCAATCCTCTCTTGGAGAAATATAGACTTAGTCAAAAAGAAGTTGATGACGCCAAAAACTTTATTTCTGAAACATTGAATAAAGCCGAACAAATTAAGGTCTAAAAATAAAAAATTTCGCTTTTTGAACGTTTTTAGTTTGGAAAGTATCTTAAGATAGAGTATATTTAATCACGTTGCAAAAATAGCAAAATGAATTGAGGTATTCAGTTAATGAAACACACTATTGAAAAAATCAGTCCAAGCCGCGTCAAATTAGTTGCTGACGTCGATAAAGAGCTTTGGACAAACGCACAAGAAAAAGCATTCAAGAAGACTGCTAGCAAGGTTAGCGTTCCAGGATTCCGTCCAGGAAAAGCTCCACGCAAACTCATTGAAGAGAGAATCAATCAACAAGCAGTTTGGAATGAAGCAATCGATGAAGTTATCACTCCAGTTTTCGCTTCATTGCTAACAGAAGAAAAACTTCAACCGATGTATCGTCCTAATGTAAACGTTACAAAACTTTCCAAGGATGAATTAGAACTCGTTTACACGATTGTTCTCATCCCAGAAGTCACCCTTGGCGAATACAAAGGCATCAAAGCCACAAAAGCTGCACCAAAAGTTACAGAAAAAGAAGTTGATGCAGAAATTGAAAATCTTCTCAAAAACAATGCCGAATTAGTCGTTACTGATCGCGCCGCTAAGCTTGGTGATACTACAGTTATCGATTTTGATGGCTATTTAGCCGATGAAGAAGGCAAACTCAAAGCTTTCGATGGCGGACAAGCAAACAATTACAGCCTTGAACTTGGTTCAAACCAATTCATTCCTGGATTCGAAGAACAACTCGTTGGCATGAAAGATGGCGAGAAAAAAGAAATCAAAGTCACATTCCCAACAAATTATGTCAAAGAATTAGCTGGCAAAGAAGCTACTTTTAAGATCAACATGCACGAAGTAAAGGAAAAGAAAATTCCTGAACTCAACGACGAAGCGGTTAAAGATCTTGCAATTAAAGACGTCAACACCGTTGCTGAATTAAAAGACTACGAAACAAAACATCTTCTCTCCCATAAAGTTCAAGACGCAGAAAATGCTTTCTATGGCGAAGTCATGGGACAAATCGTTAAGAATGCAACTTTTGTTATTGATGAAGCAATCATCGAAAATGAAGCCCATCAAATGGAAGAAAATCTCAAAAAACAAATCGAATCAAACGGTTTAACTTTCGAACAATATCTTGAAATTACCGGAACAAAACAAGAAGATTTACACGCTACATATCACACAAATGCTGAAAACAATATCAAGAATTTCTTGGTTTCTCATGAAATCGGAATTAAAGAAAATCTTGCTGCAACCGATGCTGATATCGATGCTGAAATCAAGAAGATGGCCGAACAATACAAGATGAAAGAAGAAGATGTTAAGAACATCATTTCCAAGAATCTTGAAGACTTCCGTTCACAACTTTCCGAACGTAAAGTCCGTGAATTTGTCATGAGCAACAACGGATCTGCCGCTAAAGACGAGAAAGCAACCGAAACGGCCGAAAAGAAAGTGCCTGCTGCCAAAAAAGCAACAACAGCCGCTAAGAAGCCAGCCGCCAAAAAGTCCACGACAAAAAAAGAAGAAAAATAAATTTCTTTGAAAATTAGATAAGGCGAAGAAATTCGCCTTATTTTTTAATTTTTAGCACTTAATAATTGACAGTGCTAAAAGTCCGCTTATAATTTACCTTACGAAAAGGAGGAAACTTATGGAAAATAAAGAAAATAACAAAGAACCATTAACTTTGCCTTTCTTGATTACTAAGAGTTTAGTAGTCTTTCCAAATATGAACGAGGCCATAGAAGCTGGACGTCCATATTCAGTCGAAGCCGTTCATAAAGCAAAAGATGAATGCAATTCATTAATATTTGTCGGCGTTCAAAAAGACCCAAAGAAAAACGATATAAATATAGAAGAGGATGTATACGACACTGCAACTCTTTGCCGTATTACCTCGACAATCGATAACAAAACTGGCGGGGTAAAAGTCCGCATTATCGGATCTCACCGTGTAAAACTTAATAATATTCGTTTTGAAAACGGAACTTATGTCGCCGATGGAATAATTATCGAGGATATCGAAGGAGAAGAGTCTGAAGAACTCAAATATGTTGGCCAATTAACAAGTTTAATAACTTCATTGCCAATGAATAACGGAACTTTCCCAGCCAATGCGGTCGCTAACCTAAACGATGAGAAGTCCACTGTTGAAATTATCGATATCATCGCCCAATATAGCGACTTCAAAACTGAAGATAAAATCGCTATTTTGTCCGAAGCCAGTGTTATCGAGCGTTTTAAATACATTATTTCTTTATTAGAAGAGAAGAAAGAAATAAACCAAATCGAAAGAAAAATTGACGATAAGGTTCGCGAACGTGCGGAAAAATCCCAAAAGGAATATTTCCTTCGTGAAAAAATGAAAGCGATTAAGGATGAACTTGGCGAGGGTGAAAGTCTTAACGATGTCGATAAAATAAAGCAAAAACTCGAGAAAAATCCTTATCCAGAAAACATAAAAGCTAAAGTCAAGAATGAACTTCATCGCATGGAAATGATGCCTGATGGTTCTCTTGAAGCCTCTCTTATTCTTAACTATATTCAAAAATTGCTTGAGGCACCATGGTTTGAAAGAACGGAAGATAACGATGACCTTGAAAATGTTCAAAAGGTCCTTGACGAAGACCATTATGGGCTAGATAAAGTCAAGAAAAGAATCGTCGAATACCTTGCCGTTAAACAAGCGACCGGAACATTAAAAGCTCCAATTCTTTGCTTTTTCGGCCCGCCAGGATGTGGCAAAACATCTTTGGCGAAATCAATCGCTAGAGCTTTAGGAAGAAAATTCTATAAATGTTCTCTTGGCGGAGTTTCCGATGAAGCGGAAATTCGTGGACATAGACGTACTTATGTTGGTTCGATGCCTGGAAGAATCATTCAAGGCATGAGTAGGGCAGGTACGGTTAATCCTGTGTTTTTACTTGATGAAATCGATAAAGTTGGCGGTTCAAATTACCGCGGGGACCCAGCAAGTGCCCTTCTTGAAGTTCTAGATCCAGAACAAAACACCTCCTTTAACGATAACTTCATTGAGGAACCATACGATTTATCAAATGTTCTCTTCATCGCCACTGCAAATAATTTAGAAAATGTTCCAGGACCATTAAGAGACAGATTGGAATTGATTGAGGTTCCTTCTTATACTGAAATTGAAAAACTCAAGATTGCATCGGATTTCTTAATTCGTAAGCAGATGAGTGCCAACGGATTAAAAGAAGGCGATATTTCCTTCACTGAGGAAGGACTTAAAGAAATAGTTGAGTTCTATACCCGCGAAGCTGGCGTTCGCGAATTGGAGAGATTAGTTGCCTCATGTTGCCGAAAGGCGATTGTTGAATTAATCAAGAATCCTAATATGAATAAGCCTGTTGTTATCGATAAAGAACAGGTTCGTAAATACCTGGGCGTTGAAATATTCGAGGATACCAAGAAAGAAAAAGAACCACAAATTGGCGTTATAACAGGTCTTGCATATACCGATTTCGGTGGAGATATCTTGCCAATTGAGGCCACGTATTTCCATGGGAAAGGTCAACTTGTTATCACCGGTAACTTACGCGATGTCATGAAAGAAAGCTGCATGATCGCACTTGATTATGTTCGCGCAAATGCCCAAAAATACGGCATTTCTGATGAGGTTTTTGAGAAGAACGACATTCACCTTCATTTCCCTGAAGGGGCTGTTCCAAAAGATGGTCCAAGTGCTGGCGTTGCCATTACTTGTGCGATTATCTCTTGCCTTTCTGGAAAGCCTGCCAATAATAATCTAGCCATGACCGGTGAAGTTACTCTTAGAGGGAAGGCTCTCCCTATCGGCGGTTTAAGAGAGAAGTCTCTTGCTGCCTTAAGAAGTGGCATCAAAACAATCTTCGTTCCTTATGAAAACAAGAAAGACGCAGATGAACTTCCAAAAGAAGTCAAAGAAGGCTTGGATATTCATTTCATGAAATGTGTCGATGATGTCTTACCTTTTGTTTTTGCAGAAGAAACTCAAACGGCCTAAAAAAGGAAAAAAGAGAAATTCCTTCGGGGGTTTCTCTTTTCTTTTTGGTATAATCTAGATATGGCAATGATAAAATTTCAAAATGCAAAATACATTCTCTCAGCACCATCAAAGGAATTTCGCCCGAAAGACAGTCTCAAAGAAATCGTCTTTGTTGGGAAATCAAACGTCGGAAAATCCTCTTTGATAAATTCTTTAACGAGTCAAAAAATAGCTTTTTCATCGAAAAATGCTGGCAAAACACGTTATTTGAATTATTTCTTAATCGATAATTCTTTTTATTTAGTAGATTCTCCTGGGTATGGATTTACCGCCTATGGTAGCAAGGAAGATGTCGCTTTTGGCGATATGATGGAAGATTATTTCAAAAATCCTTATTTAAAAGGCTGCATATTTCTAATTGATACAAGAAGAGAGCCTTCGGAAGAAGATATGATGTTATTGGAATATTTAAAGGAAGAAGAGGTCCCAACAGTTCTTGTTTTAACAAAAAGCGATTTAGCCAATCAATCAGATATTGCTAAAGCTAAGAAAAGGTACGAAGGAATGGAGATTATTTTTGCTTCAAGGAAGACAAGACCGGATTTGTTACGTTCAAAAATTGCTAATTTGTTGAAATAAAAACATTCTTTTCTTTGGCAATCTCAATAAATATCGTTTATTATAATCGGCTATGAAAAGACTACCTGAAGAAATTTTTAATCGAAAAGAAAGCCTTGTTGGCTTCTCCTCATCTATTTTAAAACATTATGGTGTGACACCATTTCATGATAGCGATCCAAGGATTGATAAGCTTCTTGCAGGTCATAAAAAAATTTGTGTTTTTCTATTTGATGG
This sequence comes from bacterium, assembly GCA_963638555.1. Taxonomy (GTDB): domain Bacteria; phylum Bacillota_I; class Bacilli_A; order RFN20; family CAG-826; genus UBA4951. The sequence continues at coordinate 68,209 of CAVHQU010000003.1, read as the reverse complement.
TGCCGGAAAATACAACCTTTCTTTGTACCCGAGAACGAATTCGTTCATCTTAAGTCATTCAAAAGTAACGATAAATTCGACTAATCCACCGACAACTGTTGCGGCAACAAACGCTTTTTTATGCGCAAAATGGCCAATTGAAACTGGCTGGCTTGGCTGGACGGAATACATTCCTGAATTGGGTTTCCCTCTTTGTGTTTTTCCTGACACAAATGATTTAACAGGGGAAAAAGTCGATTATTATCATGATGGTTCGCATTTCTTTGATAAATATTGCCCATTAACGAAAATAGATGTCCTTTTGAAAAAGAAAGGAGTTAATACTAAACTCGAATATTTATATCCTTTGGGTGGAGAAAAAGCGCCAAAGAATTATAAAGAAATGGCCAAAAAAGCCACTGAATTCTTTAGAAATGGCGGAGAATTTCTTTATTCTTACACTCCTCATCCAGATCATGAGATGCACACGTATGGCGTAAAAAACATTCACGTTTGGAATGAATTTAGAAAAATAAATAAGATGCTAAAGAAATTTGCTAAAGAAAATCCAGATATTTTAGTTATAAGTATGGCCGATCACGGCTTAATAGATGTTGAATACACCGATATTTCTAAACACGAAGACTTACTTGAATGCTTATCTGGTCCTCTTAGCATCGAGGGCAGAAATTGTTCCTTTAAAGTAAAAGAAAACAAAAAAACGGAATTTGAACGATTATTTGAACGATATTATCCATCATTTGTTCTATTAAATAAAAAAGATGTCGAAGAAATGGGGGTGTTTGGCGTCGGAAAGAAGAATGAACATTTTGATTCGATAATGGGCGATTATCTAGCGATTGCTTTGGACAAATATGTTCTTTATTCCTCGAAACAAAACCCAAAGAAATTTATTCTTAAAGGCAATCATGCGGGTCAAACCAAGGAAGAAAGAGAGATTAATTTATCTTTTTACAATCTTTAATGATTGTTAAAAAAGAAGTAGTCTTTTATAATATTATTTGTCCGTTGAAGAAGAGGGATCCGTTGAACTTGTTCTAAGAGAACCGATAGATGCTGAAAATTCGGTAACAAGAAACGGTGAGTCGCTTTGGAGGAAAGAAGAAATTCCGTTAGCTGCGTTAAAGCATTAAGTGTCGAATTAATTTATATTTTATTCGGAATTAGGGTGGTACCGCGCGCCGCGTCCCTATCTAAGGGATACGGCGTATTTTTATTTTTGGAGGAAAAAGAATGCTAGAGAAACATTATGACCCAAAAGTTGTCGAAGAAGGAAAATATGACAAGTGGGTCAACGGCGATTATTTCAAGGCTGGTTTAGACAAGTCAAAACCACCATTTTCATTGGTTATACCTCCGCCAAATGTTACAGGAAAACTTCATTTAGGCCACGCAATGGACACGACTTTGGAGGATATCATCACCCGTTACAAGAGAATGAAGGGTTATGATGTTCTTTGGCTTCCTGGCATGGATCACGCCGGCATCGCAACACAAGCGAAAGTCGAAGCGAAACTCAGAGAAGAAGGCATCTCTCGTTATGATTTAGGTCGTGATGGCTTCTTGAAAAAAGCTTGGGAATGGAAAGATGAATATGCTGCAACAATTCATCAACAATGGAAAAAGATGGGCTTGTCACTCGATTATTCCCGCGAAAGATTTACTCTTGATGAAGGATTATCTAAGGCCGTAAGACATGTCTTTGTTACTTTATATAATGAGGGGCTAATTTATCAAGGAGAAAGAATCACTAATTGGGATCCCGAATTAAAAACAGCCCTATCAAATATTGAAATTATTCACAAGGATGATGAAGGCGAGTTTTTCTATTTTAAATATGATGTTGTTGGCAGTGATGAAAGCCTTATTGTCGCGACAACTCGTCCAGAAACGATGTTTGGCGATACGGCCGTTTTCGTTAATCCAAAAGATGAGAGATACAAGCATTTAATTGGCAAAAAGGTCATCAATCCAGCAAATGGAGATGAATTGCCATTGATGGGCGATTCTTATGTTGATATAAGCTTTGGAACTGGTGCTATGAAGTGTACTCCAGCTCACGACCCAAACGATTTTGCTTTAGCCAAAAAATACGGCTTCCCGCTTATCAAAGTCCTTGATGAAACTGCTCATATGAACGAAAAATGTGGTATTTACCAAGGAATGGATAGATATGAATGTCGCAAAGCTTTGGTCGAGAAAATCAAAGAAAATGGCCATTTAGTTAAGATTGAGAAGATTACTCACTCAGTTGGTCATTCCGAAAGAAGCGATGCTGTCGTTGAACCTATGCTTTCTAAACAATGGTTCGTTAAGATGAAACCTTTAGCTGAGAAAGTCCTTGAAAGACAAAAGACATCTGGCAAAGTTAATTTCGTTCCTAAACGTTTTGAAAAAGTCCTTTTGCGTTGGATGGAAAACATCGAAGACTGGTGCATTTCTCGTCAACTTTGGTGGGGGCATAGAATTCCTGCTTATTACAATAAAGAAACAGGCGAAGTTCTCGTTACTGAAGAAACGCCAGATTTAAATCTTTACACGCAAGATGAAGATGTCTTGGACACCTGGTTCTCCTCTGCCTTATGGCCATTCGCAACTATGGGTTGGCCTGACGAAGAAAGTCCTGATTTTAAGCGCTACTTCCCAACATCTTGCCTAGTTACCGGTTATGATATTATTTTCTTCTGGGTCTCTAGAATGGTTTTTCAATCCTTGCACTTCACTGATGAAGTTCCTTTCAAGGATGTTGTCATTCATGGCTTAGTTCGTGATTCTCAAGGAAGAAAGATGTCTAAATCGTTAGGAAATGGCATTGACCCAATGGATGTCATTGACCGTTATGGCGTCGATGCTCTCAGATATTTCATCACTACAAACTGTACTCCAGGTATGGATATGCGTTATATCGAAGAAAAAGTGGCTTCTTCAGAAGCATACTTAAACAAGATTTGGAACGCATGTCGTTATGTAGAAGGCGTTTTAGGCGATTCGTATACGCCTAAGGAAATCGACAAGAAGAAATTAGGAACCTTAGATGCTTATATTCTTGATCGTTTGGAGAAGACAATCAAGAAAGTCGGTTCAAAGATGGATTCTTATGAATTTGGTCAAGCCTCATCGACGTTATATGATTTTGTTTATGATGATTTTTGCTCCCAATACCTCGAATTCTCAAAGATTTCTTTAGCCCATGGCGGAGAAGAAGCGGAAGTGACAAAGGATACTTTGTATAAGGTTATTAAGTCGATAATATTAATGATTTATCCATATTGTCCATTCGTTTCAGAAGAAATGTATCTCTCCTTGCCTAACGCAAAAGATTCAATAATGTGCGAGCCTTATCCAACATATGAAAAAGCTCTTCTTAATAAGAAGGCGGTTGATAAAGTCGAAGTTTTAAAGGCTATGATTCGCGATATCCGTAATTATAAATCAAGCAACGGCATCGCCCCTAACGCAAAAGTTCGTCTAATCGTATCTCCAAAAGAGCCGTTCAATGGATTTGGTGAGTATTTATCTCGATTTGCCTTTGCGAGCTCGTATTCTGTAAAGGAAGAAACGCTTGGCGGAAACTCTTTTATGTATCCTGGTTTTTCAATGGTTGTCGAAGAAGATATTGATCAAGATGTTTTGCTTGAAAGACTTCTTAAACAAAAAGAGCATCTTGAAAGTGAAATTTCCCGCTCGACCAAAATTCTTTCTAACCAAGGCTTTATAGCTAAGGCCCCAAAAGAAAAGGTTGATTCAGAGAAAGAAAAACTCGCTGCCAATGAGAGCCTTTTGAAAAATGTAAATGAGAAAATTGCTCAAATTAAAAAATAATTTTCAAAAAAATAATAATTTTTGGCATTTTTTCAAAATACCTCCCTTTATATAAGTGAAGGGAGGTTTTAAAATATGCGAACTTTAAATCCAGAAGAGCTTGAAGCAATCGTTCCTGGTGAGGCAATAACATTAACTGCCGTGATGGCCATATTGGCTGTGGCAATTACCGCGGTTATTGTTTATCGAATATTTAGAACATCTTCTGGGAGTGCAAAGATTCCTGGAGGATGGTCATTCACCTGGAAATGATCATAAAAGAGTTGAAAAAAGAAAACTTGCCTAGGGAAAAAGCATTAAGGGAGGGGATTTCATCATGCAATGATGTAGAACTTTTAGCTATTATCATGAGAAGCGGCTGCGAAGGTAAAAACGTTTTAGAACTGGCTTCAGAAATTATGTCTATTTATAAAGACTTTACGACTTTAGCGGATACACCAATCGAATCCTTTTGTTCGATAAAAGGCGTTTCTGAAGCGAAAGCGATTACCCTTTCTGCTGTTTTTGAAATTGCTAGAAGATCTAGTGTCCAAGCCCCTTATCTTTCTTTGCTCTCTCCCAAAGAGATATTTGAGCATTATCGACTGTCTTTGGCCCAAAGGAAAAAAGAGTCTTTGTTGCTCATTTGTTACGACAAAAGAAAAAGAATCAGAAAAGAAAGAATCATCTACGAAGGCGACGAAAACCAAGTTTGTGCTTCCATGAAAACAATACTTTCGGAGATTTCTAATCTATCCTTTCCTTTCTTTATCTTGTTGCACAATCACCCTTCAGGTCTTCCTTTGCCATCTAAAGGGGAAGTTGAATTTACCCTTAAACTAAAGGAAAAATCTTATTTGTTGGGGAATAAACTTCTCGATCACATCATTGTATCTAATGATACTTATTATTCATTCAAGGAAAATGATTTATTGAATTAAATTAAGCGAATAAAATTCGAAATTTATTGTCGGTGGGGCAAAAACAAGAATAAAAGCGCTAATTAATTACTATTTCTCGTTGTTTTCTTTGAAAAAAGGAGTATATTAATACACGTTGTGACGCTCCTTAGCGCCTCAACCGCATTGAACTGGCACCTAAACATGAGCAATCAGGCCACTAAAGCGAGTAATAGACAAAAGGAGGATAATGCATGTACGCAATCGTAGAGACTGGTGGAAAGCAGATTAAAGTTTCTGTCGGCGATAAAGTTTACGTCGAAAAACTCGATGCCGAAGCCGGAAGCAAGGTTACTCTCGATAAAGTCCTTTTCGTCGGTGGTGAAAAAACAATCGTTGGAAAACCATATGTTGATGGTGCCAAGGTTGTTGCCAAAGTCGAAAAACAAGGCTTAAACGAGAAAATTACCGTTTATAAGTACAAGGCAAAGGCCAATGTCCGTAAGAAACAAGGACATCGTCAACCTTATACTTGCTTAGTTATCGAAACTATCAACGCCTAATGATTCAAATTACTTTTATTGATAAAAACGGGAAATTCTCTTCATTGGAAGTGAAGGGACATGCTGGAAGCGGACCTTATGGACATGATTTGGTGTGTTCTGCCGTGAGCGCTATTATCTTGGGTGGTTTAAACAATCTTCAAGATGGCGATGATCAATACAAAAGTGAAGTTAAAGAAGGCTACGTGTACCTAGAAGCTCTTAAGGAAGTTTCTATACACGATGAAATTGTTCTCGAAACGATCGAGAAACAAATTGAAAGCGTTGCAACTTCGTATTCGAAGAACGCAAGGCTAGAAAGGAAGCACAAATGAATTTCGTCATTGATTTGCAATTATTCGCCTCCAAAAAAGGTGTATCTAGCACAAAAAACGGCCGTGATTCTGCTGGCCGTAGATTGGGCGCAAAAGTCGGTGATGGACAACATGTTCTTTCCGGTAATATCCTTTACCGCCAAAGAGGAACAAAGATTCGTCCAGGAGCAGGCACAAGAATCGGTGGAGATGACACTATTTATGCTGTCATCGAAGGCATCGTGAAATTTGAGCGCGTTGGCAAAAACGGAAAGAAAGTTTCTGTTTATCCAATCGAAGCTAAATAAGTTCTGCTAAAAATTGAGGCTCCTGTAAAATGGAGCCTTTTTGCTTAAATTAAAGCAAATATTAATTTATAATACTATTGTATGAAAATTGATTTCATTTTCCCTGTAAAAAACCAAACTGCAAAATTACTAAAAAACTTGAAAGAAAAAGGCATTCCTTATTTTGATTCATTGGATGTAACTTATGATGTTATCATAGTTTCCGACGCTTCAAATGAAGCTGAGCAAAATGCAATGGTAGAAGGAATGAAGAACATGCCTTTGCAAGTTAAACTTTTGCCATATGAAAATATTCCAGGGAAAGGCCACAATGTTAAAAAAGGATTTCTAGCTGCAGATGGAGATTATGTTTGCTTCATGGATGCAGATTTCGCTACTGACATTCATATTCTTGATGAAATCTTGCCTATCATTACAAAATATGACGCTATTATTGCCACAAGACATGCCAAAGACTCTAATATAACGACAAAACAGACTTTTGTTAGAAGATTAACATCGTGGGGATCACGTTTTATAATCCGCCATAAATTTCACTTGAAAGGAATTACAGACACACAATGTGGCTTCAAAGTTTTTAATAGAAAAATAGCCCAGGAAGTTGCAAAGAGGCAAATTACAGATGCGTTTGCCTTTGATGTTGAGTACATCTATTTTTACCAATTAAATGGATATTCAATAAAAGAGATTCCAACAACTTGGACGGATGATCCAGCATCCACAATTTCTTCGGTTGTGAAAACTTCCATGAAATTTTATAAGGATTTGAAAAAAATCAAAAAGAATAAGAAAAACTATGTATTGAGCAAAGAAGAAAAAGAAAAGCTCGATAAAAACCTCAAATAAAAGAGATGGAGGCCTGATTATGTTAATAGATCGTTGCGTTATAGAAGTTAGAAGTGGCAAAGGCGGAGATGGTGCAATTTCGTTTTTGCAAGACAAACACACGACAAAAGGTGGCCCAGATGGAGGCAATGGCGGTAGAGGTGGTTCTATTTATTTTATCGCTAAGAAAAATTTAAATACTTTGTATAATTTTCGACATTCTCGTACGATTATAGCCGGAGATGGAGAGAAAGGCTTAAAGAAAAACATGTATGGCCATGCGGCGGCCGATGTATATGTCGAGGTTCCTTGCGGAACGATTATTACTGAAGAAAAGACTGGCAGGGTTTTAGCTGATTTGCATGATGAAAATCAGCAAGTTTGTGTGGCAAAAGGTGGCAGAGGTGGCAGAGGGAACGCTTGCTTTAAATCTTCTAGGCATAGGATTCCTCGAATTGCAGAAAATGGCCATCCCGGCGAAAGAAAACGTTTGATTCTTGAACTAAAAATGCTTGCCGACGCTGGCCTTATCGGCTTTCCGTCCGTTGGCAAATCAACATTTTTGAACGTTGTAACAAAAGCCAATGTTCCAACGGCCGATTATCCATTTACTACTATTATCCCTAATTTAGGCGTTGTATATTTGCCTGATGAAAGAAGCTTTGTTTTGGCCGATTTGCCAGGGCTTATCGAAGGTGCTCATGAAGGAAAAGGGCTTGGAATAACCTTTTTAAGACATATTGAAAGATGCCGCGTTTTAGTCCATATGGTTTCAATGGATGGTGAAAGAGATCCATACAAGGACTACTTAACTATCAACGAAGAATTAAAAGATTATGGCGCCGATTTAGAAAAAAGGCCTCAAATAGTGGTTGCCACTAAAATGGACTGTGAAGGGGCCACTGAAAGAAAAAAAGAATTTGACGAAAAACTTGGTTTTGAATCATATTCATTATCCGCTATAACCCACAAAGGCATTGAAAAAATTTTATACAAGATGGCCGATTTAGTCGATGAAACACCACTCTTCCCACTTAAAGGAATTGAAGAAGCAGAGATGAAAGTCTATGATGCTCATGACAATGCCACGGAAAATTATTTCGTGTTAGCAGATGGAAAGGGGTCATGGGTTATTAAAGGAGACAACCTAGAAAAGAGGGCATCTCTTATTAACGTGTCTACGGATGAAGGCGTAGAACAGCTCATTAAACTGCTCAATTCAGTCAATATCGATGACAAATTAAAAGAGGCTGGAGCAAAAGATGGCGACACAGTTTCTGTTTGCGGATTTGAATTCACCTTCACTGAATAAACATAATTTACTCATGAAAAGAGAAGTTGTATTTGCTTCATTGGTGTCATTTATCTCATCTTTGATCGTTTTAGCTTTTTGCATTATTCTAATAATAACGAATTAAATCATTATGTATTACTCATTTACTGGAAAAATAGTTGATATAGGCGAAGATTGGTTAGCAATTGACGTTAATGGGATCGCTTTTGAACTTTTCGTTTCCCGCCCATTAGAATGGAAAAAAGGTGAAGAGACTACAATTTTCGTTCATGAAGTTTACAACGAAAACGATCATTATTTGGTTGGATTTTCATCTAAGCTAGAAAAAGAAGCTTTTAATTCTTTGATTCAAGTAAAAGGAATTGGACCTAAAACAGCGATAAACGCTTTGAGTTCAACAACACCAGATGATTTATTTAAAGCAATTGCTGCAAGCAATACATCTTATCTTAAGAAATTGCCAGGCATCGGGCCAAAAGCAGCATCTCAAATTATCCTTGATTTAAAGGGCAAACTTGCCTCTGAATCATCATCTAGAGCCAACGATGAAAGATATGAGGAAGTTCGTGCAGCTTTGAAATCGTTAGGCTTCAAAGTCAAAGAGATTGATATGGCTTTATCTGATATAAACGATTCAAATGCTTCGAGCGAAGATTTGGTTCGCTTGGCTTTAAGAAAGATTAAGGGTAGTAAAAAATGAAAAAAGAAAGATTATTGGATGCGAACAAAGAAGCGGAAGATCTTTCAAGCGATTTGACTTTGAGACCTCTTACTCTTTCTGAATATGTTGGCCAATCAGAATTAAAAGACAATCTTCGCGTATTTATTGGCGCCGCAAAAAAGCGTGAAGAACCCCTTGATCATGTGTTGTTGTATGGCCCGCCTGGCTTAGGAAAAACGACTTTGGCTTATGTTATCGCGAATGAAATGGGCGGAAACATAAAGGTTGTTAACGGCCCATCGATTGAAAGGACTGGCGATTTAGCTGCTATTTTATGTGAACTTGAACCTGGTGACGTCCTTTTTATAGATGAAATACATAGACTTCCGAGACAAGTTGAAGAAGTCTTATATGGTGCAATGGAAGATTTCCAACTCACAATTATGGTAAACCACGACGGTTCATCTAAGCCTTTAAACATGGCCTTGCCACCATTTACTTTAGTTGGTGCAACAACGCGTGCTGGTGATTTGAGTGCCCCACTTCGTGCCAGATTTGGAATCTCTGCTAAAATGGATTTCTATTCTAATGCAGAGATTGAAGCGATAATTAAGAGAACATCGCGCGTTTTGAATATGCCGATTAGTGATGAAGCAGCAGAATTACTCGGCAAGAGATCTCGTGGAACTCCACGTATTGCCAATAGAATCTATCGCCGCGTAAGAGATTTTGCCTCATATGAAAACCTTGAAAAAATAGATAACAATATTGCTATTAAAGCGATGAACGCTCTAAAAATTGATGAATTGGGGCTAGATGATGTTGATATCAAATATCTTAGAACAATAATAGAACGTTTCCATGGCGGTCCTGTAGGAATCGAATCGATTGCTTCAGCGATTGGAGAAGAAATAACGAATCTTGAGGATGTTTATGAACCATACTTAGTAATGATAGGCATGGTTAATAGAACCTCGAGAGGAAGAGAAGTTACCCAAAAAGCTAGAAAACACTTAGGATTCTCGTCGCAGGAATATTTGTTTTAACTTTAAAAATGTGACTTGTGTCACTTTTTTAATTAAAAAAAGAAATAAGTTTTTATTATTTCTTGCTTATACGTGCGTGCGTGCGTAAAATAATCACTGCGATTGCCAACGTATTTTTTACGTAAGGCATATGGAGGAACTCTATGTTACGTAAACTCGGATATATTCTAGCAAGTTCATTATTATTGGTTGGAAGCGTTGCCACTATGGGCAAGGCCATTTCCATGATGGATACCGATGTTAGCTATGGAAATAGTAAATCTTTGTATTTCAAAATCTCGAAAAAGGGAACGACATACAAAGGTGTTGAGGCTAGCAATTATCTTACTCAACAAGATGGATATGATCCAATTGACGAAATTGCTGAAGAAATGGAAGACAGATTAGAAAACTGGGATATAAACGCCGAAGTTGACAAACAAGGCTATGACACTATCAAAGTCACAGTTCGTACTTCCTCAAACGATGATACAGAATATAAATATTTAGAGGATTATCTTTCATTCTCTGGACAAGACATCACAATTGGCGTCGGCGCTCCTACGGAAGAAATTCAAAAAAATGCTCCTTCACACTCATCTTATAGAAACAACAACATGTTTGAGGGAAATACGGCTTCCATTGAGTATGTCAACAATGTTCCGGTCGTTACCATCAAAGTCAATGAAGACGGGGAAAATGGCAAATTGAATGAACTTATTAAGTATTGTTCCGAAAATTCCACCGAAGCAGATGAAGAGAATTCTACCGAAGCTTCATATTGCTATGTCGTTCTTTGGAACCATTATCAAGAAGGCGACAATTATATCGATGCGACCAACACATCTGCTGACGATTATGATCCAAACATGGCCAGCCGTTTAATTTTTGGCGAAGGCGCTTCGAATGCTTGGTACATTGATACAGCCAACGAAAATAACAATTACACAAAATTTCAATTAATCCCTAATAGCGATGCGATTAGCAATGGAAACTTTGACTCTTCAAAAGCGGGAGCCGCTTATAAGGCTGCATTATACTATTGCTCTATTTTCAACGCCTCTGAATATGATTATGATGTTACTTTTGACTATTCAACTGACGTCTCGGCATCAGTCGATAGTTTGATTTCCGCTACTGAGTGGCATTTAAACGTCTATTTTGGTCCCACGATGATTGCTATCATTGCCTCTGTTGCTGTAGCAGCAATCGTCTTAGCCCTCTTCTTCCATGTTGGTGCATTAGGAATTGTTTGCAATGCAGTTCTTTCTGTTGAATTTGGAATCCTTATTTTCTCTTATTTCTCAGCTCAATTTGGCATTGGAGCGTTAGTTGGCTTCATCCTTGGTGCTTTAGTCACTATATTTGGTGGGGTTTATTACTACGCGAAGACTAAAGAAGAACTTTATAAAGGGCGTTCCCTGAAGAAAGCCGAGTCAGAAGCAGCCAAAAAATCGCTTTGGCCTTTACTCGATGCAGCAATAGTTGCTATTGTTGCTGGACTTTGCATTTATGGCTTCATTCCTGGAACAGTTGGAAAAATGGGGTTATCTCTCATTTGGACGACTGCATTTGGAACCGTTTTAAACCTTCTCTTAGGAAGATTGCTAGGTTGGATGCTTGCCAATGATACATCAAGTGAAAAAAACCTTGGCGCTACATATTTTGTTGATGAAAAGAAAATTCCTGATTTATTAAAAGAAGAAAAACAAAACTACTTTGGCCCATATGCCACCAAAGATTTCACGAAACACAAGCGTGTTTGGGAAATTGGTGCTGGCATCCTTACATTGGCGGCTATTGTTGGAGTTTCAGTATTTGGCGCTTTAAAAACCGATACATTGAATTATTCAGGCGCATACGAAAATACAACGTCAATTTCTATTGAGTATCGCGTCGATAACGGATCGCAAGCAACAAAAACCATGGCAACTCTCGATGATGCTCGTGATGGTTTGTTATCGTTAATCGAATACAATGGAAAAACGCTTTCGGATTATGTTGTTGGTGATATTGTTCTTGAACAAACGACCGTTTCCATCAATGATGACTCCGAAATAAAGAAGTATGATATCTATCACTTTGATGTTTCATTAAGCGCATATTTCGATGAGAACACGCAGTATGATTTAACGGTCAATGGAACACAAACTAAAGAATATTTAAGTGTTGCTTTGGATGAAGTTATCGAAAACAATGCTAACGCAGATGATATCGTGGTTCGTGCAAATCGCGTTGTTTACCAAGCTGGTAGCCCAGATTTAGGCACAATTTATGCCGCAATTAGCGTTGCTGCTGCATCCTTATTTGTATATTATGCATTAAGATACCGCCTATCACGTTCGATATCCGCAACCGTTTTCGCTCTTGCCAACAGTGTTATCATTGCCGGCTTCTACGCTTTAAGCCGAATCGCCGTCACTCCAGCTGCAACTATCGCTATACTTGCCGCTTTCTTCCTTAGTGAATTCTTGGCTTTATTCCTATTTAATAAAGAAAAGGAACTTGTTAAAGATAGCCGTGAAAAGAATAAGGATTCCCTCTCCTTTAGAAACGCATCTTTGGTGAATGCAAATTCTCAAAGCGCGGGTGACATCATTATTTTCACGCTTATTGCTTTAGGAATGACTTTGCCATTTATTGGTATTGCCCCAAGCGTTTATAGAACAATGTTCTTGGGACTTGGAATAAGTATTTTAATTGCTTTGGCTCTAGTTTTAACGATAACGTCTTCAACATCTGTGCTTCTTAGTGAAGGGTTGACGAAAGCCAAAAAGTCGGTTCGTGAAAGTTGGAACAATAGACCACGCTCTGAAAAAAATAAGCAAAGCAAGAAGAAGAGCTCTGAGCCAGAAGAAGCTACGTTTATCGGAATTAACGACTAATGGAAGATTTGATTGAAAGACTCTGCAAATACTATGGAATTACGAAGGAGGATTATAAGAGGTTATCTTTGCCTCCTTCTTTTTCTAATATCCCATTGCTAGATGATAATCCAATTATCCTTCAGGCAATAGAAAGGCTTAATGAAGTCAAAAAAACTAATGGTCGAATATTGGTTTACGGAGACTACGATACGGATGGTGTTATGTCTACATCCATTCTAGTATCATCTTTTAAAGAATATGGATTGAATGTCGAGGGATATTTGCCATCACGATACATTGATGGATACGGACTTACCGTAGAGAACGTAAGAAAAATCAAAGCGAAAGGATACTCTATGATTTTCACTTGCGATAATGGGGTGACTGCACATGAAGCTCTTAAAGAAGCGAGAAATTCAGGAATTGAAGTAATAATTTTAGACCATCATGAATTTGATTCAATAAAGCCTGAATGCGATATTGTTATTCATCCTTATACCGTAGATTATGGGAAGATTGAAATATCGGCTGGGTACTTATCTTTCATTTTTTCTCACGCTTTGCTGCATAGAACTGACAAATATTTTTTGTGCTTAGGCGCAGTTTCAACGATAAGCGATATGATGCCTATGCTTGGCTATAATCGTGAAATAGTTCGGTTAATGCTAGATATTTTAGAAAAAGAACGATATGAAGAATTTTTAATGCTAACAGCGAACAAAAAATATATTGATGAAGCCGTTTTTCAAATGGAAATAATTCCAAAGATAAATTCAATCGGAAGAATTGAAAAAGATGGAACGATAAACCGTTTAATTAAGTATTTTTGCGTTCATGATCGAACGCTTAATGAAAGGATAGCCGCTTGGATTAATCAAGAAAACGAAAAACGCAAAGAATTAACGAAAAACGCTTCTGAACATCTTGATATAAATCCGAATGATGCTGCAATAATCGTTCAGACCGACCTTCCGGAGGGATTGAATGGCTTGCTTGCATCCAAGTTGCTGAACATGTATCAAAAACCAGTCGCTGTTTTTTCCTCAAAGGAGAAAGAGCCTGGTTTGTTAGTTGGGTCATTAAGGTCGTTAGAAGGTGTTAACATTCTTGAAGTTTACTCAGAAATGAAAACGCCTCTTTTAAGCAAGGGTGGTCATCCTTTCGCTGGCGGTTGCTCAATCAAAAAGGAAAATTTTGAAGATTTCAAGAAGGATTTCATTTTCTTTACCCTTAAGCATAAAATAATGGCAAAAAAGAAAGAATCTATCGATATTTCACTTTCTGAATGTAATATGAAAACATATAGGATCATTAAAAATCTTTCTCCTTTCGGAATGTCATGGGAATCTCCAAAGTTTCTTCTTAAAGATTTAAATCCGACAACTTTCACATACATAAAAAATGGTCAATATTTATCAACAAAATTAAGCGAAGATACTAAAATATTTTCTTTTTCCCTGAATGAGAATTCTTTCGAGATAGACGAAAAAGTAAATTTATTTATCTCTTTCAAAATCAATGAATTTAAGGGAAGATTATCATTAAATTTGATTGCTGAAAGAGCTATCTAAATATCTTTTTTATTATATATGTAATATAATAAGCAAGTATGAATGAACAAATTAATGATAAAGAAGTAAAATTGCTGCCAAATGGTGGCTATCCAATGCATACTTATGAGGACCTCCGTGACCTTTTTTGTGTATATATCAAAGACAAGAAAGATCGCGATTTGATAAGATCGGCATATGAATTAGCGGCAAAGAAGCACGCTGGAGTTTTCCGCCGTTCAGGGGAACCTTATATTCAACATCCTATCGAAGTTGCTTATATTTTAGCGCAATTGCAATCTGGGCCTGAGACGATCATCTCCGGTCTTTTACATGACACAGTTGAAGATACTGACTTAACAATCGAAGAAATCGAACAACAATTTGGCAAAGACGTCGCCCTTATTGTCGATTCCCTGACAAAGATTCAAAGAATGAAACTTTCTCATCGAACAGAGCAAGATTTTGAGGCAGAAGACCATAAGAAAATTTTTCTAGGTATGGCCAAAGATGTTCGAGTTATTATCGTAAAACTTGCGGATCGTTTGCATAATTTAAGAACCCTTCAATCTTTGAAACCTGAAAGACAAAAGGCTCTCGCTAAGGAAACGCTAGAAGTTTTCACCCCGATTGCCCACCGCCTCGGTATCTATAAGATGCAAAGCGAAATGGAAGACCTTTCACTTAAATATTACGAACCTGAGAAATATGAATCAATTTTGAAACTCTTGAACGAAAAAGAGAGTAATCGCCAAGATTCACTTAATAGTCTTAAGAAGCGTATTGCCGATCTAATCTTTGAACAAAACATTCCTTTTAGAATGGAATCAAGAATCAAATCCATTTATTCCATTTATCGAAAAATGTATCTTAAGAACTATAATTTTGATGAGATTTATGATGTTTTGGCTATTAGAGTCATAACAAAAACAATCATGCAGTGTTACGAAATCTTAGGTATCGTTCATGCTACATTTAAGCCGATACCTGGCAGGTTTAAAGACTATATAGCAATGCCAAAGCCTAATATGTATCAATCTTTGCATACATCAATTGTTTCTGGTGACGGAAATGTTTACGAAGTTCAGATTAGAACCGAAGAAATGGATCAAGTTGCCGAAGAAGGCGTTGCTGCTCATTGGAAATATAAAGAAGGCAACAATTACAACGCTAGAGAAGAGCAAAAAGACATTGAAAACAAGCTTCACTGGTTCAGAGATTTCGTCTCGATGTCCGGTGAGTCCGATGGAAATGCCAAAGAATATATGGCTGCTTTATCTAACGACATATTCAATGCAAACGTCTATGTTTTCACTCCTCTAGGAAAAGTAATCGACCTTCCAAGTGGCGCGACAACCTTAGATTTTGCCTATAGAATTCACACAAAAGTTGGTGATTCAGCGATAGGAGCTGTGGTTAATGGAACAATGGTTCCACTTAATACCGTTTTGAAAACTGGGGACATTTGTGAAATCAAGACTTCAAAAAATTCTCCAGGCCCTAACCAAGGGTGGCTCGATATCGCAAAAACAGCTAACGCTAAATCACACATCAAGAAGGTTATCGCAAAAAATAACGAATTCATGCGAGAGGAAAATATTAGAAAAGGCTATGAGAGTTTGCTAGAAGCGTTCAAAGGACAAGATATTGGTTCCGGAGAAATGACTAAGTTGCTCGAAAAGGCGCTTGATCACTTTGGATTCGATAATCTCGATGACCTATATGAAGCTGTTTTCACTAGAAACGTCACCCCGTATTCATTAATTGATTATCTTGGTGTAAGAAAACAAGATAAGAAGACAATTCAAGGCAAACATAATTCGTCTAACGATACAAAAAATCCAATAATTGTCGATGGAATCGATAATGTAGCGGTATCACTAGGCAAATGCTGCACACCAATACCTGGCGATGACGTAGTGGGATATGTAACAAAAGGGAAAGGCATCGTTGTCCATAGATTGTCATGCCCTAACATTTCTGAAGCAGGGAAAAGAACGATTCCCGTACATTGGAATCCAAATCTTGGTATATCAACCTATCCCGTCGATATCCAAATTTACGCTAACGATCGACAAAATCTTATCGGTGATATGCTTGGCTGCATGTCATCGAAAAACATAGAGGTTGTGGATTTGAAAGTTCACCTCATTCATGAGACGATGAATGATGTAATAGGCGCAACAATCTATGTATCGGATGCAAAAACTCTCGATGATGTCTTCGCTGCCCTTAAGGGGGTTAGGGGAATCTTCGAATGTAAAAGAATTATTCACTAGGAGGTTAAAAGAATGAATTATCAACCAGTAAAAGGGACACATGACTTGTTCGGCGAAGAAATGACAGGAATGCAATATGTTACCGATGTTTTATCCACATGTGTAGAACTTTATGCTTATAAAGAAATAATGCCGCCAGTCCTTGAATACACGGAGGTATTTGCTCGTGGAACAGGTGGAAGCAGCGACATTGTTCGTAAAGAAATGTATACATTTATGGACAAAGGTGATCGCTCTGTGACTATGCGTCCAGAATTTACCGCCGGAATCGTAAGAAGCGTTGTTTCTAACAAAATGTACGCCGACGGCGGCAATTTGCCACTTAAATTATATTACCATGGACCTGCTTTCCGCTATGAGAGGCCACAATTAGGAAGATATCGTCAATTCAATCAATTTGGCGTTGAAGAAATCGGCTTGGATAGCCCAAGAGCAGATGCAGAATGCATCATTATGGCTATTCAATCTCTTTACATGCTTGGTTTCAAAAAGCTAAGTTTAAAAATCAATACGATTGGTGACAACGAAACAAGAGAAAACTATCGAAAGGCCTTAAAAGACTATTTCTCAAAAAATATCGATGAAATGTGCTCTGATTGTCATGAAAGATTGGAACTGAATCCTCTTAGAATCCTTGATTGTAAAGTTGAACATGACCAAGAAATCGCCAAAGGAGCTCCAAAAATCAAAGATTATCTTTCCGAAGCATCTGAAAAACGTTTCTACACAACTCTTTCCATAATTAATGATTTAGGAATTGAATATGAAATTGATGATTCATTGGTCAGAGGATTGGATTATTATTCCGAAGTCGTCTTCGAAATTCATGCGTTAAGCGATACAGGCGTTGATTATGGCGCATTATGCGGCGGCGGTCACTATGGGGGATTAGTCGAAGCACTTGGTGGTCCATCGTTGGCCGGCGTCGGATATGCGATGGGCATTGAACGTGTTTACAACCTAGCAAAAGATAATGGTTTGCTTAAATCTCTTGATAACGGAATTGATATTTATGTTATTCCAGTCGGAGATGAAGTCCTAGATGACGTCTTCAACATCACTGAAGAAATCAGAGGATTAGGATTCAAAACCGACAATCCATTAGTCTCAACAAAATTAGGCAGCGCATTCAAAAAAGCCGAAAAACGTGGAGCAAAATTCGCTTTAATTATCGGTTCGGAAGAATTGGAAAACGGAACAGCTCAATTAAAGAACCTTACAAGCAAGGAACAAAAAGAAATCGATTTAGACAATCTTGCGGACGAACTTGATGCAGCTTTCGATTCATTAGAAGAATGCACGCACGATGAACATTGTCATTGTCATGAATGTGAAGGAGATAAATAACATGGAAAGAACAGATTATAATGGTGAATTAAGACTAAAGGACGAAGGAAGAGAAGTCACTCTAGTTGGCTGGGTTTCCACCAGAAGAAACTTGGGGTCTATCTTATTTATTGATTTGAGGGACAATACTGGAATAGTCCAACTTATCGTTGAAGATCCAAGCAAAGTGCCTGATGTTCGTAATGAATATGTCATTCAAGTCAAGGGCACCATTCGCAAAAAAGATGTCCCTAACAACAAGATTTCAACTGGCGAAATCGAAGTTGTTGTCAAAGATTTAAAGGTTATAAACAAAGCCGATAATCCGCCATTCATCATTGCCGATAAAACTGATGCATTGGAAGATACAAGACTTGAGTATCGTTATTTAGATTTGCGTCGTCCTTGTATGTTAAACAATCTTCGCACTAGAGCGAAAATCGTAAAGATAACGCATGAATATTTGGATTCTAACCGTTTCTTGGAAGTCGAAACTCCTATTTTAGACTTAGCAACACCAGAAGGAGCTAGAGATTATTTGGTTCCTTCCCGTTTGCATCACGGTTCTTTCTATGCTTTGCCACAATCACCTCAATTATTCAAACAATTGCTTATGATTGGCGGTATCGAAAGATATTATCAAATTGCTAAATGTTTCCGTGATGAAGACTTAAGAGCCGATCGTCAGCCTGAATTTACTCAAATCGATGTCGAAACATCTTTTATGGATCAGGATCAAGTTTTAGAACTTGCGGAAGGCATGATTCAACGTTATTTTAAAGAAATTGTTAATTATGATGTAAAATTGCCTTTACGCCGCATGAATTTCTGGGATGCAATGGATACGTACGGTTCTGATAAACCTGACACACGTTATGGCTTAGAAATTCACGACATCACTTCGATAATGAAGAAAACTGAATTTGCTTCATTTGCCGATGCAACCTACATTAAGTGTATTGTCGTGCCTAACAAAGGTGCTGAAACAAGCCGTAAAAAAGTTGACCAATTATCAGCAGAAGCAAGAAAATTTAGACTAAAAGGTGTTTTAACACTCAAAAAGGAAAATGGAAAACTCGATGGCTCATTTGCTAAATTTTTGAATGAAGGACTTCAAAATGAACTTATCAGTGCTTTAAACCTTAATGACAATGATTTGGTTGTGTTTGCTTCAAGTAACAATAGACGTGATATTGATTTTGGACTCGGCGCTTTGAGAACTCTTTTCGCAAAGGAAATGGGTTTAATCAAACCTGGAACTTACGATTTATTATGGATTGTCAACTTCCCGATGTTCGATAAAGTGGAAGGAACCGATTATTATACGGCAGAACACCACCCATTCACTCGTCCAAGAGATGAAGATTTGCCTCTATTAGATACAGATCCAGAAAAGGTATTGGCCTATGCTTATGATATCGTTATCAATGGCTATGAAGCTGGAGGCGGAACAATGAGAATCTATGATCACGATACTCAATGGAAGATATTCAATCTTATTGGACTATCGGCAGAAGATGTCGAAAGAAAATTCGGCTGGTTCCTCAGAGCTTTCAATTATGGCGTTCCTCCACATGCCGGATTCGCTTTAGGACTTGATAGACTTTGCATGATTCTTTGCGGGACTGACAATATCCGCGATGTTGAAGCGTTCCCTAAGAATTTGCAAGCAGTAGACCCAATGTCAAAGGCTCCATCAACAGTTTCTAAGCAGGCTTTAGATGATGTTGGCGTTGAAATCAAGAAAGAATGATATTATCTTTAGATAATATAAAATACTAAAAAACAAACTAAAAAACTACTAGAAAGGAAAAGTTATGTTTAATCCGAAAACAGAAAAAGAAATAGATGCAAAATCTATTAACACCATCCGTTGCTTATTACTTGATGAAATTCAAAAAGCAAATAGTGGCCATCCTGGAATGGCTTTAGACATAGCTCCGGCAATGTATACCCTTTATAAGTATCATCTTGTTGCCGACCCAAAACACCCAACATGGATAAACCGTGATCGTTTTATCCTTTCTAGCGGGCACAATAGCGCTTTGCTTTATGCGATGATTCATGTCGCCGGATACGACGTGACTATAGATGATTTGAAGAACTTCAGACAATTAAACAGCAGGACTCCAGGCCATCCTGAAATTCATCAAACCCCTGGCGTTGATGCCACTGCCGGTCCATTGGGACAGGGGATAGCACAAGCTGTTGGCATGGCCATGGCCGAAGAAAAGCTTCGCGCTTCTTATCCAAATGGCGAAAAAATAATGAATCACTACACGTATTGTCTATGCGGTGATGGCTGTCTTGAAGAAGGGATTTCTCAAGAAGCAATTTCTTTTGCCGGTCATCAAAAGCTCAATAAATTAATTTTAATTTACGATCAGAACACATCGACATTAGATGGACCTACTTCCAACTCAATGAGCGAAAACGAAATAAAACGTTTTGAAGCTTGCGGATGGAATACAATTGAAATCGCTGATGGAAATGACGTTTTGACAATTAACCAAGCCTTAGAAACAGCTAAGAAATCAGATAAGCCAACAATGATCTTGTTACATACATTTATCGGCTATGGCACGGCAAATGAAGGCTCGTCTAAGACACATGGTGCCCCTTTGAAAACCGACGATTACAAACAAACAACTGACAAATTCTTAAATGGCCATGTACCTTTTGAAGTTGATTCAGACGTTTATGAAAATTTAGCTAACAGTTTTGCAAAACGTGGAGCTGACGCTTATGAAATTTATCAACAAACAAATGCCGAATATAAAGCATCATACGAAAAGGAATATGCCGATTTTATTAATGGCTTCAACAGAAACATCACACCATATAATTTGGTTTCTCCAGCATTAAAGGAATCAGAAGCGACAAGAAATTCATCCGAGAGGTTCTTGCTTGAAACGGTCAGCAAAATACCATTTACTTTCGGTGGAAGCGCTGATGTTGCTTCATCCGTAAAAACCAACATTCCCGACGATCCTAGTTTCAGTCCCGAACACAGAGAAGCGAAAAATATCAATTTCGGCATTCGTGAATTTTTCATGGCCGCCGCTCAAAATGGCATATTGCTACACGGAGGATTGATAACTTACGTGGGTTCGTTCATGGTCTTTAGCGATTATTTCAAAAATGCGATTAGAATGTCGTGCTTGGAAAAAGTCCCTGCCATCTATTTGTTATCTCATGATTCTATTGCCGTGGGAGAAGACGGCCCAACACATGAACCTATTGAACAATTAGTTTCTTTGAGAACGACCCCGGGAATGGATGTTATTCGTCCATGTGATGATAGAGAAATGTTTGGGGCATGGAGATTGGCCTTAGAAAGTAAGGACCATCCAACTGCTTTAATTTTGACAAGGCAAAATCTTCCATTAGAGTCAAATTCCAGTGAAGAAAAAGTCGCAAATGGTGCTTATTTAATCTCAAAAGCAAGTAAAGAGAAACAATATGAGATAATTGCTTCAGGAAGCGAAGTTGCACTTGCGATTGATGTTCAAAAAATTCTCGAAGAAAAGGGCATCTATGTTGATGTCGTCTCAATGCCATCAACTAATAGATTTGATAAACTTTCGAAGAAAGAACAAAAAGAAGTACTCACTTTGCCAAAATCAAAAAGAATCGCTATCGAAATGGCATCGGGAGCAACCTGGTACAAGTATGCTGATAATGTAATTTCATTAGATGAATATGGTCGTAGTGCCCCCGCAAATGAAGTCTTGGCTTTCTTCGGATTCACGAAGGAAGAAGTTGCTAAGAAAGTTGAAGCAATAATTAAAGGTGAGTAAAATACAAATATGAGCAAAGATTTCTATTATTTGAATAATTACAGTAAACGCGGAGAAATGGGCATTTCTCATAAAGCGTTTACAACCATTGTCGAAACTGCAACCAACAACGTTACTGGGGCAGCTGTCGCGAATAAACACAAGAAGAATACACTTTTCCAAATGAAGAATCCAGTTAAGGTAACATTTAGAAAGGATGGCAAATTAGACATTTTGCTTGATGTTTCCGTCAAAAAAGGCGCTTCCGTAGAAAAAGTTTGTTCTGATATACAGAACAACGTCGCCGATGCTTTGATGATGATGTGCGAAACAATCCCCTTTAATATCCGCATCAAAGTTTCTTCGATTATTTAATCCAAAAGTGCTCAAATGAGCGCTTTTTTCATTCATAAAAGCGTTTTCTAATAGTTTTTACTATTACTAAAACCTTCTTTGGTGTAAACTTTGATAGTTCTAAATGAACATTGATCTTTAAGAGGTATTTCCATGAACCGTAAACAAGCAGAAGAAAAAACTATATTTATTATCTATGACATTCTACTTTATACGGAAATGGGGAGAATGGTCGATGTTGAAGAAATAGTTTCATCCATTTGCGAAACGGAATACGAAAAAGCTGATACATTTGTCAAAAGAATGACGATATCTGCCATAAAACATATGCAAGAAATCATTCCGGAGTACGAAAAATACATGAGAGGTTGGACTTGGAACCGCATAGACCACCTTGAACAAGCGCTATTCTTATATTGCTATTGCCATTTCTTCTATGACACGGAAGAAACGGATAAAAAGATAATTATAAACGTCGCCGTTGAGTTTGCTAAAAATTACTTGGATTCAAAAACAAAAGGCTTCGTTAATGCAATTCTTGACAAGGTACTAGTAAAAAATGCTTAATGACGTGAAAATTCCATATATTTCCGTCACTAGTTTAAATACCTTGATTAAATTCAAATTAGAAGGGGAAGATGATCTTAAAGGTCTTTACGTTAAAGGGGAAATAAGTAATTGGAAAGTATACCGTAGTGGTATCTTTTTTGATTTAAAAGATGAGAAGGGCAGCGTTGTATCTTGCCTTTTGTGGGCCAACAACGCAGCTAGGTTAAGCTTTATTCCAAAAGACGGCGATGAAGTGATCGTTTTCGGCAATATCAGCGTTTATGCCACAAAAGGACAATATAAGTTGCAGGTTTTTGCGATTCAATCATATGGACTTGGAGCGGCTTTAATCGCTTTAGAAAATCTAAAAAAGAAATTAGCGGCTGAGGGGCTTTTCGATGAAAGCAGAAAAAGAGCAATTCCTAAAATACCGGAAACAATCGGCATAATTGTTGGAAAAGACAGTGCTGCAGAATCGGATTTGAGAAGAAACATAACTCGTAGATGGCCTTTGACTAAGATGATTTTTTTCTATGCCCAGGTTCAAGGAACTGACGCGCCAAAGAGTATAATGAACGCCTTAAATGATGCAAAAGAAAGCAATATTGATACGCTAATAGTTGCTCGTGGTGGAGGTTCAAGCGAAGATCTATCGGCTTTCAACGATGAGAAATTGATACGAGCATTTGCGGAGTGCCCATTTCCATTTATTTCGGCAGTAGGCCATGAAATAGACGTCACTTTAATCGACTACGTGGCTGATTTAAGAGTTTCCACCCCAACAGCAGCAGCTGAAGCGGCTACGCCAAATCAAGATGACATACGTACATCATTGATCGATTTCGAGGAAACATTGAAGACAAAAATCGAAGAAAAAATAAGCAATTATCAAGAAAAGATAGAATATTTAAGTAAAAGACAATTCTTTTTGAAACCCTCTTCAATATATTCAAATGCTAAAGATGAAGTTTTGAAGAAGAAAAAAGATTTAGACAAAGCGATAGCCAATCAAATATCGTTTGAAAGAAAAAGCATAGACTCCTTAAATGCCAGGCTAAATGCTACAAATCCAGACAATATCGTAAAAAGAGGATATTCAATAACGATTGATGAACAAGGGAACCCAATAACATCGAAAAAAGGCGTTAAAAAAGGACAAAAGATTAAAACTAAACTAAAAGATGGTATAATAATATCCGAAGTCCTTGAAGGAGAACAATAAAATGGAAGAAAAGATGAATTTTGAAGCGAAGATGAATCGCTTAAACGAAATTGTTGAAAATGTCGAAAATTCCACTCTTTCTTTGGAAGATTCCTTGAAACTTTATGAAGAAGGAATGAAACTTATCAAAGAGCTGACAACAACTTTAGATGAAGCAGAAGATAGGATCAAGAAACTTACGACAGCATCTGATAAATAAGCTTATTGATAAGCATATATTTAGTAGTTATTTAGTATATTAAAATGAAGAAATTCGATTTTAAGAAAATAAAAGGACCAGACTTTGTAAAAACTTTAGATGAGGAATCGTTAAAAGAACTTGCAAGGGAAATTAGAGAAGAACTATTAAGAGACGTCTCCGCCAACGGCGGGCATCTTTCGAGCAATCTTGGAATTGTAGAATTAACGATTTCACTCTACAGATCGTTTGATTTCCCTGAAGATAAATTGCTTTTTGATGTTGGTCATCAATGCTATACGCATAAATTATTGACTGGTAGAGATCTTTCAAAATTAAATTGTTACGATGGGCCTGCTGGTTTCATAAAAAGAAAAGAATCGATTTACGATTGTTTTGAAGCTGGGCACAGTTCAACAGTTCTTTCGGCCGCGGAAGCTTTCGCGATCGCTAGAGATTTTAGCAAAGAAAAATACAATGTTGTCGCAGTAATCGGAGATGCATCTTTAGCAAACGGAATTTCTTTAGAAGCCTTGAATAACATAGTTTCCCGCAAAAATAAAGTTATCATCGTTCTTAATGACAATAACATGTCAATTTCCAAACCAGTTGGCGGGTTAGAAGAGACTTTAAGGAATCTTTCTCCGCATTATAAACAAGAAGCAGAAAACAAAACTCTTATCGAAAGTGGTAAAGCTAAAACAAACCTTTTTGAATTTTTTGGACTTGATTATATTGGACCAGTTGATGGCCATGATATTAATGCACTTGATGAAGCATTTGCAAAAGCTAAAAAATGTGAAAAATCTGTTATTGTGCATACTTTTACGAAAAAAGGCATGGGGTATAAACTAGCGGAAGAAGATGCTTCAGGGGATTGGCATCACGTAGATCGTTTCGATATTAATACCGGATTACCTATAAATCAACACGAAGGCAAAATCTCTCTTTCGAAATACGTAGGTGTATTAGCAAGCGAGGCATTAAAAAACAACAAAAACGCAATTTTGATAACCCCGGCAATGATCAAAGGAAGCTTCTTGGACAAAGCGTTTGAAGAAAATCCAGATCGTTGCTTTGATTTTGGAATTTCTGAAGAACACGCCGCAATATTTGCAGGGGCCATAACTTTATCAAACGTTCACCCAATTCTCTGCATGTATTCTACGTTTTTGCAAAGAGCGTATGATGAAATATCACACGATTGTGCAAGAATAAATGCCGATATGACCATTCTTATAGATAGAGTGGGATTGATAGGAACGACTGGCGATACTCATATGGGAATTTATGACGTCGCTTTCTTAAAAAGCATACCAAATATCACGATTTCCATGCCATCATCCTTAAGCGAGGCAAAAGCGTTAATGGAACTTTCAATGGAAAAAGGCCATGGGGTTTTTGCAATTAGATATGTCGGTTCATTCCAAGATGTTAACGAAATTGATGTTAAAGAAACCGTCACGTTTGCAAAATGGAAAACAATCCATCAAGGAAATGACAAAAACAGCGCGATTATTGCCGTTGGACCACATGGAAAAGAATTGTTTGAAAAATTGTTAAATGAAGCAAAATTCGATGGATTGTTAATTAATGCAATTTTTCAAAACCCTCTTGATGAAGATCTTTTAAGAGAAGCTTGCTCTTATAAAAACATAGTCGTTTATGATGCATATGGTACAGAGATTGGTTTTGCTAATTCGGTAAAAAATTACTTATTCGATAGCAAATTTGCCGGGAATGCATTTTTCTTTTCTTTACCAAATGCATTCATTGAACACGATAGCTTAGAAAATCAAGAAAAACAATTCGGTGTTTCGGTAAAACAATTATTCGATTTCATCACAAAAAAACTTTAATTTTGTTAACATTTTCGATTTGATATAACTTATAATAATCTTATGAGTAAGATAATAATGCATATAGATTTAAATGCATTTTTCGCAACATGTGAGGAAATCAAAGATCCAACACTAGTCGATAAACCGGTAATTATATGTTCAGAGACAGCAAGAGGCGTCGTTTCAACAGCGTCTTATAAAGCTAGAGAATATGGCGTTCATTCTGCAATGCCATATTTCGAGGCAAAAAGACTTTGTCCAAATGGATTATTCATAAAACCAGATTTTGGCTATTATGAGATGATGTCTCGTTCATTTTTTTCTTTTTTGAGAAGATATTCTTTAATCATTGAAGAAGCATCCATCGATGAGGGATATGTCGATATGAGCGAAGCATGCAAGGGAATCGCTAATCCTGAATTGTATTTCCAAAATATCATGGACACGTTAAAAAAAGAAATAGGCTTAAAATGCTCGATTGGTGTGGCCCCCACCAAATTTTTAGCTAAAATGGCAAGCGATATGAAAAAGCCAATGGGCATTACATTCATTTACCGAAAAAATCTTAAGGAAACACTTTATCCTCTTCCGATTGAGTCTTTTTTTGGGATTGGTAGGAAAACCTCCGCAAAATTATATGAAATGGGAATCAAAAAAATTGGTGATTTAAAAGAAAGAATAGATTCCGACGACGAACGAATCAAAAAACTTTTCGGAAAATCGTACACAAATATCAAAGCAGAGATAAATGGTTATGGGGATGATGTCGTTGATCCAACGCCGTACAACCCTAAATCTTTAGGGCATAGCGAGACTTTCTCATATGATACGAACGATGAATACATAATCGAAAATAAGATTAAAGAACTTTCTTTTGAAGTATCTGAAGGCATCAAAAGAGATAAAAAGAAAGGGAAAACTGTCGTTTTAACCGTTAAAGATGCGGATTTTAAAAATCACAATAAATCGATTTCGCTATCCGAAGGAATTGATGACGGCAATGAAATTTCTTACAACGCAATAAAACTCTACGAACAAAATTATCTTGGAATGCTCATTCGTCTTGTTGGCGTTACAATTCAGTCTCTATACGATCCGCAAGATGAAATAACCCAGATGAATTTTTGGAATTTTTCCGAATATGAAAAAATGGATAAAACGAAACTTTTAGTTAATGAACTCAATAGAAAAATGAAAAAACCAGTTCTGAAGATGGCGAACGAGGTAAAGAAAAAAGATGGACCTAAATGAATCTTTGAATCTGTTTATAAAATATTTAAGGACGGAACGTGGAGTCAGCGAGATAACAGTAAAAAATTACCGAGAAGACTTTAAAATTTTCTTAGATAATTTTCCAAGCGTTAAAGACACATCAGATCTTGATATAAATATGCTTCCTGAATTTGTAATCAAACAAGACGAAATGTCTAGATCATCAGCAACCATTCTAAGACGATTTAGTTTTTTGAAGAATTACCTTTCATTTTTGCAAGATGAAGGATATTTTGAAGGGGAATTACCCCAGGTAGACAAGCCAAAATCGTCAAAAAGACTGCCTTTTGTCCTTTCATCTGAAGAAGTCGATGATTTGCTTGATGCTCCGGATATAACAAAAGATAACGGAATGCGCGATAAAGCAATGCTTGAAGTCATGTATGCTACAGGTTTGCGCGTTTCGGAACTTTTATCATTGGAATTTAAAAATGTTAACATGCAAAACGGTTTAATCAAAGTTTATGGAAAGGGCAATAAGGAAAGAACCGTGCCGATATCCGATTTTGCCATGGAATACCTTAGAAAATACATTGATGGGCCAAGAAAAAGAAATATCGGTGCCAAGAAATCACAAATAATTTTCCTTAATAGAGAGGGGAAGGAAATTTCAAGAAACTATTTTTTCATGCAAATAAAAAGATATGCTGAGCAAAAAGGCATAGACAGTTCTGTCTCTCCCCATACATTAAGACATTGTTTCGCAACGCACTTATTGGAAAATGGCGCTTCTTTAAGAGCTGTGCAAGAAATGCTCGGGCACGCTAACGTTGCAACTACTCAAATATATACGGAGGTTTCCAGCAAGAGGATTATGTCTGCATATGATTTGTATGCATCCAGAAAATAAAATATAATCAATTGTTAGAGAAGAAACTATCTTTATTAATAAGGAGACATAAAATGAAATTCAAAAGAATATTCTTGATTGTTGCTGATAGTGCCGGAGTTGGCGAAGAGCCAGATGCCGATAAATTTGGCGATGTTGGTTCTAACACTTGGGCACATGCTGCAGAATCAATCGGCGGGCTTAACGTTCCCAACATGGAGAGTTTTGGCATCGGAGAACTCGATAATATTATGGGTGTAAAATCGGTAAAAAATCACCGAAATAGTTATGCGCTTCGTTGCCGTGAAGCTTCGAATGGCAAAGACACTTTAACAGGCCACTGGGAAATGATGGGAATTTTGACAAAAGAACCTTTTAAAACCTTTACGGAAACTGGATTTCCTAAGGAATTAATCGATGAATTAGAAGAAAAGACAGGACATAAAATAATCGGCAATTACGCATCAAGCGGTACTGAAATACTCAAAGTTCTTGGAGAAGAACAAATGAGGGATAATTCACTGATAGTTTACACGTCATCAGATTCCGTATTGCAAATCGCCGCGCACGAAGAAACGACTGGAGTTAAAGAGCTTTATCGTTGTTGCGAAATCGCCCGCGAAATATGTCTTCGACCGGAATATCGTGTTGGCAGGATAATCGCTAGACCGTTTATCGGAACAAATAAAGATAACTTTAAGAGAACGGCCAATCGTCATGATTATGCGTTGCAGCCTCCTCATAAAACTGACATGGAAACCCTAAAAGACCATGGTTTCATGACTAGCTGCGTTGGCAAAATCTCTGACATATTCGATATGGCTGGCGTTACGAAAACCGTACATACCATTTCAAACATGGATGGAATGGATAAAACGATTGATCAAGTCAAAGATGAAAATTGGTCTGGGCTATGTTTCGTTAATCTCGTAGAATTCGATTCGGAATATGGACATAGAAGAAATGCACCGGGCTACGCGAGAGCTTTGGAAGATTTAGATAAACGAATCGGCGAAATGATAAGTGTTATGCATGAAGATGATTTGTTGATGATTACCGCCGATCATGGAAATGATCCAACATTCAAAGGAACGGACCACACAAGAGAAAAAATACCATTATTGGTTTATTCGCCAAGCATTAAAAATGGCAGGTATTTAGAAGAAAGAGAAACGTTCTCTGATATAGGTGCAACAATACTTAAAAACTTCGGATTAACAAGAGGGACCAATTTAATCGGAACGCCAATTGATGAAATTCTTGAATAAAGATTGACATTCGTAATTGGAATGGATGGAATGAAAAATTCCATCCATTTTTATTTATTAAAGTTCTTTATAAAAAATTATTAAAGTTGACAATAATTTAAATAGGTAAAAGATTACTGAATAAGTATAAATAAACATTACTTGTCACAACGATAAACAAAGTCTATTTATGATTTGTTACCTTTTATGAAATGCGATAAGTTGATGAATGAATAGTCATTTAAATAATAAAATAAGGGTTTTTAATATTTTAATAAGTTTATAATCCAGTTTAGCAAATGACACTAGTTGTCAAAAAGCTATATTATTTGCTCAAAATATCGTTTAGTTAATAATTAGTAGTTTTAAAAAGATGTTGAAAACCTATAAAAATTATGTGGAAAATTAATTCTTTAAAATATTAAATGAAAATATAAATGCTTTAGTAAGTCTTTTTTACTTCTTTTTGTTAACATAACGGACATTATGCGAAGTAACTTATTTTTCAGTTAAAAACATAAAAATCAAAGATAGTGCAAAATTACTATTTTAAAATGTTTTATCCTTACTTCTTCTAATTCAAATAGAAGTTTTGCTAAGTTTTACTAATCAGATAAAACTCATTATCACAAGTTTACTAATAATAAGTCATTTTTTGTTGTTTTCCATCAAAAAAAGATCTAGATCTGATTCATTCTTTATTTCTTCTTCTATTTGCATTAAAAGACTATAAGATGAATAAAAAAACAAAAAACCACAGCCATACATTGACTGTGGTCTAACAAATACTTTTATTTATTTAATTTCTTCTAATTTAAAGAGCTCTCTTTTATCTTTTGTCATGACGTGAATGACTATGTTTCCTATGTCGACTACATACCATCCACTTTCAGGAGTTCCATCTTTCTTGGCGAATAGCTTTTCCTTTTCGTAAATGTAATCATCTAGTATTTGGGCTATTGCTTCAAGCTGCCTTTCGTTGCTTGCCGTCCCTATGACATAGTATTCTGAAAATGGTGTTCTATCTTTTACGTCTACGCTTACGATATCCTCCACTTTCTTTTCATCGAGTAGATTTATCACTTCTTCTAATTTAATCATTTTTGCTCTCCTTATTTAAATATTCATCAAAGCATTCTCTAGTTAAAGGAACATTCGTTGAATCGCCTTTAGCCGATAGAAATTTTGCGTTTTCCTTTATAACATGCAAGAATCCTACATAATAGTCGTTTAAGCAGTCTTTTATTAATGATGATGAGTCATAGCCTCTTGTCGGTTCTATTTTATCAGCGGCATAAATAATCTTTGCTAATTGAGACATATGAGCCTTCCCAGTGCAATGGTATTTGATCGCGTCAAGTATTGAGATGTCTTTGATACCAAATTCTTTTTTGGCTAAATATGATCCGGTGAATTGGTGAAAGGAGAAATCAGGGTAATCTTTATACTCAGGGAAAAACTCTAACATAATTTTAAGTGAGTCTTCTTTTGAAAGTTCTTTTCCTATATCATGAAGGGCTCCTGCGATATATGCTCTTTCTGGATTCTCTATTTTATTAGCCTTAGCAATTGAATAAGCGACTTTCGCCACAGACAAAGAATGGTTAAGTCTTTTATCTTTTAAGAAATAATGCAGTTTCTTCATAAAATAAAGGTTATTCTCAATAATGTAATTTAAAACCTTTGCTGGCGTATCGATCGATTGTAGAGTTCTTATTGCACTGGAGGAAACCTCACCGGACTCATAGAAATTCAAAGATACCATTTTATAATTGTTAACTATATTCTGGTCGATATTTATTTCTGGTCGATTGGCAAAAATGACTCTTGCCATTTTCGAAAGTTCCTCCGCTTTATGCCAATTTGGAAATTTGTTGACTTCGTCAGCTCCAATAAGCAAAAAAAGTTCTTTTTTCGGATATTTTCTTTTGAAATATTCTATTGTGTCGATTGAGTAAGTAACTTCATCTTTTCTTTCTAATTCACATTCATCGACAAAAAACGATGGAGAGCCGTTTTCTTGAATGGCTAAGCGAAGCATTTTAAATCTATCTTTTTCGCTTGCGTTTGGCTCCTTCCATCTTGGTGCCTTAGCCGGAACGAAAACTACATCAGCATTCAAAATAAGGGATGCTTCTCTGGCAATTCTTAAATGACCGTTGTGGATTGGGTCGAATGTTCCCCCAAATATAATCAAACGTTCCATTTTAGAGAGTAATTTTGTGATTTTTCTTGCTTTCGCGATATAAGATTATCGTTCTGCCGATGATATCAACCAATTCAGATTTCGTTTTCTTCGTTATTTCGGAAGCTAAATCATTGCATAATTCATTAGAGTTTTGCAAAACCTTTATTTTAATCAGTTCATGGGCTTCCAAAGAATTGTTGATTGAAGAAATGACTCCGTCATCGATTTCGCCTTTTCCGAGGTTAATTTGCGGTTTTAAATGATTGGCTAAACCTTTTAAATAAGCCTTATTTTTTGGTGTTAACATTATTTTTGTGTCCTTTCGCCATTCCGGCATAAATGCCAATTCCTTTTGGCACATAGATTCTTAACCTGATTTGAGATTTGCTCTTGAAAGAAAGCCAACCCAAGCCAGAGATTGCCAATTCTTGATGATTTGCATCTTCAAGTGTTGCATCAAAGATATCGTAATCACTAATCGATTCAATAAACGATAATGTAGGTTTCAAAGCTTTCTTAGAATGATATTTCATAAATAATTCATCCATGTTTTTCTTTGGAGATACCGTTTTTACTTGAATTTTTGCCGGCAAATGCAAACTCATTGTTATCTTTTTATCATCACCTAGATAATCAATTCTAAACAATGATGAAACAAACAACGAACCATTTTTTGATATCGATATTTTTTTACTGACATATGGCTTATCCGTTATTAGATATTTGGCTAAGCCTTTATCTTGCTTTGTGAGTCGATAAAATGAATTAGATAATTCAGATCCAGGAATATCATAGATAAAAGATGCTGAATCTAGTGGAATTCTAAGAACATCAGTATTGGTTCCATAATATTTAGTGACCCCGACAGCGTGATTGGATTTGTTTTTATAATTCTTTAAAAATGCGTTAAGAAAGGTAGATTTTCCGCTTGAGATATCTCCGATGATGTAGACATCATGACCATTTCGCTCAGTTTTAATCTTTGCGACTATCTCTGAAATATCACCATCAGATAACAATGAGGTTAAGAATATATTGTCAGGGTCGATTTTCGTCCCATATTCAGCATAAACATTTTCGATATGTCGTTTTAAATCTTCTGTGGTGTATTCTTTTGGCATAAGATCTCGCTTATTAGCGATGATTATGTATTTTAGACCTTTGATTATTTCAAGAACGTCTGACATAAAAGAGCATTCAAAAGAAGTCAAGTCGATAACCGATACAATCATCGAATCGGTTGCTTTGGCATCTTTCAACATAGTCAAGAGATCTTTTGATGCCTCGTTTGCCTTAGGGGCACGGTTGTAACGTTGTTTTTTATAGCATGAATCGCATAAAACGACATCTCGATCATCGGTTTTGACACTCAGTTCTTCTTGCAAATACCCTTCTTTCGTTGGGTCTTCACTTTGAATTACGGCTCCACAATGATAGCAACGTTTCAAGCTTTGAAATGTTTTCATAAAATCTCCTTCCACATATGTTTATAAGGCTCTTTATATAATTTCTTCATTTTTCCTCTAGCAAGGAAGCGATTGATTCTTGTCCATGGCGGATCTAATGGTGTTAGAGGCTTGCAAAGTATTGCCCTAACCCCCGCTTTATTTGCGGCATAAACATCAGTTAATATCTGATCGCCAATTAAAACTGTTTCATTTTGATTGAGTCCTTCATCCGCGATGACTTTTTTCAAAGGGCCAGCAAATGGCTTTCTCATATTGCAATAGGCTTTTATGCCAAGTTCCTTTGCAAAATTATGAACTCTTTCACTGGTGTTGTTTGAAACAATGGCAACGCTTAAACCGTTATTTTTTAAATTTTGAATCAAATCTTTTGTTTCTTTTGACGGAACTTTATCTTTATATGAAGCCAAAGTGTTATCTAGGTCTAGCAAAATGTGCTTTATTCCATTCTCTATATAAAAGGATATAGGGATTTGGTAGACAGATGTCGCTATGGCGAAAGGTATTGCTTTATTCTTCATCATTTAAATCATCAAATAAGGAAATTTGTTCAAATGTCTCACTCGTTTCCGCTTTGTTCTCTTCTATTGTTTCTTCAGCTGATTCTTCCTGATGAGCTGGCTCATACGATTTGATTGTCTCATCAAGTAAAGGAGACATCTCACGAGAAACTCTTAAAATATGATTCTTTGCCGAGAACTCATCTGGACGTTTTGCATATTTTTCCATTGGGGTAAGGTAGAAATCGTCGAAAGTAATGTCATATCTCGAATAATCACTTAAGATAGAATCAACTTTATAAGGAGTTTCTAAGCCCTCGACCTTTTGGAGGTAGATTAGATTATGAGGTTCTTTTTTGAACATGCTATATAGCGTGAACGCTTTATCTAATCTGTGACCACAAGGAATTTTGTTCATGTCAAAGACTCTCGTATGACACCAATCCGTTACAAGGATGATTTTTCCTAGTTTTTCTTCAGGAGCATACGAAAGCATACCAGCTAATTCCTTTCCTCTGAAAGAGCCTGCTTTGTTACCTGAAGTCTTTGGGTTGGTGATTCCGATATCGTTTTCGTTATAGAAAATTGCTTTGCCTTCTTTTGAAGCGATGAAGATGTTAGATTGCCCCGTAGTAAAGCAAACATCAATCAATTCATCACCTTTTCCTAAGCGAATAGCTGCGATAGCTTTTGATTTTCTAATTACTTCAAATGCGGATAGCCTACAACGTTTGATATAGCCATTTTTCGTAAGCATGATGATAAATAAGTCATCGCGGAACTTTCTAACGGCGAAACCTCCGATGATTTTGTCATCAGGGACCACATTAATTAAAGAGGATATATGGAATCCTTCATCATTCCACTTCGCTTCTTTGATTTCGTTTACTGGAATGTATAAGAAATTTCCTTTTGACGTGAACAAGATTAAATAATCTGTTGTGACACATTGGGCTTCAAAAACGAATGTATCCCCATTTTTGATGCCTGGGCGCGTTCCATTATGACCACCGCTGCCCTTCCAGGATTTAAGGCTTGAACGTTTGATGTAGCCATCCCTTGTAGCAACAACGAAGGCATCTTCAACGGCGATAAGGTCTCTTTTGTTAATAACGACATTTTCTTCTTCAGCTGGTCGTATATCAGTTTTTCTTTTGTCGCCATATGTTTTGGCAATTCGGTTCAATTCAGAGATAATTAGGTCTTCTCTCTTGCCTTGATCAACCAATAAGTCGCCAAGGTAAGCAATATCTGCATTTAAATCATCTCTCTCTTTCTCTAAGACTGTGACATCAGTGTGAGAGAGTTTATAAAGAGGCATCGTGACAATCGCTTCAGATTG
The DNA here is from genome assembly GCA_963638555.1 of bacterium. GTDB lineage: Bacteria > Bacillota_I > Bacilli_A > RFN20 > CAG-826 > UBA4951. The sequence continues at coordinate 33,751 of CAVHQU010000003.1, read as the reverse complement.
AGCCTCATCAAAACCGAATTCTTTTTGAATGTTGATTTTCGAATCAGCCTTATCTTTCGATTTTCTGATTGTTGCGACAACTTGATCCAAAATAGAAATTGCTTTAATTAAGCCGTTTACGATGTTTATTCTTGCTGTATCTTTATCAAGATTAAAACGAGTGCGGCGAGAAATAACTTCGAGTTCGTGAGCAATATAGCAATCGCAATAATCGATAAGATTCATCGTTTTTGGACGATTATCAACAATGGCGACCATATGGGCGCTATAAGAAACCTTTAATTCTGTCTTATTTAATAAGTAGGCTATGATTGCTTCTGGTTTTGCTTCGTTTTTTAAATCGATGGCAATACGAATTCCTTCCTTATCGGATTCATCACGCACTTCCTCGATACCAGGAATTGTTTTATCGTGCCTTATTTGGTCGATTGATTTAACGAGTTCAGATTTATTTGTTCTATATGGAATTTCCGTGATGATGATTTGTTTTTGCTTTCCGTCATCAACAAATTCATATTTTGATGAAATTGTGACTTTTCCTCTTCCCAAACGGTAAATGTCTTTCATGGAATCATTGTCATAAATGATACCGCCAGTTGGAAAATCTGGTCCCGGAAGATAATTCAGCAAGGATTCTAAATCACAATTTGGATGTTTGATTCTATGGGCAACAGCACGTGAAAGTTCTCCTAAATTGTGAGGAGGGATGCTTGTCGCAATACCGACAGCGATACCTTCCGTGCCGTTGGCGAACAAATTAGGAAAATGACAAGGAAGGACGGTTGGTTCGAGCTCGGTGTCATCAAAAGTTAGTTCCATATCGACGGTGTTACGGTCTAAATCCGCAACTAACTCATTGGCTAATGCCGATAATCTCGCTTCTGTATAACGATAAGCGGCTGGTCCATCTCCATCGATTGAACCGTTATTCCCTTGGAAATCGATTAATGGATAACGGTATCCCCAAGGCTGGGACATATGAACAAGAGCTTCATAGATTGATGAATCGCCATGCGGGTGATATTTGCCCATGACGTCGCCAACAATGTGAGCACATTTTTTGGTAGGCTTATCAATCGTGTTGCCGGTCTTAGCCATATCGAAAATGATTCTACGTTGAACGGGCTTTAAACCATCTCTTGCATCAGGAATTGCACGATCTTGTATGACGTCTTTTGCATAGATTGCATATTTTGCGCCCATCATCTCGTCAAGAGTGTCGGAAATTATGTTTTCGATAACGATTTCTTCTTCTTTATTCTTTTTTGCCATAATTACTTGCCTTTCTCGACTTCTGCAAGGAATGAATCTTCCTCATTGAAAGTAACATTTTCTTCAATCCAATTCCAACGAGCACTTGAATCTTTGCCCATTAAGACGCTGATTCTTTTTTCGACAACAAGTGGATCGTCAATTTTGACTCTCATCAAAACGCGTTTCTTTTTATCCATTGTCGTTTCGGCTAATTGACTTGCGTTCATTTCGCCAAGGCCTTTGTAACGATTAATGCCATAGCCAGCACCAATTTTCGTTTTTGCCTTTTCCAATTCTTCATCGTTCCAACAGTATATATGGTTTGCTGGATTACTCTTTTTATAGACTCGATAAAGAGGAGGCTGTGCAATGTAAACCATGCCAGCATCTATAAGAGGTTTCATAAAGTTATAAAAGAATGTCAATAACAATGTTTGAATGTGAGCGCCATCCGTATCGGCATCGGTCATAATAATGATTTTGCCGTATTTTGAGGCTGAAACATCAAATTCTTGACCAACGCCTGCTCCAATTGTTTGAATCAAAGTGGAGAATTCCGTATTGGCAATAATCTTATCAATGCCTAAACTATCCGTGTTTAATGGCTTACCTCTCAAAGGCAAAATAGCTTGGTGCATACGGTCACGTCCAGTTTTAGCTGAGCCGCCAGCAGAGTCACCCTCAACGATGAATAATTCGTTGTTTTTGTAGTCTTTGGACTGCGCTGAAGCTAACTTATCAGAAATGATATAGTCGACAACTTTCTTCTTTTGAGCGCCACGAGCTGCTTCTTTTGCCTTCCTTGCAGCATCACGCGCTTCTTTTGATGCTTGGCATTTCTTGATTAAATCTAAAGCGAAATCTTTATGTTCATTCAAATAATAAGTAAGGAAATTTTGAACGGCATTGGATACGACCGGAGTAACTTCAGTTGAACCAAGTTTTCCTTTTGTTTGGCCTTCGAATAGCAAATCCGCGGCTTTAACGGAAACTATAGCAGTAAGGCCTTCACGAATATCGGAACCATCTAAGGTTTGGTTTGGCTTTATTAATTCATTTTGCGACGCCCATTCGTTTAAGGTTTTTGTTAAGGCAGATTTAAAGGCGGTTTCATGGGTTCCACCATCGCCAGTTTTAACGTCGTTTGCATATGAAATGACATTTTCGTTGTAATCGCCCGAACACCATTGCATAGCGACTTCCACTTCAATCGGATTCGTTTTATCGACGAACCAAAGCGTTTCTCCTAGTGGAGTTTTGTTTTGTGTCATGGCTTGGACAAATTCTTTCAAACCATGTTCTGTATAAAAATCGTGATTATTTCCGGTTTTTTGATCTTTTAAAACGAAATGAACTCCAGTTAAAAGATAACTTTTCTCCTCTAGACGATTAGCAATTGTATCCCAAGAGAATTTAACATTTGGAAAAATGGTTGAATCGGGTTTGAAATGAACCAAAGTACCATGTTTATTAGTTGTACCGATAACTTCTAATGGCTGAGTTAGTTTGCCACCGTTGCTAAAACCAATATGATAGATTTTGCCATCACGACAAATTGTAACTTCGCAATATTCAGATAAAGCATTCGTAACGGTTGCGCCTACGCCATGCAAACCACCCGCTACTTTATACACACTGCTATTAAATTTACCACCAGAATGCAAAGTGGTATAGATAAGTTGAACGGCAGGAACTTTAGCTTGTGGATGGATATCGACTGGTATACCACGTCCCTCGTCTTCGACAGATATAGAGCCATCTTTTAGCATTGTTACGGTAATTTTCTTGCCCCAACCGTTAATAGCCTCATCGACAGCGTTGTCGACAATTTCCCACACTAAATGATGAAGCCCACTAAGGCCAGTGCTTCCTATATACATGCCAGGACGCTTTCTAACGCCCTCTAATTCGCTTAAAAGCTCAATATTTTGAGCCGTGTAATTATTTTCTGCTTTTGTAATGTCGTCCATAATTTGTAAAAATACCACTAACTAAATGAGATTATAACAAACTTTCATTGAAAAAGTAACCTTATCTATAGATAATATTTAAGATTTTTGTGTTTTAAGGAGAAAAGTTATGAACGATATATGGATGAACATCATCGTGGCAGTATCCGCATGCTTAATTGGCTTTTTGATGGGAAGCATTCCTAATGGGGTTTTAGTTGGGAGAATTTTCTTTCATGATGATCCAAGAAATTACGGATCCCATAACTCAGGTGGAACAAATTCCGGAAGGGCATTTGGAAAAAAAGCCGGTGTTGCCGTTATAACTTTGGATATTTTAAAGGCTATAGTCGCCTTCTGGACTATTTGGGCAATTTTAAGATTTTCAGGCATCCGTCAATCGTACAGCCTTTGGGATGACGGAGTTTTCTATAGTTACTTAACTTTATTTTTCGTAGCACTAGGTCATTGTTTCTCCCCTTGGATACATTTTAAAGGCGGAAAAGCCGTTGCTTGTTTCATGGGGGCAACAGGCGGTCAAGGCTTTTTGAACCTCGCTTTGTGCGTTGGAGTATTCGTTGCTCTATTCAAGAAAAAACGTGTCATGTCCGTAGCGACAATTTTCTCAAGCATTATAATTTCTATGTTGCAATGGGTCTTCTTCATCGTAAGGATTTGCTTGCCAACTGACAGTCAACGAATTATGGATTATCTAATGTTCAATTTGGGTTATGGCGGCGGAGTTTATTATGGCTGGGAATGCGCCTTAATAAGTACATTAATAATGCTCATCTTAATTTTAAGACATGCTTCGAACATTCAAAGATTAAAGAAAGGTGAAGAAAAGCCAGTTGAATGGAAATAGTTTTATTTTAGTAGATTTATAGTATATAGATAAATACATCAATTTTCTATTTTATTAAGAGTTTATCGATGTATTGTTTTATTTAAGGCAAATTTATATGAAAATTATTATCAATAAGAAAATTACAATTATTTTTTAATTTAAGCAACTCGCATTGTATCGTTTAAGATTTCAATTTGACATTTGTTCTTAAAACATCAACAATTATTAACGTTTTTTTGAAAAGATTCTATGTAAGTTTGTTGTTTTCTTTTTGATTTTAACAATAAATAATCGTCAATTACAAATAAAAAATGAAGCAATCCAATTGAATGCTTCATTATCATTTTCCTTTGCTAAATTTGAAACTTACAAATTCTTGTTCATGGAATTCATGATGTTTCTGACTTGAGCTTCAGAAGGTTTTCTGCCCATTTGGGCAAACATTGCTCTAATCATTTTTTCGTTGATCGGAGGGTTCTTCTTTAATTGGCTTTTGATCAAGGCGCGAGCACCGAAGAAACCTGCAACGCCACCAACTATTAAGGCTAAGACTAAATATAAGACGAATTGCCAGATTTCAACAGTCATCGTTATTATGCTCTCTTATCGTATTTGCCTGTTGTGGTATCAACCATGACTTTCTCGCCTTCATTGATGAAGAGAGGAACTCTGATTGTTAAACCGGTTTCTAATTTAGCATCTTTGCTGCCGCCATTGCTGATTGTGTCGCCACGAACGCCTGGTTCAGTTTCAACAACTTCTAATGCAACTTTAGCTGGTAATTCAACGCCAAGGATTTCATCTTCATAAGAAACCATGACAACATTGCCATTAGGGGCAAGGAATTGAGCTTCATGGGCAAGAGTGTCTTTTGGAAGTTCGACTTGTTCGTATGTTTCTGGATCCATGAAGACTAATGTTGTTCCGCCATCATAAAGATATTGCATTTCTTTTTTGGTGATGCTGACTAATTCAACATCATATCCGCTGTTACGGGCGATTTCTGTGATAGCGCCTGTGCGGACATTCTTAACTTTGACTTTAGCAACCATCTTTCTCATAGCTGTTTTGTTAAGCAAGATATCGATGACTTGGAATAAAGTGTTTTCATCTTCGAAGTAGTTGCCAGGGCGTAATTCTGTAACGTTCATTTTTATATTCTCCTTTGATTAATATATAACCTATAGGATTTTAAACCAATTTTCTTTAAGTATCTACTTAAAAAACGAATTAAAGTAATCATTATAGGAAAATTCGTTCTCTAAAGTGGTATTTTCCCCATGCCCAGGATAGACTTTAGTATCTTTAGGAAGGTGAGTAAGTTTTTTCAAAGAAGCGTTAATCGTTCTTTCTGACCCGGTTGGAAGGTCACTTCTCCCAATTCCTAAATGAAAGAGCGTGTCTCCAGAAAATAAAGCATTTAGGCTTTTTATGTAATAGCAAACACTGCCAATCGTATGAAACGGGGTTTCTATGGCAAGGATTTCCAAATCGTTTATTTTTAGTGTTTGTCTATCAGTCAGCAAGATTTTGTCGATATTTTCGACGCAAAGTTCATCGCCATTCCGATAAGATGTGAGATTAAGCCTTGGATTGTTTAAAAACTCTTCTTCTTTTTCATCAATATAAGTAGGCGCTTTATGTTTCAATGTTCTTAATCCGAAAATATGATCATAATGCCCATGCGTTATTAAAATCGCATCTAGAGAAGAATGGTGTTTATCTAAGTAATTATCCAAGCAATCGTTTTTGTTTGAACCAGGATCGATGACAATCGCCTCTTTTCCTTCATCGCCCAAAATATATGTGTTGCAGGTTTCTTCCGGGGAAAAATGCAGTTTTGTTATTTTCATAAATTATAAAAAAATAAGGCCGAAGCCTTACTTTTATTATTTCTTTGTTTCGATGTGAAGGGTTTCTTTCTTGCAACGTCCGCAGAACTTCTTGATTTCCATCTTGTTTGGATGGGTCTTTTTGTTTCTTGTTGTAATGTAGTTATGCTCACCGCACTCACTGCAAGCAAGGATTACTTGATCACGTTTAGATTTTGCCATATTAATTCACTCTTCTTTCTTTTAAGCGTTGGTAATATTAACATAGTTAAGCGAAAAGTGCTACAAGAAATATCGCAAAAAGTTTAAAATTTTAATATGTTCACTAGAGAAAAAACAAAACAAACTAAAATTGGCAGCCTCCTGATGGGAGGAAACGACCATATTATCATTCAATCGATGGCTTCAATAAAAACATCAAAAATCATGGAAGTAAGCCAGCAAATCAATGAATGTGCCGCCGCTGGAGCCGAATTAATGCGTTGCTCTTGTCTTGATTTTGAAGACGCAAAGGCCTTTAAAGAAATCAAGAAAAACGTTAGCATTCCACTTGTTGCAGATATCCATTTTGATTATCGTTTGGCCTTAACCGCTATTGAGGCTGGCGTAGATGCCATAAGAATCAATCCGGGAAACATTGGTGACGACGAGAAAGTTAAAATCGTTGTCGATGCTTGCAAAAAACACAATGTTCCGATTCGCATCGGTGTTAACGGCGGTTCGATTGACAAAACGATTTATTCGGGAAACGAGAAAGTGCGAGGAGAATTCCTTTTCGAGTCTGCAAAAAAGCACGTTGCATTGCTAGAAAAGCATGATTTTCACGACATTGTTATTTCATTGAAAGGTAGCGATGCAATCGAAACAATCAACGCTTATCGCTTGGCTGCATCTTTCTTCCCATATCCTTTGCATTTAGGCGTTACTGAGGCTGGTCCAATGGAAACATCGTTAATTAGATCATCAGCAACTCTTTCCCCACTTTTGCTTGAAGGAATTGGTAATACTATTAGAATCTCTTTAACTGAAGAACCGATAGAAGAAATAAAAGCCGCTTCGAGACTTTTACACGATTTAGGTCTAAAGAAAGAATGGCCAACCTTCATTTCTTGCCCAACATGTGGTAGAACCCAGGTGAATTTATTGCCGTTGGCTAAAAGAATTCAAAAATATCTTGAAGACAACAAAATTTATAAAACTGTTGCGATAATGGGTTGCATCGTTAACGGTCCGGGCGAAGCGAAGCATGCAGATTTAGGAGCTGCCGGCGGAAATGGACAGTGGGTTCTTTTTAAGAGAGGTCAAGTAATAAAAACAGTGGACGATGCCACCGTTTATGAAACTCTCATCGCAGAAATTAATAAATTATAAGGATTTATTTTGTGCCAGGATTCTTCTTGGCACTTTCTTTATATTTCTTATCGAGCTGTTTTCTGATCGATTTTTGAATGGCTTTTTTGCGATACTTCTTTTTTACTTTCTCGATAGCGAATTGTTTCTTTTTCTTATACATTGGTTCAACGTGTTTTGGTCTTGATAAAGCTTTGGCAATCGCAATTTCCTTCCTTTCTTCTTCAGGAAGTTCTTTTTTCTTTTTCAGTTTTGTTTTTGGCAAAAGTCCAACAGGATCGATTTTTAGTTCGTTGTTTCTTAAAGAATAGAAGTCAAAATCGACACCTTCATCCATTATGCGTTGAGCCTCTTTAACTGAATCAGAATTGTAAAATACCCATGAATCGCCGGTTTTTCCGAACCTTCCACTTCTACCAGCTCTATGATGATAGAAATCGATATCTGAAGGCAAATCAACGGAGATAACATCCGTAACATCTGGGATATCAATGCCTCTAGACAAAAGATCACTAGCAACAATGACTGAATATTTGTTAGAACGTATTTCTCTTATGGCTTTCTTTCTCGAACGATCATCAAGAGAACCGCTGAAATATACTGAATCGATGCCAAAAGCCTTTAAACCTTTAGAAACTTCGTTAACAACTTGAACGGTTGAAGCAAAGATTATGCAAAGATAAGGCTTTCTTATATTTAAAAAGGAATATAAGGCATTAACCGTTCCTTGATGTTTTATGTCGACCAAATGATGTTTAACTGTTGCAGCCGTTTCCGTTTTCTCGCTTTCATATTCAAAGTCGGAACGAACGAACTTTGCCAACTCATCACGAAGGTTTTGTCTCAATGTCGCTGAGAAGACCATTATTTGTGGCTCTTTAAGTACGCTGAAAATATCCTCAATATCCCCAAAGAATCCCATATCTAGCAACATATCGGCTTCATCTAAAACAACCGTTCTAACATTTTGAAGCGTTGTTATATGTTTAGTAACCAATAAATCTTTTAATCGACCAGGCGTACCAATAATTATTTGCGGTGGAATGTTAGACCCCTCTTCATTTTGAGTAACATCCATTTCAGAAGAATACAGCCTGATGCGAAGATTTTGATAAAAACGTTGAAATTGCCTTGCAAATTCATATGTTTGTCTTGCTAATTCCCTCGTTGGTACGATGATTATCGATTGAACACGGTTGAGATTCATATCAGTTCTTTCGATGATAGGAATCAAATATGCATGTGTTTTGCCCGATCCAGTTTCGCTTTGGGCAAGTAATGAAATATTGCGCAAAGCCTTAGGAATTACCGTGCTTTGAACCTTTGAAGGGTCCTTATATCCAAGCGTTTCCAACGCTGAGATCATTTTTTTAGATAGTGAAAAACCATTGAAACTCATACTTAATTATTATAAATAATTTTTAGGGAAAAAATAAAGAAGGTTGTATAATTTGCTTATGGAAGTAAAAATTGTCGAACCATCCGGTTTCTGCTTTGGAGTTAAAAAAGCGTTAGAAACAGCTAAAAAAGCCAGAAACGAAAACAAAAATGGCAAAATTTATATTATCGGCTCATTGGTTCATAATGAAGATGTCGTTAAAGGACTTGAAGCTGATGGTTTCATTGTTCTCGATGAGCGCGAAAAACCGCTTGAACAGCACCTTTTATCATTGAATGATGGTTCGGTAATAGTTTTTTCTGCACATGGCCACGCCCCTCGTTTAGATGAAATAGCTTCGCAAAAACACATGAAAGTTTATGATGCAACTTGTATTTTTGTTAAAAATAACGAGCAAAAAGTGATAAGCGAAATAAACCAAAATAACGAGGTCATTTACATAGGCATCGCAAAACATGCGGAAACAATCGGTGTTATGGGTATAAACGATAGAAAAATATTCTTATTTCAGCCAAATCAGCCCTTTGACTATTCCAAAATAAAATCCGTTTCGCCATTAGTCATCTCCCAAACTACGATGTCAGAAAATGAAATTTCATCGTCAATTAATGACATTCTTAACCATATCCCAGGTGCATTAATTTTTGCTAAACAATGTTTCGAAACTGAAAAAAGGCAAAGCGCTGCCATTAATAGCGGAAGGGAAGCCGATTGTTTAATTGTTATTGGTGGTAAAAACAGTAATAACACAAAAAGACTCGCAATGATTCTTAAAGAAGCATACCCATTTAAAAAATGTATAGCCGTTTTAAATAAAAATGAATTAAAACCTTATTTGGATTCAATTAAAGAATACAAACATATTATGCTTGTATCGGGTGCTTCCACTTCAGAATCGACTATTAATGATTGTAAAAAACTTATATTGAAAAATAATTAGTATTTATCGAATTTTTCTAAAATTAATTAGTTTATATTTAGTAATTATATAGTTATTTTTTCAAAACATTTCTAATAGATTTTAGCTTATCTTCGTATTCATTTCTTTTATCTATAGGCAAATCCGTTTTGCTAAGCACGTTCGCTATTCTCTGCTCTTCATTCAGCCAATACTTTCTCCATGAATCACTCTTCGTAATGAGGTTTAAAGGACCATAAATGAGTTCTTCTTCAGTATACGTTTTAAATGATTTGCCTTTCTTCCACTTCATTATATCGTATGCTATTCCACCTTCATAAAGGAATTGGTTTTTCTCTAAATGATAACTATTGTTTTCGAGGAACTTTATTAATTCAGGCCTATCATTATGAGCGTCAACTATTATTGTTTTTATGTTTATTAGTTTCGCCAGATTTTTCTCTAAAATAGAAATAATCAGTTTGCCACCCATACCAGCCAATATTAAGGTATCAACATCATCGTCTAATTCATCCAATCCACTCGAAAGCGATGGCTCAATCATATTAGAATAGCCACTATTTTCGATTGCTTTGACCATTCTTTCGTATGGTCCTTTTTTATTGTCAATTGCTTGGGCAAAAGCGATTTTGCCTTCTTTGCAGCAAAGTATTGGCACATAGCAATGATCGCTTCCTATATCAGCTATTTTTGAGCCATTATCAACCATGTCAACGATTGTTGATAGCCTTTTTAAATTGTTTTCGTTTATTGATTGCATTCTATTTCTTATTTCTTTTATTTATCGCATCAGCGTATTGTTTTAAGAGCTCACCTTTGCTTTTTTCTGGTGTTTCTCTTAATTTATCATCTAAAGACATCTTGTTATTGATTTTATTTTTTTCTTCATATATCAGTTTAGCACAGTCTGATATGTTTTTTTCCGTATAAGGTTCATATGCAACCTCATCATCAATCAAATTAGCTATTATTTCATTCAATGATTGTTTCTCTTCTTCACTTTCTTCCGATTGATCTATCTCATTATACAAAATAGCAACATTAACCTTTTCATTTGTTCTATCGACGTAATCGATGATTAAATCGGCAATTTTTTCATATTTATCTATGTAAAAGTTGAAAATGTTTTTATTAAAATATTCGACTGCATCGGTGTTTTGCAACATATAATACAAAGTTTTCTTTTCTGCTGCTTCAAGTTTCTTGAGTTGACGCTGAGCAGTTGCTGTTTGACTCAGATTTAATCCATTTCCATAAGAAACTTCATCCATTGAATCATCTATCTTTTCGGCTTTTCCTATTTGTTCTCTAATTATTGTTGGTTCATAACCTGTCACTTTAGATAATTTTACAATGTTGTTTTCTCTGTCCAGGCCATCTTGCATGGATTTCAAAAACGGTATCGAATACTCTAAAACTTTTATTCTATCTTCTTTTTTTACGAGTTTTTCGACGTTTTCATAGTAATTTAGTTGAAACTGAAATGGTTCAACAAGATTATTCATGCTTTCTTTTAAAGCTAAAGGCCCCGATTCTTGTAGAATTTCATCAGGATCGCGCAAATCTTTCGGATTGCAAACGAGTCTAAAAGGGATGCCAGCCTTGTTTAATTGAAGGATGATTTTCATCATGCCCCTTTGTCCTGGGTTATCGCCATCTAAGCATAGTCTAATTTCACAATTCAAACGTCTCAGTAATTCTATTTGTTCAACGCTTAAGGAAGTTCCCATCAGCGCTACGGCACTTGATATGCCGGCCTTATCTAAGGCCAAAACATCCATGAATCCTTCTAATACATAGATGTGTCCGTCTTTTCTAGCCGTATTTTTTGCATTGTCGTAATTGTACAAATTAAGGCTTTTTTTAAATATTTTTGTATCAGGCGAATTTACGTATTTAGGCGAGTCAATATCGTTTGGATCTATTTTTCGCGCACTAAAGCCTACGACTTGGCCATTCGGATCGGTTAATGGAAAAATCAATCTTCCAGAATTAGCATCGGAATTAGATCTTGAGCTAACAATGCCGATATCTTTGATTTTATCGAGTGTATGGCCTTTTTTCTGCAAGTATTCAATCGTTTTAAGACCATCTTTAATGGAATAGCCAATGCCATATTTCTTTATTTGATCTTTATCAATATTTCTTTTTGCTAAATATTCTTGTGCTTCCCTTCCTTCAGGCGTGCTTAAAGAATATTTATAGAAGGCTTGCAAATCATTTATCGTTTCAAACAAAGGCTGTTTAACATAATCAATTTTAATTTGTTCACGTTCTTTTTCTAATCTTTCGTCATTAAAACCGACGATTTCAGCTACCCTTCTTACCGCATCTTGGTAGGAAATACCCAGATGTTTTTGCACGAAACTGATTGCGTTGCCGCCAGTTCCGCAAACAAAACATTTAAAAATTTGTCTTTCTTTAGAAATGCTCAAAGAAGGATTTTTGTCGTCGTGAAAAGGACATATGGCTACGTAGCCACGGCCTTTTTTCGTGACAGGTATAAATGCAGAAATGACCGTCACGATATCCGCTTCTTTTAAAAGGCTTTCGATTAGGTCTTTCGAATACATTTTTAAGGTTCCTTTAGAAATTAAGCGTTAATTTTACTTTCGATATAAGCAACGACTTCGCTTATTGGAAGTCTAATTTGTTCCATTGTATCGCGGTCTCTAATTGTTACGCTTTGATCGTTTTCGGTATCAAAATCGATTGTCACACAATAAGGTGTGCCAATTTCATCTTGACGACGATAGCGTTTTCCAATCGAACCCGTTAAATCGGTTGTACAGCTGAAATGTTTGCTTAATTCAACAAATAACTCATCAGATTTTTCGACTAATTTCTTTTGAAGAGGCAAAATAGCAACTTTGTAAGGTGCTAAAGATGGTTTCATGTGCATGACAGTCCTAACATCGCCATTAGGAAGGGATTCTTCATCGTATGAATCGACCATAACCATGAGCATAAGTCTATCTAAGCCCATAGAAGGTTCAATGACATATGGCAAATAAGATTTCGTTTTCGTTGTACCATCTTCATCTGTATATGTTTCGGTATAAGTCAAGTCTTCTTTAGAATATTCTTGATGCCTGCCTAAATCGTAATCTGTTCTATCGGCAACGCCTAATATTTCGCTCCAGCCAAGAGTTGGGAAATCATATTCAACATCGGTTGTTGCTCTTGAATAGAACGCTAATTCAGCTGGTTCATGATCACGGAAACGCAAGTTATCTTCTTTGATCCCAAGAGATTCAACGAATTTTAAGCAATATTCTTTCCAGTATGAAAACCATTCTAAATCAGTTCCTGGCTGACAGAAAAATTCCATCTCCATTTGTTCAAACTCCCTTGTCCTGAACGTGAAATTTCCTGGAGTGATTTCATTTCTAAAGCTCTTACCAGCGTTGCAAATTCCAAAAGGAAGTTTTTTTCTACACGCTCTTGCGACATTTTTGAAATTCATAAAAACGCCTTGAGCTGTTTCAGGTCTTAAATAAACGACAGATGAGGCGTCTTCCGTAACGCCAATATGTGTTTTGAACATCATGTTGAATTTTCTAATGCCAGTGAAGTCTTTCTTTCCGCATGTTGGGCAAACAATATCATGTTCTTGAATGAATTTATCCATTTCTTCGAATGTCATCGCATCGACATCCGCTGTTGGAACTTCTTTTTTGATTAATTCATCGGCTCTATAACGCGATTTACAAGCCTTGCAATCGACCATTGGATCATTGAACGTAGAAACGTGGCCTGTTGCTTCCCAAACACGTGGGTTCATCAAAATCGCTGCATCGAGCCCTACATTTGTTGGGCTTTCTTGAACGAATTTCTTCCACCACAAATCTTTTACGTTGCGTTTTAATTCGGAGCCTAATGGACCATAATCCCAAGTGTTAGATAATCCGCCGTAGATTTGAGATCCAGGGAAAACATACCCCGTTAAAATTAAATGATTTGTAACTTTTTCAAAACTAAATTTATTTGCCATAGTAATAGGCTCCTTCTTTCTTAAGAATTTTACTTCGTTTTTTATAAAAACGATACAAAAATTAGAATATATTGATGAGTTATACTAGTCAATATGGTTTGTTAGATTGCTCTCCTTAGATATTCAAGGCTTTTCAATTTAATTCCGGCGCTTTCCTCATAAAGAGTTGAAAGAAACGATATGATTTGTATACATTCCTTGTTTTCGAACTTGACTCTTGCCATATCATTCGATTCACAGCGGAAACAAAACCTCAGAATTTTTAGGAATCTTGGTTCTTTTCGTTCTGACTCATATTCAATGTCATCACGGCACACAAATCCACCATTCATCAAAGAAACTCCAACAATATCATTTTTCTTTCCGCAAAAAACGCACGAATCAACATTTAAGCCATAGCCTTCGCTTTTTAAATATTGAGCAAAATATATTGCGCAAAATGTAAGTATGGATGAAGAATCTATTAAATGTTGCAACGTGAAATTCAAAAAGGGATACAAAAGACGGCCATCTTCCATGATTCTTGAATTTAGTTCGTTTAAGAACTGCAAGCAAATGGTAACTAAGAAATTATCACCAGTGCTAGGATAAGTAATCAACTTAGATTCTTTTAACACTAATCTAGATGAATCGCTTAGCAATGTAACGTTTGCTTTAGTCAAAAGGGCCGATAATATGTGGTTTTTTGAAGTAGGTTTCTTGATTCCTCTAGCTTGAAACGAATAAATTCCGGAATCAGTGAGGAAACTAACCATGCAATCACTGTCTTTGTAATCGGATAGGTGTATCACATACCCCTCCAGATCAATAGTTGTCCCCTTCATCTTCATTCTTTCCATAGCCAAGCTTAGCTAATTTTCTGGTATCGTTTCGCCAACCGGGCATGCATTCTACATCCGTGTATAAAGTCACATGTTTGCCCCACATGGATTCTAGGTTTCTTCTAGCCGTCATCGATACTTTTTTAATCATATCGCCATTTTTCCCAATAATAATTGGCTTTTGTGTTTCTTTTTCACAAACTATAGTGGCTTTAATTGTGACGTTATTTGCTTTTTCATTAAATGACTTAATGATAATCGCACATTCATGAGGAATTTCTTGTTTAAGAAAATGGAGCAATTCTTCTCTAATTACCTCTTTTGCCATAAAAGAAGCGTCTTTGTCGGTATAAACATCTTCAGGATAGAATGGCATTCCTTCGGAGAGATGCAACTTTATTTCATTTTTTAAATCTTTTAGGCCGAAATTAGTTAAGGCTGAGATTTCAATTTGTTTGTAATCTGGGAATTTTTCGGAATAATGTGCTTTAAGTGCTTCCATCATATCAATTTTAGCTAAGTCAATCTTATTGAAAACGACAATTATTGGAGCATCTGTTTTTATTGAAGATAGCAAGGCATCATCCGCCGAATAGTCTTTATTTGATGAATCAACTAAGTATAAGACTACGTCAATGTCAGACAAACTTTTTCTTGCGGAACGATACATTTGTTTATACAAAGACTCTTCCCCTTCAAATAACCCAGGAGTATCAATGAACACCAATTGAGCATCTTTTTCGTTATAAACTCCAATGATGTCATCTCTAGTAGTTTGTGATTTTGGAGTGACTATCGAAACTTTTTTCGACAAAATTGCATTTAATAAGGTAGATTTCCCAACATTTGGTTTACCTAAAATTGTACAGAATCCACATTTCATTTTTTCATATCCTCCTTCTCAAAAGCGTATGGCAATAATTCTTTAGCGTTCGTAATTTTTAAGTCTCCAGATAAATTCGACAGATAAATCGGAGCAGACAAAGGATAAAGTTCAGAAATAGCCTGTCGACACATGCCACACGGGGAACAGGGCCTTGGAGAGTCAGCAGCTATCGCTAGCGCTACGAAATCATCCTTTTTCTTTCCATGCATCATGGCGTTATAAATAGCATTTCTTTCTGCGCACATAGAAACTGGATAGGAGGAATTTTCAACATTCGCGCCTAAAAAATATTCACCATCCTTGGTTAAAATTGCTGCTCCAACCTTAAAATTAGAATATGGAGAGTATGATAATTCCCTAGCTTTTATCGCCAAGCCAACTAATTCATCTTTAGTTAGCATTCTTAGCTGCCTCCTCAAGAATTTTATCCTGAAGTGGGAACATTACAGCTTCATCTTCAGGTTTCATATGATCATAGCCTAGAAGGTGCAACAATCCGTGGACAAATAAGAAAGATAATTCTCTTTGCAAGGTGTTTCCAATTTGTTCGGCTTGCCTTTTTGCTTGAGGTAAGCAAATCAATATTTCTCCAAGCATTCTTGGAACTTCTGGATTTAATATCACGTTGGCCGGGTCTTTGTCATCATTAAAGGCGAAGCTTATTACGTCAGTTACTCTATCAACTTTACGATAATCTCTATTAATCTCATGAATTGTTTCATCATCAACTAAGGAGACATCAATCTCGTAATTTGTTGTAACGTTGAGCATTTTAAATGTTGTCGAAGCCAAATGATTGTAATGCTCATCTAACCAATCAAATTCTTCACCGAAGGGGTTTGTAAAATCTACTACCATATACTATAAATTTACCACATTTGGACATTTAAATCGCCTTTTTATTTATTCTTTATAGAAATATTCATAAAAATACATCATTTCTCTTTCTCTGTTTTCTCTGTTTGCTATGAACTCGAATAGATTTCTGAGGGCTTCTCCAATTGCAAATAACGCACCAAAATGCAGCAAATAATAATTCAATGTAACATTTTCCGCTGTAGCTAAAGGTATCAAAGCCATCATAATGATCATTATGACATAAATGATCTTTTCATAGCCAAGCATCTTTCCGATTTTATAACTTTCTTTATTAATGTTTTCTAAAGCATCCAATGTTTCTTCATCGGTCAAATTATCTTTAAAAAGCGAAGACTCCAGTTTCCCTAAGATAGATTTTTTAGATGAAATTGCTTTTTTGAAAATGAATACAGAAAGGGAAACATATATAATCACACCCGCCACAGATATCAAAAATATCGAATTGTTGAAAGAAAACAATATTATAATCGATATCGCAAAAACAGCAGAATTAACTAACGATAAAATATCTGGATATAAAGTTTTCTTCAAAGAATGATAATGAATGTATCTTTCTTTAAGATATTTTCTTTTTGAAACAATGGATTTCATCCAGCGATCATCAAATTTTTTCATTGATGAAGTCATCACGAAACGGGACATTATTTCCAAAATTCCGTATGCTGTCAATAAACTTATTGAAATCAAATAATTTGAATTATTTTGCATGAAATAAAATGCGCCATAAATGCATGCAAAAGACAGTATCGTGCAAATGGTTGGCAAAATCAAAGAACTAAATGGTCTTATTTTAGGCTTTGCATATCGAGGTTTTCTCACATTAAACATCTCTATCGTGCCTGAAATCAGCGCCCATTTTTCTTTCAATTCTTCGATTTTGATCCAACTTGGGCCGAACTCGGGATCGAAAACAAGAAACTTGGTTTTGCTTCGCTTTGGAACGTAAACCATATGTTCGCATTCCTTGCCCTTTAGTAGCAACAGACAAGGAAAAGATAACGCTTCTTCAATACAATCTTTCGAACTCGCCTTTGAAAAAGTTAGTTTTCCTCCTTCTTTTGCTACAATTTCCTGTAACTCTTTCAAATTGTAAGGCGGGTGTTTTTCCAGGCGCAAATATTTGTAGTTTTTGTCACCTGTGGCTTCTACCATAGCCATTCTAAGGCATGCTAATCCACATCCTTTTTTACTTTCTTGATAAATAAATTGTCTCATCACTTATTAATAGACGTATTTTTTTAAAATGAGACAAAAATATTAAAGGAAATAAAAAAAATCCTCGAATTTATCGAGGATTAGTTTTTACCATTTTTTACGACGAGCCATCTCGGACTTCATTTTACGTTTTAATGAAGTAGGATAGAAGCATTCTCTCTTACGGGTCTCAAGAAGAATACCGCTCTTATTAACGTTTCTCTTCCAACGACGAACTGCATCATCGAGGTTTTCACCTTCGCGAACGACAACTTTAACAGACATGGATTTCACCTTCTTTCCGTAACGATTGATATTTTAAACTAAACTGTATTTTTTTCAACAAAAAACGAAAAATATTACGAATTCTGTTTTTTGTAGGTAGATAAGCACTCTTCGTAGGCCTTTTTGAGTTCTTCACCTATAACGTCTAGTGACCTAGCCTTCGCTACTTCATAACCATTATCGAGTATTTTCTCGTTTTCACCTTCATTTAATAAGCGTTTAATTTCTTTTTCGAAATCCTTGTTATTATCGCAAAAATGAGCATTTACTCCATTTTCTAACCATGGCTTATAGACATCAATATTTCTCACGACCAACGGGCATCTAGAGGCCAGTGCCTCCAAAACAACAATACCCTCAGTTTCTTCATATGAAGGGAAAAATAAGCAAGTTGCTGTTTGCAAAGCGCCATGAATTAAATCGCCTTTTACATATCCAGGCATAATAACGTTAGCCGGTTTGTTTTTGATGGCTTTCAACATTTTTGTGGAGGTTAAAATTCTCGCTAAATGTCCAAACCAGAAGAATTTTATATCAGGAAATTGTCTAGCCACTTCAATGAAATCATACAACCCTTTTCTTTCAAAAGGGAAGCCAATTCCCATTACGAATTTTTCATTCTCTTTTAAATTAAATTCTTTTCTAAAAGCCTTTTGGGACTCGATATTTTCTTTGTACTCATCAAGATCTATTCCGTTCGAAATAGCAAGGACCTTCTTGTTAAAACCATATCCTTCGATCAAAGATTTAGAATAAGGCGTTGGGGTGATTATTAAATCTGCTCGAGAATACATATATTTGATTTGTCTATCAAAGGTTGGTTCAATTAATTTCCAGCATCTAAAAGAATTGCGAAAATCTTCATATGTGGAATGTCCGTGAACAACAACAGGTATTCCCATTTTATGGCATTTTTTCAAGACTTTATGCGATTTTGCCCATAACGTATTGATATGTGCAAGAACATAACCTTTATCATTGGGATCACAAGTAAATTCAACTCCAGCTTTTTGCAAAGCTCTCATTTGATGACTTCTTGCTCGTCCAATTCCTGAAGTTTTTATTCCTTCTGCGTCTTCGAAATACAATAATGTTTTCATTATTTACTCTCTTTGATAATGGCGATCGAATGTGAACAACCGATGCGATTTGCGCCAGATTTGACCATTGCATTGAAATCATCAAGTGTATGGATTCCACCAGCCGCTTTTACGCCCATGTTTTCACCAACTGTGTCGCGCATAATTTTAACATCTTCAGGCGTTGCTCCGCCCTTTCCAAAACCAGTTGAGGTTTTAACGAAATCGGCGCCAGCTTCTTTAGCGAGTCGCGAGGCAATCACGATTTCATCTTTGCTTAAATAGCAACATTCAAGAATAACCTTTAAAAGTTTTCCGTCGCATGCGGTTTTTATCGCATGAATTTCGTTTTTGACATAGTCATATTCTTTGTCTTTTAATGCAGCAACGTTTATGACCATATCCACTTCATCAGCGCCTTTTTTAACGGCGTCAGAAGCTTCGAAAGCTTTGGAATCCGTTGTCATTTGGCCTAATGGGAAGCCAATAACAGTGCAAACTTTAACATCAGATCCTTCTAATGCCTTTTTTGCGACACCTATATAATAAGGATTGACGCAAACGCTCATAAAATCATATTCTTTTGCTTCTTTACAAAGTTTTATAATCTCTTCTTTAGAAGCATTTGCAGCCAACAATGTATGGTCGAAATATTTATTAATTTTCATATCAATTACCTTCTTTATTATATTTTACATAATTTAAGCAAAAAGAAAAAGCGCACTAGGCGCTTATCTTATCATTTGAGAACTTATTTAGATTCGTTGTCAACTTTGATGACTGCTTTTCCATCATAATATCCACATTCTGGGCAAACCTTGTGTGGTTGGATCATTGCATTGCAGTGTGGGCAAGCAACTAATGTAGGATATTTTAAATAGAAATGGGTTCTTCTTAATCTTTTTCTTGTTTTCGAAGTTCTTCTTTGTGGTACTGCCATAATTGTCTCATCTCCTTTTCAAAAGCCGGAATATTATAGATTAAGGATTGAATCATTCAATCTTATTTTAGACAATGTCAAAATTATTCCAATTTCATTCGATAAATACTTAATTGAATCAATCCGCCGCATTATCCTTAGAATAAACAATCTTCATTATTTTTCCGTGTATATTCGAATCGGATTTAACTTTAACCAAAAGGAAATTTGAAGTGTGTCCATATCCGATTTTTTCTTTTTCTGAATACTCTTCGATTAAAACTTCCATTTCCTTGCCATAGAATTCTTTCTTGTAATCATCCCTCAATTGTTTAGAAGTCTCGATTAACGCTAAGTTTCTTTCTTTCTTAACATTCGATGACAAATCTTTTAAAGTGTAAGCATACGTTCCCTTTCTTGGCGAATATGGAAAGCAATGAATTTCCGAAAGCCTGCATTTTTTGGCAAAATTAACGCTTTCATTGAATTCCTCTTCGCTTTCATCGCAAAAACCCGAAATCATATCAGTCGTAATGGCAATATCGGGCCTAATTCTCCTAATTTTTTCTAATGTTCGATAATAATCTTCGGCTGTATACGGTCTTTTCATTCTTTTCAGAACAGATTCAGACCCGCTTTGTAAGGAAAGATGCAAATGGGATGCGAAAGCCGGATAATCTTTAATGACATTTAAAAACGATTGATCGATTTCCGAAGGATTAAGGCTGGATATTCTTAGCCTATACAAGCTCGGATTTTCCTCAAGTATATCTCTTAAAAGGTGGCCCAATCGATAGCTTCCATCGCCCAAATCTAAGCCATAAAAGCCTATTTCTATGCCGGTTATAACAATTTCTTTGTATCCTTTTTCAACCAATAATTTCGCTTCTCTTAAAACATTTTCTTTCTCACGGCTTCGGGAATTGCCTCTCACGAATGGTATCAAACAATATGAGCAAAAATAATTACAGCCATCTTGGATTTTTAGATAGGCTCTAGTGTTATCAGGCAACGCGAAAGAACCGAATTCTTCGTATTTTTCTTGTCTATTATTTTTATCGACAAGCACTATTTGATTCTTGGTTTTCTTAAATTCCTTCACCAGTGAAAGTATTTCTTTCCTATGAGAAGTACCAACCACGATGTCCGCGCCAATAGTTTTGGCTTCATCGTAATTTTTTTGAGAATAGCAACCCATAACAACAAGAATTCCCTCAGGAGATAAGCGACGGAATTTTCTAATGTGCTGACGTGATTTTTGATCGGCAGTTGCCGTAACAGAGCACGTGTTGATAATTATCAAATCGGCGTTATCTGACCTTGTAAGTTCCGAATTGCCTTCATTTAATAATTCTTCACGCAGTAAATCGTTTTCATATGAGTTAACCTTGCAGCCCAAGGAAAATAGATAAAAATTCATAATATTTCTCCTTTGGAGGATGTTCTTCTTAGTCTTTTAACTTCGTCTTTTCTTATTTTTGCATGCAAAGTCTCGGAGATTAAAGAATTTTTAAGCAATGCGTTAATCATTTTTTCACGGTCATTATCAAAATAGGCTTCAACAACTTCTTCGATTCTTGGCGTTAAATGAGTTAATGTAGGATGAGAAAGATATTTATCAAAAAGGCAAATTTTCGCATCGAGTCTGCCCTCATCATTAACGAAATATATGCTTCTAGCATCATAATCATATAACGCTGCACATTCATCTTTCTTCTTTAGCAAAACTAGATTTGTGAAATACGAGATGAAAATGTTATAGCCATAATAGTCAAAAGGATCAATCAGAATGGATTCATATAATTTAAATATTTTCTTATATGGCATTTCACCTAAGCGCAAAAAATCTTCGGAATATATAGACGAAACGGAAAAAGGAAAGACTGGAACATATATTTTTTTGTCTTTGAAATTCAAATAAGGTAAGGAAAGAAGGCAATTTTCCATGTATTTTCTTAGTGAATAAACATCATAGTCTTCTTTTTTCGTAAATTGTTTATAGGCTTTTTCGATTATTTCTTTGTTTTCTAAAGATCTAAGAATTATGTTTCCTCGCACAACGCCAAAAGAATCTATTGGATTTGCCAAGTATTTGTAACTTTCAAGGCCATTCAAGCGAAAGGAATTCTCATTATAATAGAGTTGTTCTTGCGATTGAGAGAATGGTGTCGAAGCTTGGTTTGAAGAAAGGATATCATACAAGCTCATTTTTCTTCCTCTAACATAGAAAATACACTGGCTAAATATATTGAGGCAGTCTCCGCGCGAAGAATTCTTCTTCCCAAAGATAAATATGTGTAGCCTTTGTCTTTAGCCATTTCGGCTTCTTTTGGTGAAAAACCGCCTTCAGGTCCAACTAAGCATATAACATTCATATCTTTTTCGATGGTCGAAAACTCTTTAGGCAAATTAAACGAAGAATCGGAGACGTTTTCATAAGCTAAATAACGTTTATCGGCATTGAAATTTAGAACGTCTTGATAATCAGAGATTGGCAAAACCTCAGGAGTAATCAGCCTTTTTGATTGGCTCGCAGCACCAGAAACAATCTTTTTAAACCTTTCTAGTCTTTTTTCTCTTTCTTTTTTGTCCAAGCGAATGATCGTTCTTTCGGAAATAAATGGTAAAAATTTTGAAACGCCTAATTCAGTGCCTTTCATCAAAACAAGTTCGTCATGCCCACCCTTAAGGAGAGCGAAAGCCAAAATCAAATGAGAATTAAGCTCTGTGGGTCTATTAATCGTTGATATTATCTCTATTTCAAGAGGATTAACGTTTTTGATTTCCGCCAAATAAAGTTCCCCTTCATCAACAATTTCGATTTTATCGCCACATTTGGCACGCATTACATTTAAAAGATGATGCGAATCATTTTCATTTAGAAAAGCCTTCCCATCTCTAATTTGAGCAAAAAAACGTTCCATTTATTTGAGAAGTTCTCCGTTAGAGTCCGTTAAAGAATCATCCTTGAAATAATGAACCGAAATAATTGCAAAGATAATGAACATCAAGGCAAAAGGTATAACGAATGCTAAAGCGTTTTTGAGTGGTTCCAGCAAAAAGAAGAGAGCACATCCTCCTCCGCCCACAACCACCAAAGTCAAAAGCAATTCTAAAATTGCTTTTTTTGTGTAGCCCAAATAAAAGTTATGAATCCCTAAATAACCGAGTAATAAGCATAAAAATCCAGCAGTTTTGCGAGATTTTGATTTATATAAGTCACCATCGACATGAGTTGTCTTGATGAAACCAGTAACGTCTTTTGTGGCGTAATTGTCCTCGATTGGATTTTCAGTGCCACAATATGGGCACATATCTTTATCAAATTTTTGTATCGTTCTGTGACAGTTTTTGCAAATTGGCATAATAAAATTCTTCCCTCTAGAAAATACTACCTTTGAAATTGAATTTTTGAAAGAAAAAAATCACCTTTTTAGGTGATTAATTTCTCTAGTGTTTTTTCCACCAGGATTTTTTCTTGCTTTTATCCTCATTTTGGAATTGCTGCAAGAGTTCCTTCTGCGTTTTGCTTAAATCCGTAGGTGTATGAATCTTAATGTGAAGGTAATGGTCGCCAGGTTTCCCGCTGCGAAGGTCTTTAATGCCTTTGCCTTTTAACTTTAAGGTTGCCTCAGGTTGTGTTCCTGCCGGAATTTCCACGGTAACTTCGCCATAAACAGTTTTGATGTCAACATTGCATCCTAAGGCGGCATCGGCAAAACCGATATCTAAGTTTGTATGGATATCATTGCCATCGCGAGTGAATTCCTCATCTGGAGTTATCTTAATTTCGACGTATAAATCCCCATTTGGACCTCCAGCAACGCCTCTTTCACCCTTTCCTTTAACGCGAATTTGCTGACCAGCGTTAATGCCTGCTGGAACATTTACTTCAATGTCTTTACGGACTCTATGATACCCTTCGCCACCGCATGAAGAGCATTTATTTTTGATAATCTTGCCAGTTCCACGGCAATTCGGGCAAACTTGCGAAGATTCGCTGACGCCAAAGATTGTTTGAACTCTTTGAGAAACGTAGCCAGTTCCATGGCAATGAGGGCAAGTAGCTATATCAGATTCGCTTCTGGCACCAGTTCCATGGCAAGATTCACAAGGCTCATCATATGTTAGAGGAATCTTTATTTTCGTGCCATTGATGGCATCCATGAAACTAATTTTTACACTATAAAGGGTGTCGTTGCCTTTTTGAGGCCCCCCTTGAGCTTGGCCTCTTCTTCGACTTCCGCCGCCAAAGAAGGAATTAAACAAATCATTTAAATCGCCAAATCCTTGGGCAGAGAAACCTCCACCTTCAAATGGATTTCCGTTTCCTCCAGTTGAACCGCCTTGTCCGAAGGCAGCAAAACCATATTGATCATAGGCAGCACGTTTTTGATCGTCGGACAATACATCATATGCTTCCTGAACTTCTTCGAATTTTTTTGGAGCATCCGCATCGTGGTTGATATCTGGGTGATATTTTTTTGCCAATTTACGATAAGCAGACTTGATTTCTTCTTTAGTAGCACTCTTGTTTATGCCCAGAACTTCGTAATAATCTCTTTTTTCTTCAGCCATTTCGGTTTTTCTCCTTTCTTTATGAGAAGATAGAGGCGTCAGTTAGACGCCTCTACTTTAATATCAGTTAGAATTAAGCTTTTTTATCGGTGAAATCCGCATCAACGACATCTTGATCGTTATTTGTCGAACCATTATCGTTTCCAGTTGGATTTGCGCCAGCAGCATTTTGTTGTTGTTGATAAGCGTTTGCGGCATTTGCTGCATCTTCAAGTTTGCCGACGATTTCTCTTAATTTATCGATATTATCATTTTGGATGGCAGCTTGTGCTTCATCACGAATCTTGATTAATTCGTTCTTTTGCTCTTCGCTTAATGTAGAGCCCTTTTCAACTAATGTTTGGTTGATTTGATCAACATAAGTTTGGGCTTTGTTCTTGACTTCGATGTCGCCTTTTCTCTTTTCGTCGGCGGCTTTGTTTTCTTCGGCCTCTTTTACCATACGGTCGATGTCTTCTTTTGAAAGACCGTTAGAACCGGAAATTGTAATGTCTTGGGCTTTTTGCGTATCAAGATCCTTTGCGGAAACCTTGACAATGCCGTTAACGTCGATGGAGAAGGTAACTTCGATTCTTGGTTGTCCGCGACGTGCTGGTTTGATGCCATCGAGAGCGAAATGTCCAAGAAGTTTATTATCATGGGCCATTTGTCTTTCGCCTTGGTAAACCATGATATCAACTGAAGGTTGATTGTCTTGGGCCGTGGAGAAGACTTGGCTCTTTGTTGTAGGAATTGTTGTATTTCTTGGGATGAGAGGTGTCATGATTCCACCAAGAGTTTCAATGCCCAATGTCAATGGGGTGACATCGAGAAGGACAACGTCTTTGACATCGCCAGCAATGATGCCGCCTTGAATTGCAGCGCCCATAGAAACAGCTTCATCTGGGTTGATGGACATGTTAATTTTCTTACCAGAGACTTGAGCGACCATTTCTTGAACGGCTGGCATACGTGTTGAACCGCCAATCATAAGGACATCGCTGATATCGTTATAGGTTAAACCTGCATCTTGAAGGGCTTTTTCCATTGGTTTCTTGCAACGTTCAAGTAAACCTTTTGTTAAATCTTGGAATTTAGCTCTTGTTAATTTTCCTTCATAAGAGATAGGACCTGTTGAACCCATCCCAATGAATGGAAGAGAAATCGTCGTTTCTAAGCTGCTTGAAAGTTCGATTTTTGCTTTTTCTGCGGCATCAAGGAAACGTTGTTGAGCCATTTTGTCCGTTAAATCAACACCTGTCTCAATTTGAATTTGAGCATGGATCCAATCGGCAATGGCCTTATCCCAATCATCACCGCCGAGTTCTGTATCACCATTGGTTGCAAGAACTTGGAAAGTTCCGTCACCGATTTCAAGGATGGAGACATCAAGTGTACCGCCGCCAAGGTCGAAGACTAAGACGGTACCGTTCTTATCGGAATCAATGCCGAAGGCTAAACATGAAGCTGTTGGTTCGTTAATGATACGAACAACATCCAATCCTGCGATTGTTCCTGCATCCTTTGTCGCTTGTCTTTGGGCATCATTGAAATAAGCTGGAACAGTAATGACGGCTTTTTTAACTTCTTGGCCAATATTCTTTTCAGCATAAGATTTCATGTATGCTAAGACTTTTGCAGAAATTTCTTGTGGGGTGAATTGCTTATTCAAGCAGGAAATGTTGAACTTGTAATCTTGACCAATTTTACGTTTTGCGGAACGGACTGTATCTGGGTTGGTGATCATTTGTCTTTTTGCGGCATTACCAACGATTTCTTCACCGCTTGCTTTGAAAGCTACGACTGATGGAGTCGTATTTGTTCCTTCTGGATTTGGAATGACTTTGACTTTTCCGTCAGCTTGTAAATAAGAAATGACGGAATTTGTTGTACCTAAGTCAATACCTACGATTAATTCTTTTGCCATAATTGTTTATCTCCTTAAGCTTCTTGAGCTTCTTTTGATTCGGCTGAATCATTGTTATTTTCTTTTGCTTCGACTTTCTTTTTATATACTTTCACATTTGCTGGTCGAATAAGCTTTTCGTGAAGTTTGTATCCTTTTGAGAAGACGAAGGCAACCTTGCCATCGTTCGTTTCATCTCCATCGATGACATCCACTGCATTCATTGTTGAATGATCGAATTCATCACCGACTTTTGGGAGAATTTCACTGACCCCTTCAGATTCAAGAGCATTTTGGATTTGATTATAAATGTAGGTGAATCCTTGTTGGTAATTCCTTGCCTCTGGGGAATTTGCTTGGGCATTGAGGGCTAGATAGAAGCCATCAAGTGCAGGAAGAAGGTTTTCTAAGAAGCCTTCAGAGCGATATCTAAGGGCGTTTCTATGATCTTCTTCAAGAGATTTGCGAAGATTTTGCACATCTGCAAGCTGAGAGTAATATTTGTTTTTCCACTCAAATGCTTCATCTTTCGCAGTTTTGAGTTGGTCTTCTAATTCTTCAATCGAAGATTTCTTTTCATGTTTCATTTCTTGCTTGTTTTCTTCGTTTTCTGCGAGTTCGTCTTTCTCGTTTTCGTTTCTTTTTTGCATTCTTCATCGTCCTTTCTATCATAAACGCCGAAGTATTCCTCTAACTGTTCAGCGAAATATTCAAGCGTTGTAACTACTTTGTCGTAATTCATTCTCGACGGACCAACAAGTGATAATTTCGCGCCCTTTTCGCCTGGAACATTGATTTCAGCGGAAACGAGAGCCAATTGATCAGATAATTTATCGGAGTTTCCAGAGCCAATGGTGATGGTAATACCATTTTTGGTTTCACCTTTTTCTATTACTCTAGTGATTCCAGTTGGATCATCGATGAATTTAAGCAATTCGCGTATTTTTTTAGCATCATTGGCGAATTCTGGTTGGTTAAGGAGTTTTTCCTTGCCATAGAATTCCATCCTTGAGGTTGCAAACGAGCTAAATATTCCGAATATCGCTTGATATACGAGTTCTTGTCCGACAACGTAATCGGTTAAGGCAGGTTTCATCGCTTCCATTTTAGGAATGACATCAGAAACGGACGTTCCCGAAAGCCTGTCATTAAGAAGTTTGATCGTCTTGGCGACATCGTTTGGGTCAATGTTTTCCTCAAATACGAAGTTCTTTGATTCAACATGTCCCTTATCCGTAAGGAAGATCGCGGTTGCGGTGTTTGCGGCAATTGGAGTTAACTGAATTGAAACCAAATGTTCCTCTTCAAGGGCGTTTCCTACTATAACTGAGGTTAAATTGGTCATTTGGGAAAGTATTTCACAGCTTTCTTTAATGACTTCTTCAACTGACTTGGTTCTTTCAGAAAGCACGCTTTGAAGAGCGTTTTTTGCTCTTTCGTCAACACTTCCTGTCCTCAAATTATCAACATAGTATTGATAACCTTTTTCCGAAGGAACGCGACCTGCTGAAGTATGAGGCTTTTCTAAGTAGCCATCAACTTCAAGTGCGTTCATTTCATTACGGATCGTGGCGGTAGAAACTTCAAGATTATAAGCTTCTTGCAAGGTTTTTGAACCTACAGGTTGAGCCGTCTTGATGAAATACTCAACAATTAGTTTCAAAATTTCATCTCTTCTTGTCATTTTTGCCTCCTTTAGCACTCTTACCTCTTTGGTGCTACACTAATTATAGAAATAGTTTTAGCACTGTCAATAATTTAGTGCTAAATTTTTCAAAAAAGCACTAAAAGTATCCGGTCCAGAAGGAGAATTCCCTTATTTGTCGGATAAATTGAATTTTCATCTTCTTGTAACAAGCCTTCGTTTTTCAGTTTTTCTAATTGGTTTTTGTATCTATCAGAGAAACAGAAAGAGAATCTTTCTTTAAAATTGTCTTTCCTAAAACCTTCAGCCAATCGGAGGTTTGTTAAAAAGTAATCTTCTAAGTGAGATTGCAAGGTTAACTCTTCTTTTTCAAAGATATAATTGCCTTTTAGGTATTCTTTTAACGATCTTGTGTTTGAATATCTTATATTATTAACATATCCTGATGCGCCAAGGCCAACTCCATAATATTCTTCATCGTGCCAATAAGTTAGATTATGTTTGGAATATTTTTTGTCTTTTGCATAATTGCTAACTTCATAACGCTCATAGCCTGCCTCTTCTAGTCTTTTTAATATCAGTTCATACATTGCAGCAGATATCTCATCATCAATTTCCTTATATCCTTTATTATAAAAGAGAGTTCCAGTAGACACCGTTAAGGAATAAGAGGAAAGATGGGGAACGTCAAGGCTCAGCAATGCATCGATGTCTTTATTTAGATCTTCTAAAGTTTCATCAGGTAAAGCATAGATTATATCGACAGAAATATTGTTTATTCCATAACTTTTAGCTAGATTCACGGCTTTTTTCACATCCTCATAGGCATGTTTACGACCCATCATTTTTAAAAATTTATCATTCGAAGACTCTAAGCCCATTGAAAGTCTGTTAATTCCGTTGTCTTTCAAGATTTTTAGTTTATTTTCCGTGATATTTTCAGGATTTCCTTCAATCGTAAACTCGCCATTTTCTTTAAGAAATGGGCTCAAAAATTTTAGTAACTCTTCTAAAAGTTCGTCATTTAGACACGTTGGTGTGCCACCGCCTATGTAAATAGTCTCTAATTTATGATCTATTTTGTAGCCATTAATTTCTTTTTCCAATTCTTTTATATATGAAAAAGCCCATTTTTCGTCATAAAGGACTTTAGCGAAATCACAATATGAGCAAATATGGGCACAAAAAGGTATATGAACGTAAAGGGATTGTATCGGCCTATTCGTCTTTTCCATTGTTTTTGTTTTTGTCGTAATCTTCCATCTCTTCAATGGTTTTTTCATCTTCAACAGGCTTGATCATTCTGTTTAATTCATCTTGAAGAGCTTCTTCTTCAGTTGGTTTGCCTTCTTTTTTGGCTCTTCTTTCTTTAGCGTCTTCGTATTCTTGCTCATTTAACTCTTGGGTTAAACGGGAAACCTCTTCTTCAGCGATTTCTTTGTCTGTTTTTGGCTTTTCATCGCTTTTGAATGGTTTTGCGTATTTTCTAAGCAAGAAAACACCTCCGGCAATGACGCCAAAGAAAACCAAAATGAGGACAGGAAACAGCCAAACTGGCATGCCATCAAGAATTAAGATTGAATTTTTCATGTTTTATTTTCCTTTCTTTGTTGGAGTATAAACAAATTTGTTTTTGAATTGAAGTTTTTCGTAATATCCTTCGGAAGCAAGCTTATCCATCGAGGTTCTTGCCGTTTCATAGACACAAGAGGCAAATTTTTTATATTGTTGGATCGTGTAATATCTTCCCGGAGTATTGTGATTTGCTAGAAACGCGGCTTGTTTTTTATTTAATTCAATGTTGGTCTCTAACAAATATTGAATATAAGCCTTTATTTCTGATTTAGAAAGACCTTCGTTTTCAGCTTGGGAGCTAGCATTTTCCTGACGAAGGGTTTGAATTAGAGGGATTGAAGGCTTAGAAGGCTCGATTTTATCATCTTTTTTCTCTTCTACTTCGAATGACTTCGATACAGTTTCCTCGGTCTTAGGAACTGGGATTAATTTTTCTTCAACCGGCTCGTTGATGGTTTGAGAATTTTCTACCAACTCTTCTTTCTCTTCAATTTCGTCATCGTTTAATAGTGAGAGCTGAGTAGGTTCAATTTGTTTTTGAAGCTCCTCTTTGCTAGTAACGATCGTAGCCCTTTCATTCTCTTCCTCACTTAATGCGGAGAATTCTTGTTTATAAGAGGAAGCCCTGATTTCATTGAGTTTTCCTCTCATTTCCTTCATATAGCGTTCAAAAATATCGATAGCTGCGAATATCACATATGTAAAATCACATGATGATTTCGATTCTTTAAAAGCCGAGGAGTTACGGAAAGTGTCGGTTAGAAGGTCTTCAAAAGGCAAAAAGAACGTATCAGCATATCTATTCGAATTTGCCAACGTTTCCTTGCCAAGCAAAGCGGAAACGAGGGGATTTCTTTGACTAAATGGTTTTAAATAATCGAGATATATCGTTGCAATAACGGCTTTGGCAAAGGCTGGCGCCTTATATTCGTTGTTTCTATCTTCTAGATATTCCATCAAGCTTGAAACGCTAGATTCTAGCATATCAAATGGAGCATATGGATAGTCTGGATTTGTACGATATTGAAGCATTTTAATACTATTATCGAAATCTCTTTGACGATAGAATTCCATCAATTCCTCACCAACGACTTTTTGCAAGGCGTTGCCTAAAAAATCTTCGCTTGGAACATCAGGGGTTTGGTCAAGATAAGAGTCAAGTGCTGATAAATAGTTGACAACAGGTGTGTGATTCGCAACATTTTCTTGGTACAACGATTTCAGTAACATCGAGATAGAAAGGTCATTTATCGAAGATTTTTCAAGAATGGCAGCCTTCTTTAAGATTGGGGTCAATAAAACTTCGCGAGCCTCTTTTGGATATTCAAATCTTATGTTTCTTGCAAATTTAAGGAATTCGGTTACGGAATTCTCAAAATTATGGATCTTAGCCAAAACAACATCGGTTAAAGTGATGTAGAATCTTTTTCCTTTGATTTTTCCAAAAGGCAAGACTTCATAGTGTTGGCTTCTGTAATTTAATATTTCGTTCCAAAAAATGTCGACATTAAAAATATGTAAAGCGCTAGCCACGTCTTTTTGTGTGGCATAAATCTCATCAGTGAATTTAATGGCTTTATCGGATGGTTTAATCATAAAAATATTATAAAAAGACTTGGTATTTAAAGCAACTAGAAAACTACTAATTATTTTAGAAAAATAAAGGGATAATCTTAATTTTTGGTTTCATCGTCGAGAGAAAGAACGGCCATGAACGCTTCCTGAGGGACTTCAACTGATCCAATTTGCTTCATGCGCTTCTTTCCTTCTTTTTGCTTTTCTAACAATTTTTTCTTACGGGAAATATCGCCACCATAGCATTTTGCTAAAACGTCTTTTCTTACGGATTTAATCGTGTTTCTTGCGATTATTTTGCCGCCAATTGCAGCTTGAACAGGCACCTCGAATTGTTGCTTTGGAATTATCTCTTTTAATCGTGAAACGATTTTTATGCCTCTTTCATAAGCGAAAGGACGGTACACAATGCAGGATAAAGCATCGATTTTATCGCCATTTAAAAGAATGTCCATCTTGGAAAGTTCGCTTACATGATAGCCTTCAATTTGATAATCGAGCGAAGCGTAACCTTTAGAAATTGATTTGAGTTTATCGAAGAAATTAAAAATAATTTCGCTTAATGGCAAAGAATATTTCACGACTTGGCGTGTATCATCAAAGAACACCAAATCTTGATAAATGCCCCTTCTTTCCTGACATAATTGCATTATTGATCCAACAAATTCTTTAGGAGTCATGATTTCGGCGTTCACAAACGGCTCTTCGATTGATTTAATTTTCGAAGCATCTGGCATTTCCGAAGGGTTATCAATCATTTTTGAGGTTCCATCGGATAAATTGATGCGATATTTTACCGACGGCGCCGTTAAGATGAGATTCAAATTGTATTCTCTTTCTAAACGTTCCTGAATGACATCCATATGCAAAAGGCCTAAGAATCCGACACGGAAGCCAAAGCCTAAAGCTTCAGACGACTCCGGTTCGTATGTCAAAGAGGAATCATTGAGCGACAATTTCGCTAGAGCCTCTTTTAAATCGTTATATTTTTGGGAATCGACTGGATATAAGCCACAATAAACCATCGGATTTATCTTACGATAACCAGGCAATGGTTTATCAGCCGTATTGTTTGCTAAAGTTACGGTTTCTCCAGGGAAAACGTCTTTAATATCCTTGATTGTAGCGCATAAATAGCCAACTTCCCCTGCATCAAGTTCATTAACAGGGAGATCTTTAGGCGTTCTAATTCCAAGCTCGGTAACTGTATAACGCTTATTTGATTGCATAAGCAAGATTTCATCGCCAATTTTAACTTTGCCCTCCTTTATGCGAATCAAAACTACTACTCCACGGTAAGAGTCATAGTAAGAGTCGAATATTAAAGCTTTTAAAGGTGAGGAAACCTCTCCTTCAGGAGAGGGAACCAATTCCACCACTCTTTCTAACATTTCTGGCACGCCTTGGCCTGTTTTTGCCGAAACTAACGATATATCGCTTGTGGATAAGCCGAGTTTTTCTTCAATTTCTTTTTCGGCATTTTTCACATCTGAACTTGGCAAATCTATCTTGTTAATGACAGGCAAAATCATCAAATCGTTATCTATTGCTAGATAAGCGTTTGCTAAAGTTTGGGCTTGAACGCCTTGTGTAGCATCAACAAGCAAAAGAGCGCCTTCGCATGCGGCCAAAGAGCGAGAAACTTCATAGGTAAAATCGACATGCCCAGGAGTATCGATCAAATTAAAAATATAATTTTCACCGTTTTTTGCTTTATATGTAACAGTTACGGCATTTAACTTGATTGTGATGCCTCTTTCCTGTTCTAGAGGCATGCTATCAAGCATTTGTTCAGATAAATTGCGCTTATCAACCGCTCCCGTCTCTTCTAAAATGCGATCGCAAAGCGTTGATTTTCCATGATCAATATGGGCAATTACTGAGAAATTTCGAATGTGTGATTTATCAAATGGCATAAGCAATTAGAGATTATATGCTATTTTGCTTTTTTTCGATAGAACGAAGATAAAGAATCAGTTATATCCTCTTTGGATGTAACGATTTCATATGAAGACCAATTTTTATTGAATAGAGGCTTATAATCTGAACTTGTATACCTTTCATCAATAAGCAAGGCGCTTCCGACATCTTTTTCTGAACGAATCAAACGGCCAACTGCCTGCATTATTTTGTTCATTCCTGGATTAATGTAAGCGTATTTAAATCCTTCGCCGTTCTTTTTATCGTAATATTCTTTTATTAAATCGATATCTTTGGAAATTTGGGCTAACCCAACACCCACAACTGCTACGCCAATCAGTCTATCGTCAGGCAAATCTATCCCTTCAGAGAATGAACCGCCAATAATAAGCAAACCAACAGTTGTTTTCTTGGGGTCTTTTTGGAAATGTTTCAAGAAATCATCTTTATCAAAATCGTCCATTTCTTTGTTTTGCTCGTAAACATCAGCATTTTCAAAATGTAAGAAACATCTAATTTTTTCTAAATATTCATAGGACGGAAAATAGAGAAAATAATTGCCTGTTTTTCCTTCAACGAAGGCTTCTAGGTACTCAGCCACTCGTTCGTAACTTTTTTCGCGATTTTTATATCTAATTGATACATTTGGTGCGACCATTAAATGAAAATTATCTTTAGGGAACGGAGAAGGCAAAGAAAGAAAAGGATAGGAAGTATCGCTTAAAATCGACTCCATATAGTAATCAATGGGTGATAAGGTAGCCGAAAAAAGAGTTACTCCTTTAATTTTTTTGAAGTCATCGAGAAGATATGGCGAAGGGTCAAGGCATTGAAATTGAAGTTTGAAATCATCTTTATCAAAGCATGCGTAAAGTGTCGCATTTTGTGAATAACTACTCATTAGCGTGAGAAAACGGTAGACCTTACGAGATAATTCAATCACACTCCTTGGGAACGGGAGGTTAC
>CAVHQU010000002.1:0-160101 GCA_963638555.1 bacterium | reverse complement strand
GTACATTATTGTCAGCAACAAAGATATCAAACAAAGCTTTACCTTTGTATGAGTTACACATTTTTGAAGCTAAGATAAAGTTAATAGACTTTGCATTCGAATTAACATTTAATTCTTTTTTTAATGATGGAGTGCTTTTACCTTTATATTTTCGAAGAAAAATTAGTAGATTCTCATAATTATATTCAAATTGCATAATTACTCCTCCTCCATTATCTTTTCAATGGATTCACCCATTCTTCTTATGATTCCACAAACAAGTGCATTCCCCATCATGAAATACCTTCTCTTTTCAGGCATTCCACTATTTGTCCAATCATCAGGAAATTGGTTAAGTCTTTCGCATTCTACTGGAGTAAGTATTCTCAATTCATTTGTTTGAGGATCTTTGATAATATGCGTACTTCTGTTAATAGACCCTTCGCTTGTTAACATGGTTCTTCCTGGCAGTGACAAATCATCATAAGCTGACATCGCTCCCTCTGAATATGTATATTCAAAGCCATTCGAATCTACTCTAGGTATCTTTTTGCTTCCTCTAAGATATTTAAATTTATCTTTTTCGCTTTCGTTTAAATAAAAATGTTTATCTACATTAGATTGAGCAATTTCTCGAAGAGTTACAGGTTTAACAAAAATCGGGGTCGTTTTAGCAGTATAAACAACACCATTAAACATATAGCCAGAGTTCTCAAATTTGAATTTGTAATTATCGGAAAAGTCAGCCAAATCCTTAATGTCTCTTAAATTAGATTTTTCAATTAATGAACTATTTTCTTCAACTGGAAAAGTTTTAGCAAAAATGCCTTGTTTAAAAATAACCTCTTTTTCATCAAACTTAGTAATTTGTTTATAAAAACTAGTATTTTTCCTATATGCAAATATATAAGTTCTTCTACGACGTTGAGAAAATCCATAATCAGCAGCATTAATGATTCTCCATTCTACAGCGTATCCGAGTTCGTCTAAGCATTTAAGCATAATGCCAAAATCGCGCCCTCTTTGCTTGGCTGGTGATTTAGTTAATCTATCTACATTTTCTAAAAATACAAATTTAGATTTCTTGATTGCAAGAATTTCTCTTATTTGCCACCATAAAACACCTTTTTTTCCTTCAATACCTTTTTCTTTAGATAACGAATGAGCAACGGAATAATCTTGACACGGAAATCCGCCGCAAAGCAGTTCATGATCAGGTATTTGGCTCTTATTTACAATCGATATATCTTCATTGCAATTAAATTTTTCAGGAAATCTAAGATTATAACAATCAAATGCATGCTGGGTTTTTGTAGATGGTTCCCATTGATTCGCCCACACAAACTCAAAGCTTCCATTCTCGATAGCGTGTCCATTTCTATCAAAATTTTTAATTTTATTTAAGCCAACCCTAAATCCGCCAACCCCAGCGAATAATTCAATTACTCTACATTTATTTTTCATAAGCTGTCACCTCATCATTTGCTATTTCGTTTTCAAATGGCTCAAAGAATTCTTTTAAAGATATTCCTAATCCATTACATATGTTATTTAAATTTTCTATCGTTATATTTTGCTTACCAGATTCCAATCTAGATAGATATGTTCTATCTAAGCCGATTTTCTTCGAGAATTCTTCTTGGCTTAAATCAGTTTTTGCCATCCTTAAAAAGCGAACTCTTTTGCCAATCATTTCTTTCAACATAATAAAGAATCCTCCTTGACATATATTATAGTTTATTGTTGCTTAAAAGTAAATTATTGTGACTTATATTTTACAGGTTTCTTCAAATCGTGTTAAATCGTGTAAAATTTTAGCACCCTTGAAATCAAACCGTGTTGCATTTATTAAATTTTGTCATACTTATATTATGGATTTTGGCCAATTAAATCATCTTCGAAGCTTTAAATATCAAGAAAAAAGCCTTTTTATCGACTATTTTAGACAAAAATAAAAGGTTCGACAATGTATCGAACCTATATTACTTAAATGGTGGCTAAGGGGGGACTCGAACCCTCGACATATCGGGTATGAGCCGATTGCTCTAACCAACTGGGCTACTTAGCCATTAAATGGTGGAACTTACCAGGTTCGAACTGGCGACCCCCTGCTTGCAAAGCAGGTGCTCTCCCAACTGAGCTAAAGTCCCACGTATATCCGCTCTTAATGAGCGGAGTTAATTATATTCAAATGAATTAAATACTGCAAGCAAATTATTCACTAACTTCAGTAATTTTTCCATCTGGGCCTGGAGTAGCCTTCATATAAGCGACAATTGGATCAAAATTTTTGTCCTTTTTGCCAACTTTGCATGTCGTGACCTTCTTCGTTTGGCCTGTGACTAATGCTTCGGCAAGATCGTGGCAGCCAGCATATCCACATGCACCGCAGTTTGCGCCTGGCAACATGTTTTCTACTTCTTTTATACGTTTGTCTTCTTCAACATGGAGAAGCTTGGCTGCTAAGGCTAGTAAGAAACCTAAGATTAAGCCAAGACCAGCTAGAACAAGAACGCCCCAGAGTATTGTAATTGGATCCATATTTATTATTCTCCTTTATCTTCTTTATGATATTCCTCGAAGAATGGGCAATTTGTCTTTTGACAATTTGGACACATCTCGGGATCAGGCTTGATATCCTCACATCCTTTAGGGGCTGGAGTTCTTTTATAAGCAACAAAGCTAATAAAGAATACAGCCACTAAGAAGATGATGATAGCAATGGTAATTAAAATATATGCGTATTGAGGCATATTAGGCAATCATTCCACTTAAACCCATGATAGCCATTGCCATAATGGCAGCGGTTATTAAGGCTAAAGGAAGACCTTTCCATGCTTTAGGGGAGTCAGATGCGTCAAGTCTTGCACGGATTGTGGAGAAAAGAACGATCATGACTAAGAAGCCTAAACTCGTGCCAATAGCGTTAGCCATTGAATCAGCAAATGATAAA
Organism: bacterium; assembly: GCA_963638555.1. Classification (GTDB taxonomy): domain Bacteria; phylum Bacillota_I; class Bacilli_A; order RFN20; family CAG-826; genus UBA4951. The sequence continues at coordinate 157,169 of CAVHQU010000002.1, read as the reverse complement.
GCGTTATTTTCTTGAACGACGCCAAGGACAGCGCAGTTTGTCGTGATTAATGGAAGATAGATGCCAAGGCTTTTGTAGAGGGATGGCGAATATTTCTTGATGACCAAAGCGACAAGTTGAACTAATGATGCAATGACTAAGATATAGACGATCGTGTCTAAGAAAGTCAAGTTCGCTGGAACAAGAACGTAATTATAGATAGGATAGCAAACCAATGATGCAAGCATAATGACAAAGACGACTGCAACACCCATGCCAGCACTTGATTTAACTTTAGTTGAAACGCCTAAATATGAGCAAATGCCATAGAATCTAGAAAGAACGACGTTGTTAATCAACATTGAGGAAACTATAGCAAGCAAGAATGCCGTGAATAAATTTGTGGAACTCATTATTTTGCCTCCTGAGCAGTTGCTGCTTGAGCGGCTTGGGCTTTAGCAAGTGCTGCTTTTTTTTCTTCTTGGGCTTTTAGAAGAGCGGCTCTCTTAGCGGCTGCTTCTTTATTGGCCTTAGAGATATTTACGCAAGCGATGATGGCTTCGATAACGCCAAAGACGATAAAGCCACCAGCTGGTTTAGCAAAGAGGGAGATTGATAAATCAACATTGTCAAACTTCAAAATGTGAAGTTCGGTCTTTGGAATGAAGGTGAAGACTGAGCCAATTGTGATAACACCCGTCCCTAATATTTCACGGACGGCAGCGATGATAACGATGGCAATGATATAGCCGATACCATTTCCTAAAGCATCCAAGAAAGAATCAAAGACAGTGTTTTTCTTAGCGAACGCTTCGGCTCTTCCTAAGACGATACAGTTAACGACAAGCAAGGAGATAAAGACGCCTAGACCTGTGTAAAGTTCAGGAAGGAATGCTTCAGCAAGCATCTTAACGATTGTAACGAAGGTTGCAATGATAATGATGTAAGCTGGAGTTTCGATTTCTTCAGGAATGAATTTTCTAAGAAGAGAGACCAATACTGAGGAACCGATAAGAACGAAAGTGAAGAGAATGCCCATGCCGATGGCATTTTCAATTGTTGTTGTGACAGCTAAAGCTGGGCATGTTCCAAGAAGCAAGACAAATAGAGGGTTTGCTTTCCAGATTGGATTGATGAAATTCTCTTTATGTTGAGAACGTGCAATAGAATTCGTAGACATTTTATCTTTCCTCCTTATTTGCCATAAAGCTCTTTGGCTTTGTTAATGCCTCTCCATACCGCGCTAAGGGTATAGGTAGCACCTGTTTTGCTAGCAGAGTCCTCTGTTGGTGAGCCATCTGAGCCACCAAAGCTATCAAGATAGTTGTTAATGATTTTGAGCTGGCCTGCTCCACCTTCGGATTTGAGGATTGCAATCTTGCCTAAGATAGGTTCTTCCTTATTGCCAGTGATAGTAAGTAAGAATGTTGTGTGGGATTCGATGTTTGCATAGATGCCTTTTGCAGCATTCTCTTCTTCAGTCATATCGACATTGATCTTGTAAATCTTTGCTACTTCCGTTGTCTTTTCTTCATCGGAATAGAGACTCCAGTAACGAAGGACTCTTTCATCATCCGTTGAATCTTCTAAGACTGTTGGTTCAGAAATTGCCTTATAAGCAGATGAGTCAGCTATGTTAGAGAAATTAGATACGCATGAAGCAAGCGGTGATGTTTCAAGTTCATCATGGGCGGAGATAACCATATCCCTGATCGCTTCACAATAAGTTCCTGAAGCGGTATTGAGAACATCAAGAGATGGGTTTGCATTATAAGATTCAACAAAGCTATTGATACTTGCTTTAGCAGTTTCATCTTCGATGGTGTTATTCGTTACAACGAGTTTGCCATATTCAGAGGAATTGAAGCCGACAGTGATGTATAACTTGCCTGTATCATCTTTGTATTTGCCTGAATATAGACGGCCAATTTCGCCCGTCATCGTATCATCTTCATAGAAGGAATAGGATTTCTTAAGGTTCGTGGAATCATCAGATATTGGGCTTGTCGTGCAATAATCAACATCATATGCAGCATTTTCGCCAAATATTGTTTTGATATCAGATACGAGATCTTCTTTGAAATCATCGCCGATAGATGAATAGTGATCTCTTGCAGCGTTGATTAACTCTTGCATGGCGGTTGCAGCAAATGTTGCGCCGCATTTGATGCCATTAAGAGTGCTTTCAGATGGATTTGCGTTATATGGTTCAACGTATTTTGATTCAAAAGTGCTCTTATAGGAAAGTGAGTCTTCGATTAAATAGATCTTTCCGAGAACCGGGGAATCATTGCTTCCGGTAATACCGATCATGGCTTGGATGTTGCCATATGCTTTAACGGCGATTGAATTTGTCGTATAAACATAGCCAAGTTCGTTATTATTTGCATCATAAGCAATTTCATATGATTGGAGAGACAAGTCTTCGAGTTGAACCTTATCTCCGCTGTGATCGTACGCCTCAAAGATGGCGGTATAGCCACCACTTGTCTTTTTGGCGTTATTTTTCTCGATAATTGGGGCGGTTAATAAATTAAGTGATGTTAAGATAACGGCTGAACCACCCGCGATGGCACATAATATGCCACCGACTTTGAGCCACTTAGTAAAGCCGTTGTTGTTTTTCTTTTCTTCTGACATATTATTAAGCTCCATAGTTGTAACCGTTCATACACCAGGCAAAAATGCCAAGGGCAAGAACAGCGATAGAGGCAATTGCAACCCAACTCTTCCAGTTGAATTTGACTTGACTCCACTTGTAGTAATCAATAAAGCAGCCAATTGCATTACCCATAAGGATAGCATAGGCCATTCCTTCTGGTGCTGAGGCAAAGGTTCTAATAAAGACGGCAATAATCGCAATAACCATGCCATACATTACACGAGATGGGGCGGTTAATGGCATTGTGACTGGTTCAACAATCATATAAGCCATGCCAAAGATGATTCCGCCAGATAGTAATTGGTATAAAGTGTAATAAATTGGATTCACTTGCTTGTTTCCATACATAAACAAGCCAGCAATAAGAGTCATTGCTAAGAACGTTAAGAGGAAAGAAAGAACGACTTTCCAATCTGAATCTCTTCTTATCAAAAGATAAGCCATGCCGATTAAAAGAGGAATCTTGCAAGATTCACCCATTGCACCATTGACTTGTCCAAAGAACAAGGAAGAGGCATTTTCAAGGGTATATCTTGTTGCATCAAAACTTCCCGCTAAGGAAGTTGCGCCAGCATTTATCTCATTAGCACTTCCTAAGAAAGAAAGACCAAATGGGTTATAATGGAAGGCACCTGTAAATTTGCTATTAAAGCAAACAAGCAAGAAAACAAAGGAAACCGCTGCTGGGTTAAAGACATTTTTGCCTAAGCCACCAAAGCAGAGCTTGCCGAAGATGATGCCAAATAAAGATGAGACGATGAGAATGAAATAGATAAGCCATTCAGGATCTGTGTCTCTATTTTGGGTCATTAAGCCAAAGATGATACCGGAGATAATTGGAGAAACAATATCAACGACATTGACGACTTGGAAGAAACTCTTCTTTGTCTTCTCGTCTTTGCTAAAGAGAACTTTGCGGTTTTTAATAAGGACGAAAACCATTTCAGAGATGAACATTGTCACCACTGGAATTAAAACGTTGCGGATGGCATAAACACCATACGCTAAAAATGAGAATATCAAAGTTGGGGCTAAGGCGATAAGAACGTCAAATAACATCCATTCGACAGATTGTTTATGAACTTTCTTAGGTTTCGCTTCAACTTGAGGTTCAGCTTTTATTACTTCTTCTGCCATAAAACACCTCACATTAAGGAAGTTTTGCAACAACTTTTGCTCTTTTTACGATTGTTGCCAAATCAATGTTGCTAGGACATGCTTCATTACATTTCTTGCATTCATCGCAAATAGTCGGATTCAATAATTTGACTTTTGCTTTGTCCACAGGCATTGTCTTCATCGTCGTCATAATGTTGACTGGATTAAGACCCAATGGGCATTTTTGAATACAGCGTGCGCAACGAATACAAGCCTGAGCGCTTTTTTTACTCGTTTCCATATTGAAAAATCCTTTCAAGACTTTGATATTTTACTTCGTAAATAAGACGTTGTTAAACACAAAAAAACTAGCGAAATTCATACTTTTTCGCTAGTTTGTAAAGCCTAACTATTTATTATTTTTTTCAAAAAGTCTTATTTGATGCCGATTTTGGAATAAATATAATCAACATTTTTGAAATAATATTCGTTGGAAGTTAGTCCTTGTATATCTTTCTTGGAAAGATGAGAAAGAATTTCTTCGTTCTCAAGCAATTGAGAGATGAAATCCTCGCCTTTGGTGACCGAATTCATGGCAAGAGGCTGGACAAGATCATACGCTTCTTCTCTTGTTAAGCCTTTTTCGATAAGGGCATTCATTGCTCTTTGCGAATAAATGGCTCCATGCGTTTTCATGATGTTTTCTTCCATCTTAGATGGAAAGATAGAAAGGTTGTCGATGACTCGTTTCATTCTAAGAAGCATATAGTCAAAGAGTTCAATCATATCGATGAGAGAGACTCTTTCGACTATTGAATGGGAGATGTCTCTTTCATGATATAAAGCATTGTCTTCAAGGATAGGAATGAGATAACCTCTCATCATTCTAGCGGCACCAGTAAGGTTTTCCGAGGAAATTGGATTTCTCTTTTGAGGCATGGCACTAGATCCTTTTTGACCTTTAGCAAACCCTTCTTCAAGTTCGCCGATTTCTGTGCGGGAGAGATTACGAATTTCGACAGCTATCTTTTCAATGAGCGAGGCACCAATTGTTAAAGCGGATGCATATTGTTCATGTCTATCTCTAGAAAGAACTTGGGTGGAAATGTTGGGCTTGGTCAAGTTAAGCTTGTCTGCAACGTATTCCTCAATTCTTGGATCAATATTGGCATATGTGCCAACCGCACCGGAGAGTTTAACTGCTTCGAGTTGTTTTCTTGCTTCCTTAAAAAGAGCCAAGGAACGAGCTGCTTCATCATAAAAAGAAGCAAACTTAAGGCCAAAGGAATATATCTCTGCATGCATGCCGTGAGTTCTAGCAATACAAGGTTGATATTTATATTCAAGAGCTTTCTCTTTTAAGGAATCCATGAGGGACGTGTAGTCGTTTTCAATGATATCGTTAGCTTTTTTGTAAAGCAAAGAAAGGGCTGAATCAACGACATCAGTTGAGGTTAAACCATAATGGATCCATTTTCTTTCCTCACCCAATGTTTCAGACACTTGACGAGTAAAAGCAACGACATCATGCTTGGTGATAAGTTCAAGTTCTTTGATACGCGTAACGTCTATTTTTGCGTTTTCTTGTATTTTCTTTAAGTCGGAATCCGGTACGATTCCTAATTTATTCCAACCTTCAACTACTGCTATTTCAATATCTAAATATGATTGGAAACGAGATTCGTCAGAAAAGAGATCTTCAATCTTTTTTGGAGCGTAACGTTCAATCATTAGAAAAGCTCCTTGCGGATGATTGTTTCTTCTCTATCTGGGCCAACGGAAATGAAGGCAAAATAGATACCGGTGATTTCTTCAATCTTCTTAACGTAGTTTTGAGCATTGAGAGGAAGATCATCGAAAGATTTACATCCAGAGATGTCTTCTTTCCATGATGGGAGAGTGATGTAAATTGGTTCAATCTTTCCGACTTCTTTGACGGTTGAGGGCATAGTATCTATTTCTTTTCCGTTGATCTTATAACCAACGCAAAGTTTCAATTCATCGACGGCTGAAAGAACATCAAGCAACATGAGGGAAGAATATTTGACACCAGTGATACGAGCCACATATTTGAGTTCCATCAAATCTAACCAGCCAATTCTTCTTGGACGTTTTGTTACCGTGCCATATTCGTGGCCTTTTTCTCTTATTGCATGGGCAATATCTCCATCAATTTCTGATGGGAATGGTCCTGCGCCAACACGTGTGCAATACGCTTTAGTGATGCCACAAATGGTATTGACTGAATCTAGTGGAAGGCCTGTATTAAGAGGGATTGCTGTGGCCAATGGAGAGGAGGATGTTACATATGGATATGTACCATGAGTTATACAAAGCATTGCGCCTTGGGCTCCCTCAAAAAGGACTCTCTTGCCTTCTTTTATGGCTTTTTCTAAATATAAGGATGTATCTGTTATTAAGGATGAAAGGCGATTTCTAACTGGTTCAAGATATTCTAAGAGTTCATCAACCGTGTATTCGTTAGCGCCAAAGGCTCTAAGTTCTAGATTCTTTAATGGGAGGACTTCCTCTAATCTTTCTTTAAGATAATCTTTGTCTAGAATGTCACCCATTCTTAAGCCTAAACGTGAAGCCTTATCTTCGTATGATGGGCCAATTCCTCTGCCAGTTGTACCAATCTTTGCGTTTCCTAAGGCGTTTTCTCTAGCCTTGTCTAACGCGACATGATATGGCATCAAAAGGGTCGCACGATTAGAAATGATGAGTTTGATATCCTTGATTCCTTGTTCATTCAAAGAATCAAGTTCTTCGATTAAGGCTGTTGGGTTAACGGTGACTCCATCAGCGATGACATTGGTAGTTTCTTTATGAAATACGCCAGATGGCAAAAGTCTGAGAGCGTAACGTTTTCCGCCATATACAATCGAATGTCCGGCATTATTTCCACCTTGAGAGCGAACTACGACATCAGCGCGTGAAGAAAAATAATCGGTAACTTTGCCTTTTCCTTCATCACCCCATTGCATTCCTTGAATTGCGAGAGTTGACATATTAAAAATCCTTCTTTCATTAATATGTAATAAGGACTTCACTTATTACTTATAAAGTGTATTCTCTTTTCTAAAAAATTAAAGAGTTAATTAATTTTTCTAATGAAAAAAGGCCGAATTAATGGCCTACATTGAGAAAATATTTTTATTTGTTATTGATTTGTTTCTTAAGAGCTTCGTAAGTTTCATCAGAAATGAAGTGTTCCATACGGCATGCGTCTTTAAGGGCGGTTTCTTTGCTAACGCCAATGGAGATAAGCCAGGAAGAGATTGTTTGATGCTTATCATATACCTTCTTAGCAATATCATATCCAGCAGGTGTTAGATAGAGTTGACTTCTCAAGCCTAAAGCAACATAGCCTTTCTCCTCTAATTTATGTAAAGCAATAGAGATGGATGCTTTAGAATACCCGAATGAAGATGCAAGATCTACAGCGTGAATTTCTTTCATGCCTTCTTCTTGTAACATCAAGATTCTCTCTAAATAATCTTCTGCTGATTCTAACGCGTCAATAGCCATGTTTTTACCTCTTTAAAATAACCGGTAAATATATTCTAACCATTTTTTTAGTTAAGAGCTACTAACTTTTTATTGATTTTTATTCGCATATGCTTATAATTTTTGCGTAAGGAGTAACTAACTATGCCTATAATGATTGCGCCAGTTGATACAGATTTGACAATCGTGAGAATTGTCGGAAACGATAAAACTTGCAAACATTTACGAGAGCTTGGTATCGTTCCTAATATGAAAATTAGGCTACTTTCCTTAACTGAAAGTGGAATAATCGTTCGTGTTGGCGAAACGCGTCTTGCTCTTGATAGAAATATTGCAAGGAACATCATAGTTGAAACTAACTAGTTCATTTCATGTTTGCATAGGAAACATTTTATGGAAGATTTACAAATTTCGCCTGAAGAAATCGGTTTAGGCGACGAACTTCCTTTAAGTGAACTTCGAGTTGGGATGTCTGGAAACATCATCAAAATCGAAGGCGAAGGAAGAATCAAAAGACGTATTTTTGATATGGGTTTGACTCCTGGTGCAGAAGTTTTCTTAAGGAAGAAAGCTCCACTTGGTGATCCACTAGAAATTACGTTAAGAGGTTATGAATTAACCTTAAGAAAAGACGAAGCTGTTCACGTTATTGTTAAAGTGACGGATTTAAGCGTCAAAGAGGAGGAAAAGTAAGATGGCAGAGAAACAACTAAGATTTTGCTTAGCTGGCAACCCTAACTGTGGCAAAACAACCCTCTTCAACTCTTTAACTGGCAGCACAGCGTATGTTGGCAACTGGCCAGGCGTTACGGTTGAAAAAAGATCTGGCGTATATAAAAAGAAAGGCAGCAAAGACGGCGTTGAAATCATCGACCTTCCTGGCATTTATTCCCTTTCGCCATACACGCCTGAAGAAGTCATTTCTAGAAACTATATTCTTGAGGAAAAACCAGATTTAGTCATCAACGTCCTTGATGCAACAAACCTTGAGCGCAATCTTTATATGACAACTCAAATTCTTGAGATGAATGTTCCAGTTGTCGTTGCGCTTAATATGAGCGATGCTCTTGCTGAAAATAAGCAATCCATCGATGAGAAGGCTCTTTCTAAGGAACTTGGCGTGCCGGTCATTGGTATTTCTGCTTTAAGAAAGAAAAATCTCCATGAACTCATGGATTTAGCCATCAAGACTGCATCTTCTAAGCGCAAAGGCGTCTCTCTTTGGGCTTCTAAAGAAGACGAGGAACTCATCGAAAAAGCGATGAACCCATACGGGGTTGAAGGCATTGCTGATCCTCGTTTCCACGCTATCAAAGCCCTTGAAGGAGACGAAATTGAAAAAGAGAAGAACGCTAAGGCATACGAGGAAGTTTCATCTTTGGTTAATGCTGAAGAATATGAAGCGGATAGTGCCGACAAGCGTTATAAGTACATCACTTCTAAACTTGCTATTCACCGTATTGGTGGAGTTGTTCAAGAAAAGAAGAAATTATCCAAATCAGACAAGATCGATAAGGTTTTAACAAATAGATGGGCAGCCCTTCCAATCATGATTGTCCTTCTCTTCCTTGTTTTCCATCTTGTATTTGCTGGAGACTTATTCTATTTACATGCCTTCGGAGTTGATTTTGGCGAAGGCTACCAAGGATTGATTCATTGGACAACGGGCGATGGAGAGGAATTCTACCCATTTGCGGAGCTCTTCTACACTGCCGATGGCATCAATTCGCCTGGCGCGATATTGCAAAACTTCCTTGGCGCAGGCAATGATTCTGGCATTCAAGGCATGATTTGCATCGGCATTAAAGACCTTTTGACCTTATGGGGCTCACCAGAATGGTTAATTGGCTTCGTCTATGACGGTGTTTTAAATGGTATCTCATCCGTTTTAGGATTCGTTCCACAAATTCTTCTCTTGTTCACCTTCTTCTCATTGCTTGAAGATAGTGGATATATGGCACGTATCGCCTTCGTTCTTGATAGAATCTTCCGCAGATTCGGCGTTTCAGGAAGAGCATTCTTACCTATGGTCATGGGCTTTGGATGCGGCGTTCCTGCTATGATTAACACAAGAACTCTTTCCTCAGATAAAGAAAGAGTTAAAACAATCCGTGCAATTCCTTTCTTCACCTGTGGCGCTAAAGCTGAATTCTTAGTCACGATTGCTGCTGCGGTCGCTGCCGCCACTTCTCTTGACGCAGGTTTATTCACATTCTTAATCTACGTATTTGGCGTTGTTGTCGCTATTGCAGCCGTCATTGTCATGAACAAAACGACTCAACGTGAGAACGTTCCTCCATTCATCATGGAGTTACCTGCTTATCACGCTCCACAAGCTCAAGCTCTTGCTTTGCATGTTTGGGATCGTGGCAAGCACTATATCAAGAAAGCATTCACAATCATCTTCGCTTCCTCTGTCGTTATCTGGTTCTTATCAAGTTTCACGCCATCCTGGCAATTTATCGATGCAAGCGAAACATTAGGTGTCTCCGATTCCATTCTCGCTAACATCGGTATGATTCTCTCCCCATTATTCGTTCCAATGGGATTTGGCAATGTCCAAGGTGGAAACTATGGCTGGACATTCGCAGTTGCTTCGATTCAAGGTATCGTCGCTAAGGAAAACGTCGTTGCAACCCTTACTCAACTTGCAACTGCCGTTGGTACCGAAACCGAAGATAGCTTAGAAGGATTAAATGCCATCATTAACGCTGCTAACTCAACTGGTGGCAATATCAACACGGCATCATTGGTCGCATTTGCCGTCTTCAATATGACAACAATCCCATGCTTTGCCTCTATCGGCACGGCAAAAGGCGAATTAGCGGGAACTGGCAAGCACGCCACGCTTATGACTGTTCTATTCTGGATTGTTACCTCTTATCTCTTAGGATGTCTCACTTATGTTACATTCAATTATGTTTCTTGGGGTTGGAGCATACCAGTGGCTCTTGTCGTGCTTGGCGGCATTGGTCTCTTCTTATGGGATCGTCATTGCAAGGCTAAAGAAGCTGTTGCAGCTTAATTATTAAAATCTTTATCAAGAAAGGAGGTTCATTATTATGGAATGGGCAGGCTATCTCGTATTTGCATTAATCATCGTTGCATTCTTTGCTGTAATCATCTATTGGATTGTAGAGAAGAGCAGGGGACACTCAATCCTTTCTGATGAGCCTCATCTTACAAAGAAAGACCTTGTGAGGCTTTATAAAATTCAAAAGAAAGCCGATCAAAAGAAAAAAACAAAAGAGAGCAAAAAGTGTTCCTGTTGCAAAAATTAAATGAAAAGAAAACGCCATCGTTTGATGGCGTTTTTTAATACACGTATCGGTTATTTTTTGAAAATAGAGAACAACGATTTCTTCACGTATGGCTTTTCTTCTTCTGAGAGGATGGTGTAGCCTTGTTTGCTTATTGCCTCTTTGATCGCTTCCTTGGAAGTATTTGCTTCCATAACGATTACGCAGTTATTTTTACTGTGGGAAGAATTTACTTTCTTAACCCCTTCTACTTTTCTAACCACATCATTGACATGGGATTCGCACATACCGCATTTCATTCCTTCAACGCCGAGTGTATATTCGATTAAATTTTCTGTCATATTTTTGCCTCCATATATAGTTTAGTTCTAGGAATTTATTTTGCAAATTTTATGCTAACTTTGTTAGAGGCAGTAACACCTTTCTAAAAAAGGGGCATATAATATCAAAGTTAATCGAGGTAATTGAAAATGAAACGCATCTTGTATCTCTTCTTAGAAAATTCCCCAGTTGCCGTTGAGGTTTTAGGGGCAGTTAAGAAGAAAGGTTTCAACGGAACGATGTTAGAAACCATTTCTGTAAGGCATGCGATCGATTCTCAACTTGAGGAAACTCATTTCTTCTCTTTGATGAATTGGGACATGCTTAACAACCGTGAATCTAGTGTCACGATGTTTTTAGTGGACGATGAAAAAGTCGAAGATTTGAAAAATGAAATTCGCCAACACACAGACAATTTCGAAAAAGTCAAAGGCGGAATGTTCACCAAGAAAGTCGAAGATTTTGAAGGTAATATCTAATGGACATTTATGTTTACCTATATGTGGCCGCTCTTTTTTGTGCGGGTCTTCTTTCAACTCGTTTGATGAAGAAAATTAAATTGCCTAACGTTACTGGTTATATCATCATCGGTATCGTTATGGGTCCATTTGTCTTTGGTCTCTTCTTTAATGGGTTTGACTTCTCTAAAGCAAGTGATCTCTCATCACCAATTTATTCTTACGTTAAAAATTTGTCATGGGTGTCAAATGTCGCTTTAGGATTCATTGCTTTCTCAATTGGTTCTTCCTTTAAGGCTAGCGTTATTAAACAAGTCGGAAAGAAGGTTATCGTTATTACGATTTTTGAAGCCTTAGGAGGTTCCTTAGTCGTTGCTCTCGCTTTGATTATTTTGCACTTTATCTGGCCAGATGCAGTTTCCTTGCCTCTTGCCCTAACTTTGGGCGCGATTGCCGCCGCTACAGCGCCAGCTGCAACTTTGATGGTTGTCAAGCAATATAAGGCCAACGGCCCCGTTACCCAAACATTATTGCCTGTCGTTGCTCTTGACGATGCCGCCGCTTTAATCTTATACGCCATCCTTTATCAGATTGCTAAAGCGTTGGCCTTAGGCAATGACTTTGATTTATATGAAATGCTTGGCAAACCTGTCATTGAGATTCTTATCTCCTTGGGCATCGGCTCAGTTTTAGGCTTTATCGTTTCAGGTATGTCTCGTTTCTTCAAGTCAAGAACAAATAGGCTTATCTGGATTATCGCCACAGTTTTTGCCGCTTTAGGCTTGTATTATCTCTTCCAACAAAGTTACATGGGCTCTTTTGAACTATCAAGCTTGCTCATTTGTATGGCTGCTGGCGCAATATTTGCTAACTTCCAAAAAGAAGCGGCAATCACCTTCGATTTCATGGACAGGTTCACTTCACCAATCTACATGCTCTTCTTCGTCATCTCTGGAGCTTCACTTGATTTAAGCGTTTTCGCTTCATCAACCGGTTTGATTGTTCTCGCTTTGGCCTTAATTTACGCGATAATGCGTTTTGCTGGCAAATGGCTTGGAACATTTGGCGCCGCTAAGATCACAAGAGCCGAACCTGCCGTTCAAAAATATTTAGGGTTCTGCTTGGTTCCTCAAGCTGGTGTCGCGATTGGCTTAGCCTCCACTGCTTCAGTATCATTTGGTTCATCCAGCGATCCTAAAATTGCAGCAATTGGTTCGATGGTTCTTGCTATCGTTCTTACTTCAACTCTTATTTACGAAATTGTTGGTCCTATCTCCACAAAGATTGCTCTTGCTAAGGCTGGTGAAATCACTCTAGATAGAAAAGTTGGAAACAACGCTCAATAATTAGTGAAAACCTCTTAATTTTCCTTTATGATTTCTTTGTAAAAGAAAATAGAGGTTTTTTATTTATGGCATGTACAACAATTCTCGTTGGAAAGAGGGCTTCGAATAATGGCAGCACATTGGTGGCAAGAAATGATGATTCTCCATCCGGAAAATTTCACGTTAAGAAATTAGTTAGCGTTGATCCATCGCGTCAGCCAAGACATTATGAAGCAAAAGGCTCATCCTTTACTATCGAATTGCCTGACAATCCATTGCGTTACTCAATGGTTCCTAATGTTGATCCAACCGAAGGTATTTGGCCAGCGGCAGGATTTAATTCTGAAAACGTTGGCATGTCCGCCACAGAAACAATTACTTCAAATCCACGTGTATTAGGGGCTGATCCATATGTCAGCAATGGCCTTGGCGAAGAAGATTTGGTTTCCGTTGTCCTTCCTTATATTCATTCTGCAAAAGAGGGTGTCATTCGTTTAGGAAAACTTCTTGAACAATATGGGACAAGCGAACCTAATGGCATCGCTTTCTCTGACAATAACGATATTTGGTGGTTAGAAACGATTGGTGGCCATCATTGGATCGCTAGAAGAGTTCCAGATGACAGAGTGGTTATCATGCCAAATCAATTCGGGCTTGATAATTTCGATTTCGACGATGCCCTTGTCTCGCAAAAAGAATGTATGTGTTCACCAGATTTGAAAGCATTCATCAATAAATATCACTTAGATTGCAACATTGGCGAGGAGTTCAACCCTAGATTAGCATTTGGTTCATCTTCTGATTCTGACCACGTCTATAACACACCTAGAGCATGGTATATTGCTAAACGCCTTGGATATGATGAATTCTCCCCTGAAGATGATAATATTCCATGGTCTGTCGTCCCTAAAAAGAAAATAACCGTTGAAGATGTCAAATATCTTCTTTCAGCTCATTATCAAGGGACGCCTTATGATCCATACGGAAAAGGGAGCGATGCGGATAAATCCAAGTATCGCCCAATTGGTATCTCAAGAACATCATTTATGGCTTGTTTGGAGGTTAGAAACGGTGTTCCTAGCGAATTAAGCGCAGTCGAATGGATTTGTTTTGCCTCAAACCCATTTAACGCCTTCGTTCCTTTATATGCCAATGTTAAGAAATTCCCTGAATATTTTTCCAATACAACATTAGACGTCAACACCAACAACTTCTACTGGAATTCTCGCCTTATCTCTTGTTTAGCAGATTCTCATTTCAACATTACATCAATCCATATCGAAAGATATCAGAATGCGGTCGCTAATTTATCTCATATGTTACTTAACAAATATGATGAATTAGCTGATGGAAGTTTGCTTGAGCAAGCAAATCAAGAACTTTCTGATATGGCACAAAAGCAAACTCAAAAAGTCCTAAACACACTCACGTATGTCGTATCTTGTGTTATGAAAAATGGTTTTGCTCGTTCAGATAACTAATTAGATTCTTGAAAGAATAGAAAAATAATGGTTTAATTGTTGTCGCGGCCCTGTGGTCAAGCGGTTCAAGACGCAACCCTCTCAAGGTTGAATCCCGGGTTCGATTCCCGGCTGGGTCACCAATATTAGCCGCAAACAGTCGATGATAAGTCGACTGTTTTTTATTTTTTTGACCTTGCAATTATTGAGATTATTTCTTTAATAGTTTGCTTTTTCAACTATTTAGAAAAATAAAACTAGTTAAGCGCTTTCAAATCTATAAAATTACTACGCTTTTAATTTAATAATTAAAGTGTTATTAGTTTCATTGCTAATAAATTTTCATAGGAGGAAATATACTAATGAAACAAAAATTGGGCGCATTCTTAATGGCAAGCGCACTTCTTCTTGGAGCAGGTTTGACTTCTTGTGGTGAAACAAAAACTTCAACACAATCTTCTGAAATTGCTTCATCAATCGATTCAACAAAAGGCTACATCACAGTCACAAAAGGATCAAACATCTCTTCTTATTCCATCAAGGTTTTCGATCTTGTTGATGGAAAACCAGGAACAATGACAGATCTTGGTGAAGATGGCTATGTTACCCCAGATTCCAGCAGATGGATCGCCATCTCCGTTACATGTGCTGATGGCTACGAAGTTGACAAAGTCACTTCCAACAACATTGAAGCCACACAAATCTCCGGTTTCTATTGCGTTAACATCAAAGCAGCAGGAACCTACAAAATCAAGATGACAGCAAAAGAAAAATCATCTGAAACTGTCACATATGCAACTGTCATTGATCAAACAACAGACGCTGACAAAGCAAATCTTGACACTGTTTCCTACAAAATGGCTACAGGCAACCACTATTCCACAATCTTAGACTTAGTTGATGGAAACAAAGTTCCAGTTGATTCTGGCAGCTGGTTATATATCTCTGCTGCAGCAAAAACTGGCTATGCTATCGACAAAGTTACCGTTAATGGCATCGAATGTGCAACACAATTTAGCTACTATGTCTTCAATGTTTCAGCCGAAAAGGCAACAAACAACGAATTAAAGGTCGTTATCACAACAAAAGAAGATTCTGGCGAACCTACAACAGTCACATACGCAATTATTGGCAATGCTCAAATCGATGATGGCGTTAAATCTGTCACATACAAATATTGCGCTAACTCCAACTTCGGCAGTCTTTCCGATTTAGAAGATCACGAAAAACTTCCTATCACATCCGGCAACTGGCTTTGTATCAAGGTCGAATGTGAAGATGGCTACACCGTCTCTTCCGTCAAAGTCAACGACGAAGAAGCTCAATTCAACTCCGGCTATTATTGCAAGAGCATCACCAAAGCAGGAAACTACTCTGTTGATATCGATACCTCAAAAGCCAACTAATAAGCCAACAAACAAATAAACCGGCTCTTATGAGTCGGTTTTTTCTTATTGGATTTCTGCTTGGTTTAAACTCTTTTCGTAATGTTTGAGTTTCTTGAACAATCTTATCGTTAAAATCAGGGCAATGAAGAAAGCGAGCACATCTGCAATCATCGGGGCAAACAAGATGGCAATAATGCCTGTACCTGCTTCATTGTTTTCAGCGACGAACGGCAAAAGAAGAACAGCAGGTATAAAGAAGAGAAGATCCCTAACCAAAGAGGAGATGGTTGCTTTAAGGGGCTCTCCGCACGATTGGAAGAAGATTGAAGACATCTTTATGAAACATGTGAGGATTGTCGTTGCAAGGAAAAGACGGAAGACCAATTTTGCATATTCCATATATAAGGGGTCCTCCGATCCACCAAATAGCATTACGATACCTTCGGGATATAGTTCAAATAGGAGAGTTGAAACAATGCCTATTCCTAAACTCCATAAGAGAATGACCTTATACGTCTTTCGTATCCTATCGATATTTCCAGCGCCTTTGTTATAACCAATTATCGGCTGAGCGCCTAAGACAATTCCTACAACAACATTTAAAACGAGCGTAAACACCTTTGTTTCAATCGACGTGGCAGAGATTGGAATATCTTGCCCGTATTCAGAAAGATTGCCGTAGCGCACCACTACAGCATTTGCTACGAGGTTTATCACCGCTATCGATATCTCCGTAATAAAGGATGAGATGCCAAGCAAGAGAGGTTCTTTGAATGTCTTTAAATCAGGAATTAGGTCTTTGATGCCTAGTTTGAATGTTTTAGATTTCAATAGATAAACAAGGGTTAGAATCAAAGAAATCATTTGTCCTATGACAGTTGCCCAAGCGGCTCCTTCCATGCCCCAAGAGAAAACATAAATGAATATAGGGTCGAGAATTATATTAGCCAACGCACCAACGCCAGTTGTAATCATTGCATACGTTGGAGAGCCATCCGCGCGGATAACGCTATTAAGATAGGCGACAAGCATATAGGCAGGGAAGAAAGAGCCAACGATGAATAGATATGTTTTCGCATATTCGATCGTATTATCGGATGCACCGCAAAATCTAAGTATTGGATTGGCAAATATGAAACTGATTAAAATAATCGCTAGAGCTGAAATAGTTGTTAAAACGATACCTGTCCCCACTGCTTTTGCTGCCTTAGAAGAATCTTTTTTGCCCTGGCAAATGCTTAAGAATGAAGCAATGCCATCACCAAAAGCCCATGCAAAAGCGTTGGCTACAATAATGATTGGAAACACAACCCCTGTTGCGGCGTTGCCATAATATCCCAAAGAAGAATTCCCGATAAATATTTGATCAACAATGTTATACAAAGAGGAAATCAGTTGGGCAACAACGCAAGGCAAGGAGAAACGGAAAAGAAGGCTGCCTATTTTATCTTTCCCTAAATCAATCGTTTTCTCTTTCATCTTATTGCCCTAAGCGATCCATGCAATATCCAATTAAATATGCAATATTTAAGATTATGCTTAAAGATGATGACAATAAAGTTCCAATGAAGTCGCTACCCATATTTGAGCCCATAAAGGAAATGAACACAAAGAAAATGGTATAGGCCGCAAGCATAGTTATGGCATATGGGCCAACAAATTTTTGTAGTCTTCCCCTGCCAGTGAAACGAGAAACGGCTGCCATGCCGCCAATAAAGCGGAAAATGATTACCAAGACAAATATTATCGCGACAATTATGAATGCAGCAATAAGAACCCCATTGCTATATTCCTTTCCATCGAGCGTCGTTGTTCCTCCCGATCCATTGGCGAAAATTGAATCCAAAGAAGGTTTGATTCCCGTGATGAAGAAGAATATTGTGGCAATGCCCGTAGCAATCATTAAGAAGCCAGATACAAGCAAAATGTATTTGCCGGTCTTTTTTACTTTTGTTTTATCCCAATGACGATCAGTGAGAAGATAAGCTGCATCTTCTTCAACCGCTTCGCCATCATTTTTCCTTGAAGCGGATATCGTTAAGGAATGTAATCTTATTCTCAAAGCGTTTTCGACAACTGATTCTTCCGTCGGGGAAATGAATAAAATTGAAACGGCTTCCCAAATAAATACCCATGCCGCAATATCCAATATTTCTTTAAATACCGCTCCGTTTGTTGAAGATATCCATTCCCATGAGGATGAGCCCAAGAAAGCCGCGACCAAAAGAATAATCAAGCCCACAAGCACGAATACGGATGCTAAAACCCAGTTCTTCTTTACTTGCTTGTCCGAACGGTAATGAGAGAACTCAATTGAATCCTTGAAAGCGTCCATTAAGAGTTGCTTGTCATATCCTTCAAGGTCTTTTATATCAAGGATGACATCAGCTCTATATGTTTCAGGAAGAGAACGTATTAAGGCTGTTATCTTCTCTAAAATCTCATATTTGATTAAAGGTTTATCTTTGCTTGAAACCTCTTTTTCGACCAAATCTGATGCGCGATCGTAATGCAAAGTAAAACGAATGAGTTTCTTTTCATCATCAACTTCGTAATATTTCTTGTATAAATCTAATTCTTTTTCCAGTAATGTGTCGCTAATCTTCTTCATAACTTAAAGATTGTAGCATACTAGATTAACTTTATCGAAAGTTATTGCCAAAAACTATTTATTTTGACGTTTGTATTAGTAACTATCATCAAACAAATTAAAAGCCCCATTTCTGGGGCTAATAATAAGTTTTCTTTCTAGAAAAGGTTATTCAAACGAGCAATAACACGATCTTTTCCTAAAATTTCAATAACTTCATGGAGGTTAGGGGAATCTTTGGAACAGGTTAAGGCGATACGAATTATCTCAGCTGCATCAGAGACAGAGCCTCTATAGGCATCTGGGTTTGCCTTGTAATCTTTATTGGCAATTGCGAAGTTATTTGCTGCCGCTACCTCTTTAATGGAGTTCCACCATGTTGATTCATCAACGTTATAGAGCATCTTTGAAGCTGCATCAGCCATGAACTCCTTGAGGAATGTTTTTTCGAATTTAGGATTGAATGGTAGATCGTTTTCAATCATCTTCTTATAATCTTCATCATAGAAGAAACGTGTTGCAGGTTCGATATCGGAATATTTGGCATAGTCCTTTCTTGGATTTGCTCTTTCTCTTTCGATGCCTAAAACCTTGGCGAAGTATTGGGGGTCTTTTTCAATCTTGGCATTAAGAATCTCATCATTCTCTTTAGCCCAAGCAGTAACGTCATGGACTAAATCGGCGGTTGGAATTGTGGCAATCGTTTCTTTAGCGAAGAAATTAAGCTTGCTTTGATCAAATAAGGCGCCATCTAATGACATCTTAGCGAAGGTGAATTTAAATGCCTTATAGTCATATGATTTATTGGAGAGCGTCCATTCTTCAAAGTTGGAGTTAGCAATGCTCATAAGATAAACAAGCAATGCCTTTGGTGGATAACCGGTCTTTAAGAAGAAGGAAACGGCTGCTTCAGGGTCTTTGCGTTTGGAGAGTTTGCGCTTGTTGCCATGGTCAAGTTTCATGATTACTGGCAAATGAGCGTATTTAGGGGCTTTCCAATTAAGAGTCTTGAAAAGTTGGATATGAATTGGGGTGGATGGAATCCATTCTTCACCACGCGTGACAACTGTCGTTCTCATGAAATGATCATCGACAACGTGGGCGAAATGATATGTTGGTAAACCGTCTGACTTAAGGATAACAATATCAACATCGTTGTCAGCAAGTTCAATTGTGCCACGGATTCTATCAGTGAATTTGATCTTTTTGTTATGATCTCCTTCAGATCTGTATCTAATGACCCATGGAGTTCCTGCTTTGACTTTTTCGATTGCCTCATCGACACTTAACTTACGATCTCTTGCATATGGACCATAATATCCAGGAAGAATTTTATTGTCTTCTTGGAATTTTCTAAGGGCAGCAAGTTCATCGGATGTCATAAAATCAGGATAAGCGTGTCCTTGACGGATGAGTTCTTTGATAACTACTTTATATATATCAGCTCTTTTTGATTGTTGATATGGACCATAATTGCCTTTATCAGCACCGGGGAAATATCCTTCGTCGGCAACAATGCCGAATTGAGACAATTGTTCGATTAGCTCATCTGCTGAGCCAGCGATTGTGCGTTTTGTGTCCGTATCTTCAAGACGGAAGAAATAAACGCCGTTAGATTGTTTGGCTAATGTGTAAGCGATAAAAGCCGTAAAAAGGGAACCGGTGTGTAAGAATCCTGTTGGAGATGGGGCAAAACGAGTAACTTGCGCTCCTTCTGGAAGATTACGTTCTGGATAACGTTTTTCTAAATCATCAATAGTTTCAGTAATGTCTGGGAATAATAGGTTTGCTAAATCTTCATATGTAGCCATATATTCACTCCTTAAATTAGTAACGGGAATGATTATAAAACAAATATTTAAAATTTGCTATTGCACATTCATTTTAAGATAGATATAATAATTCCCGCGTCAAACGAATGACGTGTTAAATGCAGGCGTAGTTCAATGGTAGAACACCACCTTGCCAAGGTGGATACGCGGGTCCGATTCCCGTCGCCTGCTCCATTTTTTATTTAAAGGGCTCATTAAATGAGTCTTTTTTTTGTTTTATTACATATCAAAAAAAAGATCCGATTAGTTTTTCGGATCTTCATTTTCGTCCTTAGGCTCTTCATCAACCGTTTTATCTTTTTCTTCTTTTGCTTTTTTTATTTGTTCCATCGCTTTTCTGATTTCTTCTCTTTCTTCAGGAGAATACTTATCAAGATTTTGCTCGGCCTTTTTCAATTGTTCTTGAGCATAGTCCATCGAAGCTTCTTGAAACATTGGCGAATATTTATCCATAAGAAGATAAATGCAGTCAAAATAATATGGGATTGAAAAGGTAATGAAGATGCCCATCATAAGAACTCCGCACAGGGCAATGAAATTCTGAGCATAGAAATATTGGGAGTAATAAAAGAACTCAGAAATTTGTTCAATACCAGTCAATTCATACCCAATGAAAACGCCAAGGGATAAGCCAAGCAAAGACAATACAATTAAAGGCGACATCGAAAGGATATAATCCTTGTTGTAGCCTTTTGTCTTTTTAGAATGCAAAACGACACGATACATCATCAAGCTTTCTCTTGGATCTCTGTCCATCGTTATTGAGCGGAAATATGTCAGAGTGGAATAACGCATAACGTGCATCCAGAAAGAGAATGCAAACAAACATGATTCAAAAATAGTCGTCCAAGCAAGCATTGAAACAAGCGGTTCAGCGTTAAGTGCTTCATTTACAGCATTTAAATCTAAAGCAATATACGCCTCATAGACATTTTTCATGGCCGTATAAAAATCAAGCCCATTCGCTTGACCTATTCCATAATAGACCCAGCCAAAAATAAGAGAACCCAATATCGAAACAAGCAAAGATATAAGAGCAGATCTTATTAAGCGATAGCTTCCAAAGAAGGAAGGCGAAAAATAAAGTTTCATGAACCCCTTGAATTTGGAATTGTCGAAATCATTTTTGAAACGAATGTAATTCCCAGTTTGCTGTAAGGCAAAGAAGAAAGGGACCATTACAAAAGGGATCGTGATGAAAAATGAATATGCGCTAAGAAACCCTAAAGCGCATACGATGATAACCACAAAAAGGAAATTAATGAGCCATAAAGACATCTTGGAAAATGCCTTTGGATAATGCTTTATCGCCTCTTTTACGATTGATTTATTGTTTACTGTTTTTTCTTGATTGTTCATTTTCTTTTATTCTATGTAGGTCTTGGATTGTTTGCCAAAGTTTCTTTTTAGCGATTGGCTTAACATCGTTTTTTTCTTTAGATACAAGGAACTTATCTAATTTTGATAGCCTAACTATGTTAGCGCTTGATTTGTAATTTTCAATTCCAACTATTTCACAATCATCATTTATTAAGGCTATACCGATGAAAAAATCTTTTGGTATGCCCGTATGCGTTGATAAAGATTGAACGGTGTGCTCAACCACTTCATATGGATTGGCTATCTTAAGTTTCACGTTATTCTTTTTGTATATATAAGACAATGGTTGACCTTGATGAATCTCTAATCCGCCTTCGACATAATAATCAATGATGACATAGATATACTTATCTCCACCAACTAAGTGATCAATCATGAAAAGTTGAGTTCCTTCAAGATACATCGAGAAGGTGTTTATGAGATAGAAATCGTTGATTTTAACCGAATGATCTACATGCTTAAAATAGACTTCTTTGTATCTCTTATTAAGAATAAATTTACGAAGTGGGTTATATAAAAACCACAAAGCAAGAGAGCCAAAGACGATGATGACTAGAATAATATATATCGT
The DNA here is from genome assembly GCA_963638555.1 of bacterium. Taxonomy (GTDB): domain Bacteria; phylum Bacillota_I; class Bacilli_A; order RFN20; family CAG-826; genus UBA4951. The sequence goes on along the minus strand of CAVHQU010000002.1, from coordinate 135,335 downwards.
TAATCTTACTTCGTATGGCATGCGTTAAATTTCATGGCGACATCAAGGGCGACTTTAACCATGTTATCAAGGCCTTCTTGACGTTCGGCGGAGCTTAAGATTTGTTTGAAGCAGAAAGAATCTGATACAGTGCAGATTGCTAAAGCTTTCTTATGGAGTTTAGCAGCTGTTGTGTATAATGCATACGCTTCCATTTCAACGCCTAAAATACCAAGCGATTGCCACTTCTTCCACGTTTCTGGATTTGGCCCATAGAAAACATCGGAAGATAAAATGTTGCCAACGTGCGCTGGAACATCGTTCTTTTTGGTTGATTCAACAGCCCAGGAAAGCATCTCATAGTCAGATATAGCTGAGAACGTTCCGCCATTAAGGCCGTATTCACCCATCCAGTTGCTATTTGTGCAAGCGCCTTGTCCAATGAGAATATCTTTTAATTTGATATCTTCTTGATAAGCGCCAATCGTACCGATACGGATTATTGCTTCTACGCCATATTCAGTGAAAAGTTCATGGGAATAAATGCCAATTGAAGGCATGCCCATGCCAGAGGCCATGACAGAAACCAAGGATCCATCAGGGGCCTTTCCAGTAAATCCTAAGCAGCCTCTAACGGCTGTCACGAGTTTGGCATCTTTTAAGAAAGTCTTAGCAATCCATTCGGCTCTTTTTGGATCTCCTGGCATTAATACTATTTTTGCAAAATCGCCTGCTTTTGCTTCGATGTGTGGTGTAGACATAATAAAAATCTCCTTTGCATTATTTACTAAAGTAATTTTAAATGCAAAAGGAGAAAAAGTGAACGAGGTTAGAAAGAATTATTGATTTTCTTTTATCTCTTCGATTGGAGTTGAAGCCATTGCTTCGGTAAAGACTCTAAGAAGCGTGTCTGGGTTAACTGGGGTAAATTCACCTTGAATGGCAAGAGCAATTCTACCAGTTTCTTCAGAAACAACGATTGTGACAGCATCAGAATTCTCAGAAATGCCTAAGGCAGCTTGGTGACGTGCGCCATATTTTCCAGTCAGGGCTTTGCTTGTTGATTGGAAGAAAACAGCGGCACGGGCAATCTTATCATCTTTGATGACGACTGCACCATCATGCAAACGTGTGCCTTCATAGAAAATCGTTTCAAGAAGTTCGGCTTTAACCGGAGAACTTAAATCAACACCCATTTGTTTGATAACCGAGCCCATTTTCGAAGCATCTAAGATGTCGTCGTTTTTCATAACGGTAATCAAAGCACCGCACTTAACTTTGGACATATCAATGGCGGCTTTGCAGATTTCACGATAAACCTTTTCACGGTCGAAAATTGTTTCAGGCTTAACGTTCTTATCTTTTTTCTTGAAGAATTTGGAGAAATCCTTTTTCCAAGAGAAAGTTTCAACGGCTGCGCGGAGGTCAAGTTGATATATAACACAATAACAAACGGCAAAGAGAATCAAACAGATAGCGCTAATCAAGACAAGGAACCACATGCCAAAGGCGATTGGAACAATTATGCAAATTTCTAAAATGGTAACGACAATCCAGACCCAAAGTTTCTTTTTAATGAATTTGTAGAGAATGAAATCTAAACAAGCGAGCAAGAGTATGCCAAAAATGAAGGAACAAATTCCTGCTGCACTTTCAAAGCCATAGCCCGCAAAAGGATATGAAGTACTCATCATATTAATATCACCTCTACTGTCACTAGAAAATATCTAGTTATTAATACTATAGCAATATGAAAATATTTTTCAAAGAAAAAAGCAAAAAATTACCGACTTTTTAAATCCTTTTTGTTACCTAAAAAATCAAATCACCACATGGTCTTCTTCTATTTTTCCGTTCAAAAATCGAAAAATCCCCTGTAAAAGTTGCTTATTTTTATGAAATATAGTTATTAATCAATCGAAACGATGAAAATTATGGGCATTTTTCAAAATTATAGGAGATATTAATTCTCTTTGTGCTGTGGTTCTCTATGAATGCGTTTATCTACTGTCCCGATTGCACCCGTTGGGCAAACATATCTACAAAGGTGGCAACCAACGCATTTAGAACCAAATAGTTTTGGTTTTCTTGTCTTTTCATCAAATATAATGGCTTGATGTCCACCATCAAAACAGGATATTTCGCATCGTCCGCACCCAATGCATTTTTCCAAATCAAATTTAGGAAAAAGAATAGTGTCTCTTTCAAGATCATTTAGGGTTGTCACATTATGAATGGCACCACCCTTAAGTTGGTACATATTATGGATATTGGTTTCTAACATAAATCCACGCAATCCGGCAACTAGATCATCAATTATACGATATCCATATTGCATGACGGCCGTTGTGATTTGAAGGGATCCTGCCCCAAGAAGGATAAATTCTAAAGCGTTATACCAATTCTCTATGCCACCCATTCCTGATATATGCATGCCTTGTAATTCTTTTGCGCTGGCTAAATCGGAAATGAATCTCAAAGCAATTGGTTTCACGGCATTTCCTGAATATCCTCCAAGCGCAGAAACTCCAGAGACGGATGGCTCAGGAGAAAAGTCGTTGATATTAACGCCAGTGATACTAAGAATCGTATTTATGGCAGCAATGCCATCAGCTCCGCCACGTTTAGCGGCAATGGCCATTGGAACCATATCAGTGATGTTCGGCGTTAATTTTGCTAAAAGAGGTATGGAGCAGCCTTCTCTTGCAGCCTTAGTAAATTTCTCAATGAGTTTTTCATCTTGACCAATCGTGACTCCCAAATCCCCATCTTCCATATTTGGGCAAGAGAAGTTAAGTTCAATAACATCAGCTCCTGCTTCCTGACATTTTCTGGCAAGTTCTTTCCATTCTCGCTCATTTCGTCCCATTATCGAAGCAATAATGACTTTGCTAGGATATTTCTTTTTAAGTTCACGGAAAATTGTCATATTTTCCTCAACCGAATGATCAGATAACTGTTCTATATTCTTAAAACCATAAAAAGATTCCGGTCTATTTCTTGTGACTGAGAATCTAGGTGAAGTCTCGTGTTGGTCGAAAGTGCAGATTGTCTTAAAACATACCCCTGCCCAGCCCATTTCTAAGGCTTTAGCGCACATCTCATAATTCGAAGCGACGACTGAAGATGATAAAAGGAATGGATTCTCAAGTTTGACTCCGCAAATATCCATTGATAGATTTGGCTCTGGCGTATCAGGATTTATATCTTTTGTATGGGTGGCAGCCTCTTTTAATGCTGACATGATTTCTTTGATGGAGACTTCTTTACCAAATTTGGCAAGAATGCAGGCATCCTCCGCTTTCTTAAGCTCATCCAAATCTAAATCCATCGGAAAATCTTTAACCGCTCTATAAAAATCTTGGAAATACAAAGCTCTAAGTCTTTCATCTGGCATGAATCTTTTATTGCAAGCTTTCGCGCATGGCGCATCTTTGCAAAACAAACAGCGAGAAATTTCATGTTGCAATGTCCAATCAAAATCTAACGAGTGTGAGTCAAAAACCGTCTTTTTCATCTCATATAATCCTCTTGTCTTTTTAATTATAACAAAAAAGGCCTGATAGTTATCAAGCCAGTACTTCTTTAACGGAGCACCTGGCGGGAATCGAACCCGTATAGCCAGCTTGGGAAGCTGGTGTTCTACCACTGAACTACAGATGCATGCCAAAAGGCTCTATTATTATATCTAGAGCCTTTGATTTGTCGATAATTAATTTATTTCTTTCCTTTGACGATAGCTTTGGAGATTTTCCCTTTGTTAACGCCTTTAGATTTATGAACTTGCAATGTTGCGCCTTGGTTGATGGCCATTTTTGTGCAATATTCTTCTGCTTCGACTTTCGTATCAAATAGTTTGATGACTTTGTCGCTTCCGCGGATGAAGACTTGCCATTTTCCATCTTTTTCACGTTTTGAGACATGATAGACTTTGATTCCAGTATCTTTTTTGGCTGGCGCTTCTTTTTTTGCTTCAACTTTTTTTGCTGTTGTTTTTTCTGCTGTGGCTGGTTTTGCTGCAACAGATGTTTTTGTGGTGGTTTTCTTGGTTTCAACTTTTTTCGTTGCCATATTAATTACCTCTTTATTTAAATATTCTAGGTCTATTCAATAATATTTTCTAGTTCTTTTAAAGTGTCTAGTATCAAGGCGTTCTTTGCTTCTTTTAATCTTTCTTTATTTTGATGACCTCTGGCCACAAGAATTGAATTTCCATGCAAGGTTTCGGATACTTCATTATCATGCAAGGTGTCTCCAATGAAGGTAACTTGATCCATCGATATATCTAATGTAGAAAAATATTGTTTGGCTTCCTCCACTTTCGAACGTCCATATATATCTTTTATTCCGATTGCTGCATCGAAGTAATCATATATGCCTTTTTGTTTTAGTTCATCTTCAAGTGAAGATTGTTTTGTTGCCGATAGAACAATTAGTTTTTTGTTTTTGTTTTTGAAATAATTAAGTGTTTCAACGACATCATCAAATAACTTCAAATCTTTGAACCCATCTCGATAATCAATATCAAATTCCTTGGCCAAAGACGGAAAATCGTCCTCAGGGAAGATAAATCCAGACGCAACATAATAATCAATGATTGGGAAAGTGAACAATGAAAGATATCTTTCTTTGGAGATATTCCCATCATGTCCTTTCTCCTTAAGCATTTTATTTAATAGGTTTAAGCAAATATCAATGTCATCAATTAAGGTTCCATTGAAGTCAAACACTAAGTATTGAGATTTAATTCTTTTCATGAGTGATATATTAGCAAAAAGTAAGAAAAAAACTCAAGTTTCCTTGAGTTAATTTTAGGATTGGTGGGTAGTAAGAGGCTCGAACTCCTGACCTTCTGTACGTCAAACAGATGCTCTCCCAGCTGAGCTAACTACCCAGTCCGTATATTTAGCGGCTTTCGCAAGTCGCTTAAGTATTATAGATACATCGTAAAATCTAAGCAAGAGAATTTTTATTTTTTTTCAAAAAAAGAAAAACGCACGCTTGAAACGTGCGTTTAACCGATTCTTTTAGTCTTCTGATGCAAGTCTTCTTCCAAGGACAACACCCATAACAGATGCCATCATCAAGCCTCTTGTCCAGCCAGATGAATCTCCTAAGCAATAAAGATTTTGAATATTCGTTGTTAAATTCTTATCCATCTTTACCCTATTGGAGTAGAACTTAATTTCTGGTGAGTAGAGCAACGTCTCGCTAGAGGCAAAGCCAGGAACGACATGATCGACGGCCTTGATGAAATGAATAATATCAGTCATTGTTCTGTATGGAAGGGCAGCCGTTATATCGCCAGCGATTGCGTCAGGCAATGTCGGGGTGATATTTGATCTATTGAGTTCATATTGCCAAGTTCTCTTTCCGTCAAGGATATCGCCAAATCGTTGAACCATGATATGGCCATTTCCTAACATATTTGTCAATTCACCAATCTTTTGAGCGTAGAGAATAGGTTGGTTGAAAGGCTCACGGAAATTGTGGGAACAAAGAATGGAGACATTGGTGTTTTGAGACTTCTTCTCTTTGTAGGAATGCCCATTAACAACAGCGAGGTTTCCATCATAATTTTCTTGAGCGACAAAACCACCTGGATTTTGGCAGAATGTTCTAACCTTATCACCGAAAGGACCACAATAGCCAATTAATTTAGCTTCATAGAGATTCTTGTTGAGTGGCTCCATGACTTCATTGCGCACTTCAACTCTAACACCGACATCAACTGGGCCTGGAGCGTGGGCAATATCATATTTAGAGCAAATCTTTTCTAACCAATCTGCCCCTCTTCTTCCAGCGGCGATAACTATATCATCAGCATAAATTTCTTCTTCGGTTGTTGAATGATATTTATGTGCACGAACGCCAATGCATTTCTTCTCATCGAGAATTACGTCGTTGCATTCATAGCCATAGCGGATTTCAACGCCATTTTCCTCTAAATATTTTTCAATTGCTAAATAAATGTCGTGGGCCTTTTCGGTTCCTAAGTGTCTAATAGGGCAATTGACTAAATGAAGGCCCGCTTCGATTGCGCGAAGACGAATTTGCCTGATTTCTTCAGTCTCGTTTTCCCCTTCGATATGCGTATCCGCTCCAAAAGATAGGTATATAGAGTCAGCATATTTGATTAATTCATCGATTGTGTCATAGCCCAAAAGTTCAGGAAGGGCTCCGCCCACTGAGGAAGAAAGAGAAAGTTTTCCATCAGAGAAAGCGCCTGCTCCAGAGAAACCGGTCGTGATAGCACATGGATCACAATGGGCACATTTGCCCAATTTTGCCTTAGGGCAAGCACGTTTTTCAACGCTTTGTCCCTTTTCAATCATGAGAATCTTTTTCTTAGATCCTTTCTTGATCATTTCTAACGCGGTAAAAATCCCTGCTGGACCGCAGCCAACAATAATTACATCATAACGATTCATAAATATTTCCTTTGGGTTTCCCTTTTAGAAAGATACACATATTTTCATTAAATGTTGAGCAAAATTTTCTTTTTCGCTGAAAAAAGTGCTTTCTTTAAAACACATTATTGTAAAAATCTTTACAAATTGTATATTTTTGTTTCTTTTCCATTAATATGCCTTTATACTACATGTATAACTGATAAAAGTTAGAAAGGAAATTTAATATGCAAGAATTCATTCAAGCATTACGTGAAGCAACAGGATTCACCGGCGCATCAGATATAGTATTAATTTTGATGTTCATCGTTGGTTGTTTGCTTGTTATCGCTTCTGTCGTTGCCCTCGTTATCTCTATTTGGTTAGGCATCAAGTATTTCAGATACAACCGCATCGAAAATTCTATTGGAAAGACAGGCGAAGAGGTTGCTAGAAAAATCCTCGATGATAACGATTTAGGAAACATTAAAGTTTCTAAAAACGGTTCAATTCTCTTCGGAAACTCTTATAGCCACTACTTCAAGAAAGTTCGTCTTAGAAGATTAACTTGGAAAAAGACATCGGTTACATCCTTGGCAATGGCTGCTCAAAAATCATCATTAGCCGTCTTAGATAAAGAAAAAGATCCAGCAATGAGATTACAAATTAAGTTAACGCCTTTCATCTATTTCGGCCCATTGGCGTTTGTTCCATTGATTATCATTGGCGTATTGCTAGATGTCTTCGTTCTTAAGAATACAAACTTCCCATGCACGATTGCCCTTACATGCGTCGGACTTGTCTTCTATATCATTTCGTTTGTGATGTCCATCCTTGTTTTAAAAACAGAGAAACGTGCACAAGTTAAAGCGTTGGAAATCTTGAAAAACGATAATTTAGCGACAGACGAAGAAATTGAGATGTGCAAAAAACTATTCCACCTCTACAACATTGAATACATCAATAACATGATTATTGCTCTTCTTGAACTCATATATCGTGTATTGCAAATCGTTGGTCTTCTTCAAAGTAACGGATCATCGATGTCTTCAAGCAACGACTAATCATTTCTGTTAATCATCAAAACCCCATCGCTTGATGGGGTTTTTCATATGAACTATCAAAGAAAATAAAAAGCCTAGATTTCTCTAGGCATACATCATTAACATTTCTACAAATTTTAGTTTTCAAGTTTGACCCAGCAAGCTGCGCGAACACCAAAATCAGTATCATCGACGCCATAGTTGCTATAAATACCGCCATCGAAACCAACGACATCTCCATAATAGGAGTTCTCTTCATTAGGTGAGCGAAACCAATAGCATGAGTTGCCATTGTTTTTTACCCACAAACCTTGGCTTTTTGCATAATCTGTTCCTTGTGCTTTTCTACTATTATCAGAGGAGCAATAAGTTTTAGCCTCTTTATATGACAATAAGAACATCTTATCATTGGTGTTATTGCACGCGTATTTGTTGGAATCATCGGATGTTGATGAAGCACTATTATCAACGGCAGTCGTTTCTATTCTATTCTTTTCTGATGCGTTAAATGCCGTTTCATAGAATGCAGTATTCAACCATGAACGTATATGGGAATACATGTAGTTATTTGCATACACAGTTGATGTTGAAGCATTTCCTTGATAATCAGTAGCGGTACTTCTTTCTTCATTTGTGTAGTTAAAATCTTGTGCGTCTAATATTAAGTCGCTTACGACAAGAGCTTTGTTATCATCGGAGGTAGTTAATATATTCCATTTAATAGAATTATATTCGAACCAATACACTGTATTTGTTGAATAACCGTTAGATGATTGCTCTTCACCATCTGAATCAGATTCAGATGTCCAATATGATCTATATTCGGTAAAATACACGCCTCTATAATCATATGAACCATCGTTATCTTGGTCGATATCAATATAATACATATAACTAGATGCTTCTCCATCGATGTAATAGCCATAATCAGTCCATTTATACGTGTTTGAAGATGTTGGAAGTGTACCAGCAGTTGTATTCAACGACGATATCAAGGTAGCATCGGTAACTTTCGTTTGAGGATATTTACCGAAATATATGCTGTTGTAAGTTTGATTTCCACAACTTGTCAAGGACATCAAAGAAACCAATAACGAAGATGCACAAGTTAAAATAAATTTCTTATTCATATTTTTCTCCTAATTTATTTTGGCATGTTGAATGTCGTTAATTGCTTAACAGCATTCAATATGGCATTTTTGTAAAAAGGTTCGATTAATATCGAACCCAAGATACGCGAATGGTGCCGTCTATAGGGATCGAACCTACGACCTACGCGTTACGAGTGCGTTGCTCTACCAACTGAGCTAAGACGGCGCATGGAAAAGAATAAAACAATTAGGATATTTTTTCAAGAATCAATAGTTGGACTTAAGGCGACAAATGGTGAAGAAAACAGATAACGCCTCAAAGATAACGGCAAAATAGATTAATAAAGATAGGAACGTTTGAAGAGTTGGAGAGGCAATCAAAAAAAGAGTAGGCACCACCAAATTGAAAAGAATAACAAGGATAGTAAAAGCCAAGGCAAGATTTCTTAAACCAGTGTATGAAGCATATCTACCCATGAGAAATTGTCTTAATTTGATATAAAGTAAGATACCAAGAACAAAGGCGGCAATATTTCCAAGTAAGCTTATGATTGTTTCGGCAATAACGATTGGCTGTCCTGAAAACAGATTTAAAAATGTTCCATTAATCCAATTAACGACAACTGTTGCGCCAAAATCCCACATAAGATAAAAGACGAACATTAAGATTCCATTATATGCAATAGCCGTCCCGTTAATTGAACCATAGAGAATAAAGATAAAAGAAACCAGAAGAATAACATAGTTCCACACTGAGCCCATCATCGTTGCAGAGTTCGTTCTATTGGCAATGCCAAAATAAGTCAAGGCTCCAACAAGGAACGCTAAGCCAATTGAAGCGAACAATATTGAGAGATATCTTTTGTAATGATATCTAAGTTTTTGAAGAAAAATACCTTTATTCATATGAACTATTTTAAACATTTTTAGTATACTTGAAAATATGATTGATTTTAAATTTTTTCATGAAGAAAATATCGAAGTAAAAGATGCAGCAGAAAAAGTCGGCTTCAAGCGGAGAGAACCGTTTTTGCCAAGCGAAAGAAAACCGTGGTTTTTAATCATTTATTTCAAGAATATTGCTATAGGCGTCGCCTCTTTCATCGAATCAGATCCTGAAACATGGGAGATAACTTCAATTTACGTCAGAGAACAATTGAGACATCAAAAAATTGGTTCCTACATGTTAAAGTTCATGCAAACGAAAATCAGAGACTTGGGCGGAAGATGGGCAATCATTCACATTCCTTTTGCGATGAAAGATTTCGTTTTAAGAAACGGATACCATGAATCTAATGATGGCGAAATAATAGAAAAGAGCGGGGGCGTGTATTTAAAAACGGCAAAATTCCTTTGTCAAAAATCTTACCGTCCACGCACTAGATATTAATATTTTTATTGATGATGCTCTGTATTAAAACGATACAGATCAACATCCTCATTGATCGGAATGCCTGCTTTTCTTTTGCAAATTTCAATTTGCTTTTCTGGTGTCACAACACCTGGAAGCTTAGGCAAGACAACCGCATGTTTGTTATCCGCTTCAACCATAACGCCATATATTTGAGAATCAAGATCCTCTACAGATAAAATCGGAATAAGATCAACAACAACATCAACAGTAATAATTAGGTTATCTAGATCTTCTTCTGTTACTGGTTCGAATCTTTCATCACCAAAAGCCGCGCCAACCGCATTGGCAATGATTTCTTCCGCTAACGTCTTCTTCTTCGGTTTAATTGTTCCGATACAGCCTCTCAATTCACCATTGTGATGAATTGTAACGAAAACACCTTCTCTTCTATCCCCTATTCTATTATTGATTAATGGAGTTGCTTTTAATGGCTTCTTTGTTTTCAAATACGTTTCAATCGCTTCTCTTGCTAGCTTTACGTAATTGTCGGCATTCTCTCTTTTTTCCTTTGCTAAGAGTTTTTCACGTTCTTGATACAAATTTAGGAAGGCACGTGATTGATTATCGCCTTTTGGCGTGTAACAGCAAAAACCATATCCCGTTCCAAATGGTGCTTCATAAGATAAACGTAAGCAATCTAAGTCATAGCGGTCTAAACATCCAGCAAGGATAGTAAATACTCCATGCCCGCATTGGACGGCTTCGCCCATTAAAGTTCTATCGAATGAAAGCAATTCGCCGAAATTCATCTTCGACATCGTTTTCATTATCTGTTCATCGTATATTGCTCCTTCTGGACGATATCCATATGCCCCTTCTTTGGATTGGCAATGAGATAAATCCCCAGAAGCAACGATAACGGCTTTTCTGCCTAATTTATCAATCGATGACCTAATTATTTGTCCAAAACGATAATGTTCAGCAAGGGATTGGCCGGATACTCCAACACGTACATTTAAGAAATCTCTGAATTCGCGATTTATGAAATATAGTGGGACCATGGTACCATGATCGAGAAATTCTTCAGTTCCGTTTTCGATGCCACCTTTTAATTTATTGATTTTGCATTCTTGAGAAATTTCCCTTGCAAGTATCTTGTCATAAAGCATACGAAAAGAGACCTGTGGAGCACCAAAGTCTTTAAAGGAACCAACAGCAACTTCGCCATCGGCAATTTGAAAGAAATCCGCATAGCTTTCGGCGTGTGGGGAAATCCAAATAATCGTATCAGGCTGGATTTGAGCTATTTTCTTGGCGATTAAATTAAACGAAGCGACAGTGGTTGAAAGTTCCTTTTCCTTGCCATTTCCGATTTCAGGAATAGCAAAGATTGGGTGAGGAACCATGAATGCTGCAACAATTGGCATATTAGAATAAGCCTTTCTTAAGATATATAGAATCTTTTTCCGTTATTTTACGAATTGGTTTTGCAGGGACGCCATAGGCGAGATAATCATCAGGAATTTCACCAGTTACGACCGAACCAGCGCCAATAACACAATTATTGCCAATTTTAGCACCAGCTGTGATTGTGACGTTTGCGGCTATCCAACAGTTTGAGCCTATCGTTATTGGTTTTCCATATTCTTTATCGGTTATGTAGCCTTTTTCTGATAAATACATCGCTCTTTCTGAAGCGACCATTGGATGCAATGGAGTATTTATAGAAACATTTGGGCCAATCAAAACATTATCGCCAATCGTGACTGGACAGGTATCTAAAACAGAAAAATTGAAATTACAGTAGAAGTTTTTGCCAGAGTGAAAATTGCAACCATAATCAAAAAATACAGGACCAGTTATATAGATTCCTTCACCTGCATTAGGTAAGAGTTCTTTAATTATCGCTTCCCTTTCGGTAACGTCATCTTCAGAGAGTCTATTTAATTTTGCGCACAAACTATGGGCATGTTGTCTTTTCTTTAAAAGTTCAGGATCGTTGCAATCATAAATCATACCTTTAATCATTTTCTCTTCTTCAGTCATAGATTTACTCCTTAAACGTTTTTTACATTTTAAAATGATTTGAGAAATATTTGTAGTCTATTTCTTTAAAAAGAAATGTTTTCTCTTTACAATATTTCGTATATATCAGGAGATACAAAATGAAATACACATGTCATCATGCCGAAAAGTGGATCTATGCTAATATGGATTTAACTGAAGAAAAACTTGAAAACCATTCTAAGGTTCTTATTGTTATTGCGGGTGCTTCATCATCCGGAAAGAGTTTTTTGTCTTCTTCCCTCTCACATGAATTTCAAAGACGTGGCAAACGCTGCATGACTTTCTCTCTTGATCAATATAACTATGGTTTGTCTGGTATCATTCCAAATAAGGTAAATCTTAATTACTTCAATTCTTCAATCACCAATATTGAAGAGATTTCAAAGAAAATCAAAGAAATCATTTTAGATATTCCTTTTGAATCTAAATACGATGACGCCGCAATTGAAAAAATAAGAGGGGCGTTAGTTAATCTTTTACCTCAAAATCAATTAGAAAAGTTCCTCAAAGGACTCTCTGAGGAATGGCACAAATTAAATTTTGATGAGCCTACAGTTTATAACTTAAAAGAGGCCGCTGCTGATATTGTTAAACTTTTCAATAACGAAACTATCGAAGCGAAGAACTATTCTAAAATCTATTCCGAAAGAATACCTAGCTACAAGGCGCTTAATGGGAACGACTATGATGTCATCATCGTTGAAGGCATTTACGCATTAAATGAAGAATTCTTATCTGGGGTTACCCAATTAGAACCTATCACAAATTTCATTGAAGGAAATCCTAAAACATTATTTCTTAGAAGAATCATCCGTGATAAGAAAGGTACATCCGCTTCTTCCGTATTCACGGTTGATCTCTATTTCAAATACATTCTCGACTCGTATAGCAAAACGATTCTTCCAAGCAAAAACGCCGCAGACGTTATTTTAGAGAATGATTTCTCTTTTAGCGAACTTCGTACTGGAGATTTATACACGACAAGAGACACCTTCCCAATTCAAAATGATACAGGTATCGCTTATTTGAAAGAAAATTCAATCATCTTAGACGTCTCTTATCAAAAGGATTTTTATTTTACCGTTCCTGGTGAAAAACAAGAAAATCAAAATTTATTAAGGTTCCGTGAACGCTCCTTCGACGGAGGGAAGACGTATGTTCCGGGGTCTTTGGTTCATAAAGGCGCGCCAAAGTTCCGTATGGATTCAAAAATAATCAGGCCTGTAAACGTTTTATTGAATGAGAATGAGATTCAACAAGTCTGGCCTAAAAATGATGACGCTCTCTTTGCTTTCTTAAATAATGGTTTCCAATTGCAAAAAGCCGAAGAAAAAATCAAAACGAAAATCAAATATAAGGATCAATCATTTTCCATATACGAAGTAAGAGGAAAACAAGCCTATATTGAAATAGGGCATGACGATGATTCGAAAATAGTCGATGAAGTGAAAAATATCGTTAAATAATTGGTCAAAAACTTCTTCTGCTTTATTAATAATAAAAATTTAAAAAAATTAATCGTTTTTCCCGTTGACATTTTTGTTATTAAGTCTATATTAGTTCGAGTACGAACCATTGGGAGGTATTCGAATGTTTAAATTGCTTAGAAAATTTCGTCCCTTAGATTGGTTATTTGTCTGCTTGATTATTGGCTTAACCATATTCCAAGTATGGTGCACGATGAAATTAACGGACTACATAGCCGAGCTGATGAGGGAGATTAACTACATAGCCTATCAGAAAGATCCGTCTTTATTAGGCGAAGAGATATATAACTTGTATATTGCTTGCGGCTCTGATTGGTCTGTCCTTAAACAGCAGTTATCAACAATCACAGGCATTGATCCTGCATATCTTCAAACATTAAACGCTATTGCGGACGTTGACATGAATTCCGTAATGATTAGCGCATGTTATTTGCTTCTTTTTGTTGTTGGATATACGGCAAGTGCGATGATTATTTCCGTTATCGCTTCCGCTGTCACAGCTCATTTTGCCACATCTGTTAGATCGGATATCAATGCAAAGGTTTCCTCTTTCTCTTTGGCCGAAATCAATAAATTCTCCACTGCTTCCTTGATTACTAGAGCAACTAACGATATCGAACAAGTGCAGATGTGCATTCTTTTAATGCTAAGAATGGTTTTTGCCGCTCCTATCACATGTATCTGGGCTATTTGTAAGATTCAAGCCACTTCAGCTGAATTAACAATAACCACTGGCGTTGCAATTTTCTTCCTTGTTGCAATCTTACTATCTGCCATGGTTTTAGTCCTTCCTAAATTTAAAATCTCCCAACGTTATATTGATAGATTAAACGGAATCACAAGAGAACACATTACAGGCATCCGTGTTGTTCATGCTTATAATGCTGAAGAGTATCAAGAAAAGAAATTCAAAAAAGCCAACGATGACTTAACAAAACTTAATCTCTTTACATCGAGAGCTATGGGCATCCTCTCCCCTGTTATGACCATTGTCATGGATGGGATTACGATCGCCATTCTTGGCGTTGGTGCTTTGGTTATTAACAAAGGCAACGCCGATTATGCCACAATCTCCGCTTTCTCTACCTTAGCAACTCAAATTATCATGTCCTTCATGATGTTATTGATGATGTTTGTCATGTGGCCAAGAGCTTCAGTTTCCGCAAATCGTATCAATGAGGTTTTATCAACCAAATCTTCAATAATCGATCCAGAAAAAGAAGCATCATTAACTTCAAAAGGAGAAATTGAATTCAAAAATGTTGGCTTTACCTATCCAGATGGTGAGAAACCAGTCATCTCAAACGTTTCCTTCAAGGCAAAAGCAGGTCAAACCGTAGCGATTATTGGCGCTACAGGATGCGGAAAATCAACTCTTGTAAATCTAATCTCACGCCTATATGACGTTAGCGAAGGAGAAATCCTTATCGATGGCGCTAATATCAAAAATATAAAGCAAACCACATTGCGTTCAAAGATCGGGTTTGTTCCGCAAAAAGGAGTTCTTTTCTCCGGCGACATTGCTTCCAATATTTCTTTTGGAAATCCTTCATTAAGTGAAGACGACATGAAGAAAGTCGCAAAAATCGCCTGCGCTGATTCCTTTATCGAAGAGATGGGCGATAAATACCATTCAACGATTGCCCAAGGAGGAACGAACGTCTCTGGTGGTCAAAAACAAAGACTTTGTATTGCTAGAGCTTTAGCAATCAATCCTGAAATAGCCGTATTTGACGATTCTTTCTCCGCTTTGGATTTCAAGACCGATTTGCAAGTAAGAGAAAACATCAAAGAAGAGTTGCCTGAAGTTACCAAGATAATCGTTGCTCAAAGAATTGGCACAATCATGGATGCCGATGAAATTTTAGTCATAGAAGACGGCAAGGTCGTCGGGCAGGGAACGCACAAAGACTTGCTTAAGAATTGCCAAACATATCGCGACATCGCTTTATCGCAACTTTCAAAGGAGGAATTAGGTTTATGAGCCCACGTCCAGGACCAGGTCCACATGAAAAAATGAAATTAACCTCTAAAGATGGCACACAAACCATCTCTAAGTTAATGCAATCAACCAAGAGATATTGGATTGCAATTATCTTTGCCGGCATTTTCATTCTAGGCAATGTCATCATCTCCGTAATCGCCCCTAATTACGTTTCAGACTTAACGAATGAGATTTCAAATAATGCCGCCACTTCTTCAATTAACATGGATGTGGTTATCAAATACATAACCCTTCTAGCAATCATGTATGTAACATCCGCATTATGTTCATATTGTTCTTCTTTCATTATCGCTACTGTTACACAACGCTACGCCAATTCATTAAGAAAGAGCATCGTTGCTAAAATCAATGTGCTTCCTCTCTCTTATTTCGATTCAAAACAAATTGGCGATACCCTTTCAAGAGTTACTAATGATGTCGATTCCTTATCCCAATCAATCGATACGGCACTCTCTTCATTATTTAGTGCTATCTTTATGCTCGTTGGCGCTTTAATTGGTATGTTTGTCAATTGTTGGCAGCTCGCCTTAATCTCTTTGATTTCAATTCCATTGATGATAATTTTCATCATGGGTATCATGAAACTAGCAATGCCTCAATTCGTTAACAGGCAGAACCAAGTTGGTGTTGTTCAAGGAAACGTTGAAGAAAAATTCTCAGGACAGCTAGTCATCAAACTATTCAACGCCGAGGAAAAGCAAGACGCTATATTTGAGCAAAAGAATCAAAAGCTCAAAGAATATATGTTTAAAGCCCAATTCTTTGGCGGATTAATGATGCCAATGACTTCATTTATTTCTTATTTATGCTATGGCGCGGTTATCGTTGGAGGAGCAATTCTTATCATCAACAATGTTGCAGGCGTAACTTTAGGCACAATTGCGGCCTTTATGATTTACGTTCGCCTTTTCCAACAACCATTCACTCAAATATCTCAAGCTCTCAATCAAATGCAAACCGCTCTTGCGGCTGGAAAACGTGTTTTTGATTTCTTAAGCGAAGAAGAACTAGCCAACGAAGAAGGCAAAGAATATGCATTGTTAAAAGATGGCAGTTTGAAGGGAAATGTCGCTTTTGATGATGTTTCATTCTCCTATGATCAAACGCGTGAAATTATTCATGGCTTCTCAGCCGATATAAAAGAAGGCATGAAGGTCGCAATCGTTGGCCCTACAGGAGCTGGCAAGACGACAATGGTTAATCTTTTAATGAGATTTTATGAAATTAACGGGGGGCGTATATCAATTAATGGGGTTTCCACTAAAGATATTTCCCGCAAGGAGCTTCATGATATCTTCGGAATGGTCTTGCAAGACACATGGGTGTTTGAAGGAACAATCAGGGACAATCTTGTCTATAATGGCAAGAATATCAGCGATGAAGAAATCTGGGAAGTACTTAGAGAAGTTAAGTTGAATCATTTCGTAGAATCGTTGCCTCAAGGACTAGATTATGTCATCAAGGATGGCAATAGCATTTCAGGCGGTCAAAAACAGCTTATCACAATCGCTAGAGCCATGTTACGCAACTCTTCGATGATGATTCTTGATGAAGCCACTTCTAACGTTGATACAAGAACCGAAGAAGTCATCCAAGAAGCTATGGACAAGCTTACTAAAGGCAAGACTTCATTCGTTATCGCTCACCGTTTATCTACAATTCGTAACGCCGATATGATTTTAGTCATGAAAGATGGTAATATTATCGAGCAAGGCAACCACGATGCATTGATGAAACAAAACGGCTTCTATGCATCCTTATACAATTCACAATTTGCCTTTGAATGATACTTATGGATTACAAAGATTATTTAGTTACAGCCCGTTCCTCGAATGATGAGGTCAAAGCAATCGCGATAACAAGCAAAAACTTAGTTGATTATAAGAGAGAGCTCTACAACCTCTCCCCTATTTGCGCAGCTGCATCAGGTCGCTTAATGAGCGCAGCTCTTATGATGGGCAATTGGTTAAAAAACGATTCCGATACAATTTGTTTAGAAATAGTTGGTGATGGTGAACTTGGCCATCTTGACGCTATCGCAAATAACAAAGGGGAGGTTCGCTCCTACATCTCTAAAACTGATGTTATTTTACCCCCTAATGCCCAAAACCATCTTAATGTTGGTGGGGCAATTGGTAAGGGACATCTAGTCGTTATTCGTGATTTAGGGCTTAAAACACCATATGTTTCACAAGTTGATTTGCAAACAGGAGAAATCGCTGAAGATTTAGCATTTTACTTTGCAAAGTCAGAACAAACTCCGACTGCTATTGGCTTAGGCGTTCATTTTAACAAAGAAACAGTAACTGTCGATCATGCTGGCGGTTACATAATTCAACTTATGCCTAATGCCTCAGAAGAAACAATTAAAATTCTTGAAGATAATTTAGCCACTACCCCTGCTGTTACTGAGATGTTAATCAAGAACGGTGACTCACCTGAGAAAATCTTAGAACATGTTCTTAATGGATTATCTCCAAAGTTCGAAACCACAGAGGACGTGCGTTGGAAATGCAACTGTTCTCATGAAAGAGGATTGAAGATTGTTTCATCTCTTTCTCTTAAAGAATTGCGCCGAATTCTAGATGAAAAGGAACCTGTCGATATCACATGTAATTTCTGCGGAAAAACATATCATTTTGGAGAATCAGAAATTAAAGAAATTATTTCAAAGAAAGAAGAAAAGAAATGAAAGACAACTTCTTTGAAATAAATACAGGTTTAATGAAATGGGATCTAAAATCCATCGATAAAGAAACAAATCATCCTTATCTAAATTATTTCGTTTTACATTATGACGTTTCTAAAGATGGGGAGAAGAAAGAACATACATATTTCACCGCATCAAGAAAAGATTCTGCCTTGTTACGTTCACTTACTCATGATTATTCTCATCCTGATGGGGTAATAATCGGTATCTATAGATTCAATGATGGGAAGCTCGAAATCTTATTGACCAAGCAATTCAGAGAGCCTATAGGAACATACGTTTTCTCCATTCCTGCTGGTTTAGTTGACGGAAATGAAGACTTAGCAGAAACCGCTTCTAGAGAGGCGAAAGAGGAAACTGGAATAACATCCTTAAAGAATTTTGAAGTGCTAACCCCTTTCTCTCCTACTTCTTCTGGATTATCCGATGAATCTAACGCTTTCATTATGGCTGAAGCGGAATATCAAGACTCTTCTTCTTTAGAGGAATTTGAAGATATTTCCACAAAATTTGTCCCTATAGACAAATGCTTAGAACTCTTTGAGGATCCTAAATATATCATTCCTCTTCACACAAGAATGTGGATTCTGTATATGTCCGAGAGGTTTAGAACAAAATAAAAAGTTGGCTTGTGCCAACTTTATTTTTTATTTAATTATTCATGAAGAGCAGAAAGCTCAACTAAACATTCACAAGGGAAATCAAGTTGTTTCCAGCCTTCAATTTCTTTTAAATTGATAAGGGTAAGGGCGGCCACTGGTTCAGCTCCAGCTTCTCTAACTAATTGGGCTAAAGCCTTTAAAGAACCGCCTGTTGCTAGCAAATCATCAATGAGCAAAACTCTTTGACCAGGTTTTAAAGCAATCGCAGGAACTTCAATTTTGGCCGTTCCATATTCTAATGAATATTCAACTTGATATGTTTTACCAGGCAATTTACCTGCTTTTCTAGCCATGATAAAGCCTTTGTGCATCTTGTATCCAAGAGCGGCTCCAAATAAGAATCCCCTAGCTTCAGGACCAATAATTACATCAGGTTGATATTTTTCAGCCAATTTAGCAAAATCATTGATGCAAGATTCAAATGCGTCAGGATCCGCTAAGATAGGAGAGATATCCTTAAAAGAGATTCCTTTGGTAGGAAAATCAGGCGTTACAGCAATATATTTAGAATAATCCATTTTTTGTGACCTCACTTTATTATTATAACGATATTATGCAATCTTTAAAGAAATAATTGAGTTTAATTTCTTTTGCAAAATTCTATGGAGTCTGCTAATAAATGTATGTTAAGATAAAGAGCTGAAAAGAGGATTAATTATGGATTTAAAAAAGTATCCAAACGTCACCTTGCTCGATCATCCTTTGATTAAGCACAAAATCAGCATTCTTCGCGACAAGAATACTGGCACAAACGAATTCAGACGTGTCGTAAAAGAGATTGCAATCATGGAAGGTTATGAAGCTCTTAAAGATCTTCCCACCGAAATGGTTGAAATTGAGACCCCAATCGAGAAAACCATGCAACCAATGGTTTCAGGCAAAAAGCTCTGTTTCGTCCCAATTCTTCGTGCAGGATTAGGAATGGTCGATGGGATGACAGAACTCGTCCCTTCCGCTAAAGTTGGTCATATCGGCTTATACCGCGATGAAGAAACCCATATTCCACATGAATATTATTGCAAGCTCCCTTATGATTTGGCCGAAAGAGAAATTTACGTTGTCGATCCAATGTTAGCAACAGGCGGTTCTGCAATTGATGCAATTACTCTTCTTAAGCAACATGGTGCAAAGAATCTTCACTTCATCTGTATCATTGCTGCGCCTGAAGGCGTTGAAGCATTCGAAAAAGCATATCCTGAGATTCCACTTACAATCGGTTCATTGGATCGTGAACTTAATGAAAATGCTTATATCTGTCCTGGTTTAGGCGATGCAGGCGATAGAATCTTCGGCACAATCAAATAAGAAAAAATAAACGCCCTGTTAATCAGGGTGTTTTTTAATACAAAAAAAGCCCCAAATTAATGGGGCTAATTTTTTAGAAATGTTTATTCTTTTTCTTTTGCTTCAACTTCGACTGCATTGGAGGTTGTTGGAACAGTTTCTTCTGCATTAGGTTTGGAAGCAGCAAGAACTTTCATTCTTTCTTGACGACGAATTTCACGTTCTTTATCAGATGCATCACGATGTGCCATGACATTAAAGGCAATGAGCATGATAAGAACCGCGCCGGCAATGAGCATGAATCCGAACCAACGATAATCTATTCCGGTTGCAGCAGTGAATGTTGCATTTCCAGTCCAGTTTTCGCTGTTTTTCTTTGGAAGATAATCAGAGATAATCCCTAAAATTATCATAATGATCCCAACCAAAGCTAAAGCAGCATCAAAAGTGCATACGATGGAACGCCATACAATATGCCATCTCTTGCTGTGGACCTTCTTTGTTTTAAGTGTTGTCTCTGCCATATTCTAAACTCTTTGATTCAATTAAGCGTTTTTGGTTTCTTCGGCTGGGGCTGCTGGAGCATCTCCTCCACCGATTTTGTTATCATGAGCTTGTGCTTCTTTGATTAATTCATCTAAGACAGGAACATAAGCATCGCGGAATGCTGGTTCAACTTCACGGACTAAGCCACCGATGGAATCTTGCGTTTCTTTGATAACATCGCCAAAGCCTTTACCCATTGGCAAATCACGACGGCCTGTCATGAATTCAACGAGCTCGAAAACCTTGTCTTGAACGCCCATGAAGCGGGAATCTGTGATATGGGAATTGCCACGGACAATGTTTAAATATTGAATGACTTCATTGATGTCGTTTCCGATGAATTTGCTTGCGGCAGATTCTTCGCCTTTTGCTTCTCTGCGGGCTTGGTTGTAATCGCTGAATAATTTAACTAATTGATTTGTTAATGTTAAATAGCCAACGGTACGATACATTCTTTCCTCTAAAGCATCAACGTTTTCGACTGTTGCAACATCAAGGTTGTTTTTCTTTGCATCAGCAATGATTCCTCTAACCATTCCTTCAATGTTTTCATGGATTGGGAGGACTGCTTTAAAGATTGCGAGGTGTTGAGCGTGATCGACACGGAGATCATTATCGGCAACTTTAAGGATTGTGGATCCATCACCATAGACTTCTTCATAGAAATCACGGATTAATTTTTCTAATTTTTCACCATTTTCTCCAGAGTTGTTGATGATGCTCTTTAATGGAGTATTTTGGTCGATTTCAACAAGAATGCTTCTCTTCTTTTCGTTGTAGGCATTCATGTCGTAGTTATCTCTTGGAAGAGTGTATTCAAGAGTATCTCTGATTACTACTTTATAGTGTTCTAGCGTAGTAATGACTTGTGAAACTTGATTCATTGTTTCTTTTCCTTTCTTCAACTTCAGTTGTCTTTGGAATTTTCATTCTCCTCAGAAGGGTAGACATACTTTTCCAAATCGCTGAAACGTTCGATTAACGTTTTTGCATGGGATTGTACATTTTTTGAGCCATGTGACATGCAATAACTTTGCTGGTAATAGCTGTCAAACATGGAAATATCATTTCCAGAATCACCAACAACTATAACATTATCTTTAGAAATTGCGTTATTTTCAAGATAAAATGCAATTCCAGACGACTTTGTTATGCCTTTTGGAGTGACTTCGATGGCTTGATTGCTGGCTGCGAAGTTGAAATCAGGGTATCTTATAGATAAGAGATCACATAATTCCTCTGATTTTTTAATGTATTTTTTCCATGGTCCGACAAATAAGAGAACTTTATAAACTTCGCCTTTTTCAAGTTGCTCATAAAAGATTCTTTCACTCTTGAAGACTCTTTCGTGGTAGCAGCCTTGATAAAACTCATAGAGCCTGTAGCCAATTCTCGGGAAGGTTTTCATCATCGAAACATCAATGACAAAGTTACAGTTCTTGCAAAATAAGGAGATGAACATCAGTTTATGTTCTCTTCTTATCTCCTCGAGGACTTTTTTCAATTCTTCGATATTGAAGAAAACTTCCTTTAAGATTTGGTTATTGCTTACAACGAGGGAGCCATTGCAGCCAACGACATCTACAGGTCTCTTCAAAGATTTAGCCACTTTATCGGCAAAGTACTTGCCCCTGCCCGTTACGACTAGAAGCTTACCGCCATCATCAATGAAGCGTCGAAGGAACTTCTTTGAATCTTTAGGAATGAGCATCATACGTTTCTTTGGGTAGAAAAGCGTACCATCTAAATCTGTTGCAATTACCTGTGGTTTAATCATGCTTGAATATTTTATATATAGGGAGAGTAAAAGTTAAGAAAATTTTATTTGGCCGTCATTTCAAACGGTCAACCAAAGATTTAGCTTTCTTAACTGCTTCTTTGAATTCGTCAAGTTTTGTTTCGGTTGGTGAATATGCTACCATGAACTCGTATTCCTTTTGGTTTTTAATAAAGAAAACTAAGTCAATATATTCATATAGTTCTAAAAGACCTTTGTAAGATGCTTCATAAGACTTTTTAAACGCTTCCTCGTCAAAGGCCATCCCATCAGAAAGCAATCTAAAACGGTTTCTAGCAATCGAAAGTTGTTTGCCAGCAAAGATATAGTACATCGTTATCTTATAACCGTTATTGGACGCATATTTAATGTAATTGATATGTTTTTGATCGGTTAATGACGATGTTGCGACGAAAGAACCATCAGAAATTATTCCTTGATATAAAGGCATTATTGGCAGAGATTGCATGAATGAATTTTTAAAACAATCAGCAAACGTTCCTCTACCACTTCCCTCAACGCCACAAACGAGAATTAACTCTTTAGTTTTATTTTTTCTTGCCATTCTTTTCTACCTTCACCACTTGTAATTTTGAATTTAAGAATTCCTTTGAGCCATTCGAATATTCATAGATTAAATAGCCATCTTCTACGTAGGCAACAGGAATGCCATTTTTGAAATTATTTTGACGAACTTTTTCTAAACCATACTTCGAAGCTTTGTGGGTTAATGCATATAAGTATTTCTTGTATTTAGTTGACGATGAAGTACCAAGATATTCACTAACAACTTTTTCACCTTCTCTATGTGAGAGGTAATAATAGTAATGTCCTTTGATCTTTTTTCTAGTTAACGTTTTCTTCATGGATATATTTTACACCATCAAAAAAAGTTAGGCAACATATATATTTTGTTGGTTAACTCATAAATTTTAAAAAGAAAAGAGTGCCGAAGCACTCTGAACTTTTTTTTGAAGTTTTTATTTCAATTCGTTTTCAGTTTCGATAACACCATAGCCACCATCGATACGCTTATAGGCAACTGCAATCTTATCATCATCTTCATCTAAATAAACAAAGAATGTGTGTCCTAAGGCGTTCATTCTTGTGATAGCATCATCAAGACTCATTGGTTCCAAGTAAATTGACTTGGTTCTAACAACTTCGTCATCGCTATCTTCAGCTTCATCATCAACTAAATTTTCGAATGCGATTGCACGGCCTAAGCCTAATCCTTGACCGGCATTTTTAGAACGATTCATTCTTGTTTTAAGACGACGCATTTGATCTTCTAGCTTATCGATTGCTAAGTCAACGGCAGCATATAAATCGTTATCGCGAACTTCTGTTCTGAAGTCCATTGCTTTTGTAAAGATTGTGATTTCAATCTTAGCTCCAACGTTATAGGCAACAACAACAACTCTTGTTAGAATTTCTTCGTCACTCTTAACGAAATATTTCTCTACACGGGCTAACTTCTTTTCGATTGTAGCGCGAATAGAATCGGTAACTTGCATGTTCTTACCGACGATTTGTATCTTCATTTATTTACCTCCTGGGATATGTTTATCCCTTACAACAACATAATAAATTAACTTAGAAAAAAGTAAATAAGCGATTTTAAAAACCTTGTATTTATCGTTACTATTTCGTAATTGTAAAATTGTAAGCGTTTACAATTACAAATTAAAACCCCCGCTTAAGATATCAAAAAGCGGGGGATTGATCATTAACTTAGGGGTTTTGATTAATTGTTCTTAAAGAAGTCTTTTAGTTCTTCTACTTTATCTAAGCATTCCCAAGGGAGATTTAAGTCTTTTCTGCCAAAGGCGCCGTAGTTTGTCGTGTCAGAATATTTGAAGGCTGGTTTTCTTAACGAGAATTTCTCAATGATAGCGCCAGGTCTTGCATCAAAGAATTTCCTTACAGCTTTGAGAATTACTTCAGTTGAATAATGCTCGGTGCCAAAAGTTGAAATATTAATAGAGAGAGGTTCTGCAACGCCAATAGCGTAAGAGAGTTGAACTTCGAGTCTTTCAGCCGCACCAGCTGCAACGAGGTTCTTAGCAATGTATCTAGCATAATATGAAGCAGATCTGTCAACCTTCGATGGATCTTTGCCAGAGAAGGCTCCTCCACCATGTCTAGCGGAGCCGCCGTAAGTATCGACAATAAGTTTTCTGCCAGTTAAACCTGTGTCACCAGCAGGACCACCAATGCAGAAACGTCCTGTTGGATTAATCAAGCATTTGAAATCGGTATTTAAACCAAACGATTCAACGACTGGAACCATGATTTCGTCATGAATATATTTCTTGAACTCATCAAGGTTAACGCTTTCATCATGTTGACAGGACATGAGAATTGTATCAATACGAGGATTCTTCTCATCCGTGTAATCGATTGTAACTTGAGATTTCATATCAGGGCGGGCATGTAAGAATTTGCCTTCTTTCCTTAAAGCGGTAGCTTTTCTAACGAGCTTATGAGCGATAGAAACAGGAAATGGCATATAGTTAGAGGTTTCTTTTGAGGCATAGCCAAACATGATGCCTTGGTCGCCTGCGCCCATTTCAAGTTCATTTTCTCTTTCAATGCCCATATTGATATCTGGAGATTGTTCTTTAACTTTTACAAGGATTTCGCAAGAATCGCAGCCAATGCCGTCTTCTGGAGAGGTATAGCCAATCTCCCTAAGAACATTTCTTGCTATTTTTTCATAGTCTACGTGACCATTAACGGTGATTTCTCCACCGATCACGATAAATTCCGTTGTCGCAAAAACTTCGCAGGCAACGTGAGCGTGAGGATCTAGCGCTAAACATGCGTCTAGAATTGAATCGGCAATCTTATCGCAGACTTTGTCTGGATGTCCTTCGGAAACCGATTCGGAAGTAAATAAAACTTTTTCCATATTTGTACTCCTTTGCAGAGCGAAAAACTTCCACACTAGTAGAAGGTTTTCCTTACATTCTTCGAATATCGTTAGGGTGTGTGGGCCCTCTAAGAACGAGCACTTACCACCGATTTAGATGGAGTTGCTAACGGTTTCTTTCAGTTCTTATTAACCGTTTCGGGATATTCGACTTTCGCCGTGATGATATTGTATTGTTTTGTTATCACTCTTTCAAGAAAAACACTCAAATATAATCATTTAGTCAAAAGGGGCCTTTAAAAGGCATTCACGCATTAACTATCTTTTATAATATAGAAATCAAGGAGAAATAAAATAATGAAAGAAGGATGGAACAAAAGGCTTAAAAACGCAAGAGAAAAACAGCACATTACTTTGGCTCAAGTAAGCGAAAGATCAACATTTAAATTAACTCAACAATCAATAATTAAATATGAAAAAGGCAAAGTAATTCCCAAAATAGATGTTTTAGATGATTTATGTAGAATCTACGATTGCACAATTGATTATGTGATATATGGCACAGATGAAACAAATTTAGTCGTTCTAGAAAGTGACGTTTTAACATCACTATGGTCATTAATGTTTACGAAAAAACTAGTTTTTGACGGCAAATCATTGGCGGTTAATGACGATAAACTTCTAAACAATTTAGAAATGTTGCAATACTTTAATGAGCATGTTAACGATATGTCTTCAACAAAGCATATTGAGGCATTGTTAAGAGGAATAAGAAAAATGAGCAGAGATAGCAAATACAAGGATTGATTCTAAATATCAGTCGTTATATTTTTCGTATTCGCCATCTTGATATTCGCAAAAACAATATGTGCCAACTTCATCTTCATCAAATTCGACAAATAGAATTCCATCATCATAAATTTCACAGACAAGACCAACAGCGCCAACTTTAATTATGATATCGCCATTATTACCAGAATAAGTGGTCTTTTCAACTGTCGTTTTTATTAAATCGCCCATTTTCATTTCCATTTCTTTTCTCCTTTGGGCAACAACGTAAGGAAATTTAATTCAAAATCCTTCGTCAATTGCCAGCATGTAGTAACAATATGCCCACGCAAGATAGTTTCAGCTTCACAATTTAAAGTGTGCTCATTAATCCTGTTAAATCTTAAAGTTTCAAAATCTGTAAATTTTAAAATATCGTTCAAAAGTTTCTCTTTCTCGTTGATATTATAACCCATTTCAATCAAATATTTACTCTTATCATCCCTTGGCCTTTCCGTAAGAAGATAGATAAGTTTCCCATCACGAATATTTTTCGAAATTATTCTGCATCTACTTCTTCTAACAAAAACTTCGCAATAAACTAAATCAGTATCAGCTCCCTTATAAATCGGAAACATTTCTTTTATACATGCATTATTTGTTTCCATCGTATCAAGAATAGCAAGAGCAAGTATCGATTCATTTTTATTTATCCTTACATATCGCCCTGTTTTCTCATCAAACGTTTGTTGGTGTTTCCCACCACCTTTTTTGGTCTTCATAAGCTTCTCCTTTTTCGACAAGGAAATTTTAGACTTATAAAGCCAATTAAATTATTGCATAATAGTTGTTGAACTTTTGTTTAATAAAAAAACATATAGAAAAATCCAGTCTAGTTCCCTAAACTGGATTGTTTTCTCATTTGATTTTAAGTCCCGCTTGATAGAATCTTTCTAATTCTGAAACGTGTTCTTGAATATTGGTTGGTTTCCTGCACCCTTTTAAATATAGAAATTCAACTAGTTTCCATTTAAGATGGTCGGCAATAAGTTGGCTTTGTTCTCTTAATGGCTGGATGATCGTTTCATCACTGCTTCCCATACTAATGAAGCAAAGAAGTTTTTTGTTATCAATATTCGTTAAATTTTGGAAACGATCAATCGTACATTTTAGATAGCCAGAATAAGAGAAATAATATAGTGGTGAAGCGAATATTACATAATCAGTTTCTTCTAATGACTTGGATATTCTATCCATGTCATCATGAATCGGATAATTTTCGCCTATACTATCATGAATATTCATGAACGCTAGATTGTATTGAACGACTTCATTTTTGTTTTTTGCTAACCCACTTTTGAATGTTTCGATCATTGCAGAAACATATCCTTCAAGGTGTGGGGAACCGTTCAATATGAGAATTTTCGCCATATTAGTGAGTTCTCTTATATTCTTCTAGGGCTAAAGCGATTTGGTCTGGGCAAGAGGTACACATGCCTTTTGATCCAGGACATTTTATCCCTTTAAGAAGAGCGATAACGTCATCGACCTTTCTTCCTGCGCAAAGTCTAGAAACGCCTTGAGTATTTCCGGCACATCCACGCATAACCTTGACCGAGACAATCGTATCTCCGTCAATTACGAATTCGAGGCCTTGCGAACAAACGTTTTGTGGTTTATAGGAAAACTTCTCTTCCATCTTTATTTAACGATTGTTCCCCAAATTTCGCCAAAGGCAGCGGCAGCATTGCATTCATCTGTATCGATATGCATGGCTAAAGCGTAGTTTTTGGAAACGCGGATGACGACGTCCCCAAAGACTGTTTCACGGCCAGTTCCTGAAACTTTGACAGAAACGATTTGACCATTTTCAACACCGAAATTGGCTGCATCTTCTGGCGTCATATGGATATGACGTTTTGCGACGATGACTCCTTCTTCAAGATCAACTTCGCCACAAGGTCCTTTGATTGTGCATTTTCCAGAACCAGCAATATCACCAGATTCACGAACTGGAGCAGTTAAGCCAAGAGTTCTTGCATCAGTGAAAGAGACTTCGACTTGGTTGGCATTTCTTACTGGGCCAAGAATTGAGAAAGCTGCAGATGGGCGTGGGCCAGCAGGATCTTTCTTGTTATAGCCGATAACTGTAACCTTATCAGTTGAAGCGTATTGGCCAGGTTGGGAAAGATATTTTCTTGGGGTCAATTCGTGACCTTTGCCAAATAAAACTTCGACAGTTTCTTGTGTTAAGTGAACATGACGAGCACTTGTTTCAACAATAAATTTTAATTCAGACATTTTTTTCTCCTTGAATTACGTCAAGTATTATAAAACGTATAAAGAGTTAATGTCCTTAAATTTTTAAATTTAAAGATTTTTTTGTTTTCAAATTATTTTAAAATGGCTACACTAGGCACTATAGGAGGATAGAAACATGGAAGAAAACACGAAGAAAAACGACGAAGAAGAAAAGATTCACCAAGAAGATATTGAGAATATTGATGTCCCTATAGATGAACTTACTTCCGAAGATATCACTGAAGCATCTTTCGACTCTGATATCCTCTTAGCGGCCATAAGTAAACACGATAGAAAAGAATTAAAAAGAATCTTTGAAATGATTCCGGATGCTGATATCGCTAAAGCCTGTGAAGATTTGGATATTAAAGATGTCATAACGTTATTTAGGGATACCAAATCTGAGCAAAACGCTTCATTGTTTGATGAATTATCACAGGACCTTAAAGAGTCGCTAGTTCAAGCAATGACAAACAAGGAACTTGTTGAACTCGTTAATTCCCAATACGCCGATGATTTGGCGGACTCAGTTGGCGATATGCCTGCAAACCTTGCCAAAAAGGTTTTAGCTGCAGCCGATCCTGACATGCGAAAAGACATCAATCAGCTTCTAAAATACAAAGAGGACACAGCCGGTGCAATCATGACGACTGAATTCATCGAGCTCAAAGAAGGAATGACCGTAAAGAAAGCAATCGATCATATTAGAAAAAGAGGTCGTGAAGCTGAAACCGTATACACAATCTTTGTAAGAAACGAGAGACGCAGATTCGTTGGAACTGTCGACCTTGATGATCTTATTTGGTCAAAAGATGATGAATTGCTTTCAGATATCATGAATAAAGACGCACCATTTTGTCACGTCAACACTGATAAAGAAGACGTCGCTAACATGTTTAGAAAATATGACTTGAACGCCTTAGCTGTCTTGAATGAAGACAATTGTCTTCTTGGCATTGTCACAGTCGATGATGCCATGGATGTCATCACCGAAGAGAGCAACGAAGATATCGCCCACATGACCAATCTTGTTCCATCAGAAAAAACATATAACGAGACTGGGGTATTTGAAAACGCTAAAAAATGTATCCCTTGGATTATCGCTTTATTGGTCTTGGGAACATTTACGACGATGGTTTTAAATCGTCTTGAATCGCAAATGATATTCATTTCGTTGCCGATACTCGTTTCCTTTGTTCCAACCTTGATGGACACAGGTGGAAACGCAGGCGGGCAGACCACAGGTATGATGATAAGAGGACTTGCCACAAATGAATTTGGTCCAAAAGACATTCTTAAAATCATATGGAAGGAATTCCGCAGTGCCCTTATTGTTGCCGCATGCGTAGCGATCTTCTGCTTCATTTGGGTGACAATGGAACAATACACAGGCATTGTCTCATTGGGTCAAGTCGCCTATCCTGGAGAAGCTAGCTACGATTTCAGTGATTATATGATATGGAATGGCGTGGCTTTTACTGGCGAACATGCTGCTCAATTTGCCGCTCATTCGCTTACCTTCTCAGCGTTGGTTTCCATTACAATGTTCTTTGCAATCACCTTCTCGAAAGTTGTCGGAACAAGTTTGTGCATGGGCGCCGCAGCTATAAAGAAAGATCCAGCTTTATTAGCTCAACCAATGTTAACGACCGTCATGGATGTTTTGACATTAGTAATTTACTTTGGAATAGCGTGTTTATTCTTCCCATCTTTAGCATAAATAAAACTTTCTCTTGCTAAAGGAAAAGTCTTTATTTATAATATTGCACGCTGCGGGAATGGCGGAACTGGTAGACGCGTACGTTTGAGGGGCGTATGGGATTCCCATGTCGGTTCGAGTCCGATTTCCCGCACCAGAAAATTAAAAAACAAGGCTCAGGTAATTCTGAGCCTTTTTCTATTTGAGATTTAGATTATCTCCTCAAGAATTTCAATTGCTGCCGTTTCTGACTCTTGCCCACACTCCCATAAATTGCGAGCGTATGGCTCTTACATTGGTTGGATAGTCTTACGCAAAGGGGCCCGGCTCCTACCTAGCGAAATTATCTTTTGGAAACAGGCATATTTCAAAATGGTTTTAACCGTCCTAGCGTTCTATATTCGATTGCCTTCATAGAATTTATAGCATGAAAATTTTAATAGGAGAATTAACCGCTTCCGATCAAAACTATAAAACTAAAATAAAGGAGATATCAAAAAAAGGAAGAAAAAATGAATCTATCAAGAAATAAATATCTTTATTTTAACTACCTTTTTATATCTAAAATTTGTATCATATTTAAGAAATATTTACGGAGATTTATGTATGTCACGTGCAGATCAAATTTTTATAGAAAATTGCAAAGAAATATTAACTGAGGGGGTTTGGGATACGAACTGTAATGTCCGTCCTCATTGGGAAGATGGAACTCCTGCCCACACAATAAAGAAATTTGGTATTGTTAATCGTTACAATCTTCAAGAAGAATTGCCAATTCTCACCATCAGAAAAACCGCATTCAAGAATTGCTTGGATGAACTTCTTTGGATTTGGCAAAAGAAATCAAATAATGTTCATGATTTGAATTCTCATATTTGGGATTCTTGGGCAGATGAAACAGGCTCCATTGGCAAAGCATATGGTTATCAATTAGGAAGAAAATCAATCTATCCAGAGGGCGAATTTGATCAAGTTGATAGAGTTTTGTATGATTTAAAACACAATCCTGCATCAAGAAGAATAATGACAAACATCTATAACTTCGATGATCTTCATGAGATGCATCTATATCCATGCGCTTATTCGATGACATTCAATGTGTCCGGCGACACTTTGAATGGCATTCTCAATCAAAGGTCAAACGACATGCTTACAGCGAACAACTGGAACGTTTTGCAATATTCGTTACTCTTGATGATGTTTGCTCAAGTATCAGGTTTAAAAGCTGGCACATTAATTCACGTTATCTCTGATGCTCACTTATATGATCGTCATATAGATTTAGTTAAGGAAGTTATGGAAAAGCCACAACATCCAGCTCCAAAACTCATCATGGATAAGAGCATAACGAACTTCTATGATTTCACCGTTGATTCATTTGACTTAGAAGATTACGAATTCGAAAAATTAGGAAAGAAAATCCCGGTGGCTATTTAATATGTATAAATTAAGAGCAATACTTTGTGTTGATAATAAATTTGGCATTGGAAAAAAGAATGGTCTTCTTTTTCATTTGCCATTAGATATGAAATTCTTTAGAGAAACAACATCAGGCCATACGGTAGCAATGGGTGAAAATACATTAATTTCATTCCCAAATTCCAAACCATTAAAGAATAGGACAAATATCGTTCTTTCTGGCGATGCAACTCATAATTACAATGGAGTTATCAATGTCCATACGATGGATGAGTTCAAAAAAGAAATAAATAATCATCTAGAAAACGGCGATGTCTATATCATTGGAGGCGCTTCTATCTACAATCAAATGCTGCCTTATTATGATGAGATATATCTAACAAAAGTTAATGAAGATGGCCAAGCCGAAGTATTCTTCGCTAACGTTGATGAGAATCCTTCATTTGAATTAATTAAGACTAGTGAGACGTTTGAAGACAATGGTCACGAAATAAAATTCTGTACTTATCTTAATCACAATAAATTGCCTTTATAAGAAAATACCCAGTTCCGTTGGAATTGGGTTTTTAAAATAAAAAAATGGATGTTTAAGCATCCACGCTAATTTTATGATTTGATCCAACTAGCGTTTGCTAGATAGGACGATCATACCAGAAATAAGACAGGTTTCTAAATTAGAAACGATTGTACATTACTTCTAATTCTTCTTGATGGTTGAAATCTTCAATCTCGCTTAATGGGGCTTCATTTTCGTCTTTGATGGCGCTTCTTTTTGCGAGTTCTTCAAGAAGTTTGGTATATTTTTTGCTTGACATAGGAATTGCCTCCTTTCCGTATCAACACTGCTATTGTAGGCAAAGAAAATAAAGATTCAATCACTATTTGCATGAAAGCGATTACTGAAAAGGCTTTCATAAAATTAAAGGTAAAAGATTACGATAAAAACTATTTTTTTTAAGCGATTTAACTTTACAGTATTTTTCTTCAAAATGTGAATTTTCACCATTTTACAAATTCCTTTCATTTATTTTGCACTTTAAAAAATCAACCGATATAAATCATCACATTTGAATGAACATGTTCACAAAAAAACACTTAGTGACCGATAACGTTTTTGTAAAAAGCTAACGAATAATGACAATAAACACGATATAACAAAAGTGGCAGAATTGACTCTACCACTTTTCTTTTTATGCATCAGGTAAGGAAGAAGCCATATCAATGACTTGCTGGACAGTTAATTTTTTAACTTTGTCCGAATATCCTCCGTCTGATTTATCAGCAAGAAGCCCAGCCGATATAAGTTGATATATTGTCGAATCGGAAATTATGTTATTAGTGTTTTCATTGTTCTCTAAATCAGTGTACTTATATGAGGATTGAGTGTATTGATTAGCACGTCCATTGTTTGCATCAGTGTCAGTTACTGTATAGCAAAGCAAAGTAAGAATTCCCGATTCGTTCGAAACGTAATAATCGCCAGTATAATCACCATCAGTATCAAGCGTGAAGGTCACTAAACCTGAGGCATCTATTCCTTTGACATAATGATCAGAAGTAAATGATGATTTCGTTTCGTCTTGGGTAAAACAATCTTCTCCATAAAATTCATAAATAGCCATGTTATTTATCTTTTCGCCCAGATTAGAGATTGTTATTGAATCATCTTTAAGCAAGGTGTCGAGAATCCTGTTACCAGTCTCTTCTTTGATCACACTAGAAAGTTTAACATTATCAAAGGAGAAGGAAGATAAATCGCCAATCTTAATTTGATCTTTTGCAATGCCGGTTGCTTCAGAAAGAATGTCGAAAAGAGTGTCATTGCTCCCCATAAGGGTTTCTAAACGGACATTGTCAATATTGAAGCCGCAAGAAATATTTCCAACATTTAACTCATCGTAATTATCTTTTCCGGTTGCCTCTAAAAGAATTGAAATCAATTTAGAATTCGTAGAGTTATTCTCAATAATTAATGACAAAGAAAGCTTGTTCATATCAAATTCATTGAGATCAGAGAACGTTAATGTCTCATACGAGGATGCACCAGTGCCGTTAACGAGTATTTCTTTCAATTTGTCTGATAAGTCAGGCATTACGTCGTTAATAAGAACGGCATTTATATCGAATGTGGAAAGGTTACCTACAATAAGATCATCATAAGAAGATACTCCGCAGCCTTTGCAAAGAATCTTTTGAAGTTTCTCATCAAGATTAGAGATTACTGTGCTTAGTTTGATCTTGTTTGTGTCAATGTTCTTCAAATCACTGAAATAAATCTCCTCATAAGAAGATTTTCCAGTTATCGAAACGAGTATATCGCCAAGTTGTTCATTACCAGAATAGGAGAGTAAAGATGAAAATTTAACATCATCGACATGTGCTTCCATAGCATCTCCGACTGTGATATCTTCGTTATTCTCTTTTCCTGTAACATCTCTTAGCAACGTGTATAAATCCTCATTATTTTCGTTTGGTTCGACAATGTCCACTATATGAATTTGTTTGATATCAATTGAAGAAAGGCTGCCAATGCTTAATGTTTCGGGGGTTGGTTTATCTTCTCCTTCAGAAATTTTTACGGCTGAGCAGAGTATTTCAAACATCGTTCTATTTTCATCTGTAATACTAAGAATATCGCTTACAAGAACATTGTTAACATCAAATGAGCCAATTCCCTCAATCGTATATTCATCGAATAGCTTTTTGAAAATTGAATTTGCATCAATATCGGTAAATATCCCTAAAACGTTTAAGACTTTTTCTTGCCCAAGGCGCTTAGGCAACACGTTAATTAATTCATCGACAGGTATTTTTCTAAGAGCAGGGTAGTAAAGTTGTTTGCCTTGCGCTTCTTCTAAAAGGTTTCCTTCATCGTCATAAGCGCGTTTTAAAACATCATTATCATTCAAATAATAATACATGTATGGTTTAAATGATTCACTGCTTGTATCAATTGTTCCTTCTACCACTGTGCTTTCGTTCATGATTGAAAGATTGGCAAAATCTCCAAGCAAGGAAGATAGGCCTAAAGAATCGATTGTGCAAATGACATCTACGCAGTTTTTATAAATATCCTTAAAAGAAATATTAGACACATCAAAAGATAAGGCTTCGGCTAATTTGTCATAATCAACCTCTACGTATTTATCTAATCCAGCCGCTTCGACAAGCTTTTTTAAGGCCTTTTTAAGAGCAGGAAAATTGGAAACGGAATAATCCTTGTAATTCATCAAGAATTGCAAAAGAGTGTTATCAGCAGTTTCAGAATCGACGTATTTGCCATCTTTTCCTACGTAAGTACTCATAGGTAAGACACAAATACAGATTGCGGCTGCACTTCCGCAAATGATGAAAGAAGACATAAAGCCAAAAAACCACCACCAGAAATTCTTAAACCCCCTCAAATGGGCAATGCTTTTTGCCCTTTGTATTTTTCTTTCTTCTTTAGCGAACTCTTTGGCTTGTTTCTCTTCTTCTTTGCTAAGCATATTAAATTATATGCACAAGATTTCAAAATATTCAATTTAAGGTACAAAAAAACATCCTATAGCAGGATGACAAGAAGGTTGTGGTGCCCGAGGCCGGAGTCGAACCGGCATGGGTTATTCGCCCGAAGGATTTTAAGTCCTTTGCGTCTACCATTTCGCCACTCGGGCACTTTACTTGGTCCCCCGTGAGAGACTTGAACTCTCGACCCCTTGATTAAAAGTCAAGTGCTCTACCACTGAGCTAACGGAGGATATTGGATGGCTGGGGTGACTGGGATCGGACCAGTGTATGACAGAGTCAAAGTCTGTTGCCTTACCGCTTGGCTACACCCCAAGAACCAAAGAGATGGTGGGCGAAGATGGATTTGAACCACCGAACCCGAAGGAGCTGATTTACAGTCAGCCGCGTTTGGCCACTTCGCTATTCGCCCAAAGTGTTAATCTTGCACGTATTTTCTAGAAGATGGTGGATGCTATAGGGTTCGAACCTACGACCCCCGCCTTGTAAGGGCGATGCTCTCCCGCTGAGCTAAGCATCCACAAGGTGCTCGCTTAAAACGTGCTTGACTATTATACTTAACGACCTTTTTTAAGTCAATCAAATATCGCAAAATTTTTTAGATTTTTTTCAGCATCGTTTTTAATGCCGATTTTTCGGGATTTTTATAATATTTACAATCAGATATTAATAACCAGGTTTTCCTAAAAGATGGAACATATTACGCTTATAAACTTCAACGCCTGGTTGGTTAAATGGATTTATACCAAGGAGGTATGCAGACATAGCACATGCTTTCTCAAACCAATAGAAGAGATAACCAAGGTTATAGGCATTCATTCTGTCTAATTCGAGAACGACGTTATTGTTTCCACCAACTTTAGTATGGGCTTCGATTGTTCCTTCAAAAGCCTTGTCCTGAACTGATCCTAAGCCTAAGCCTTCAATGAAATTAAGATTATCGAGGTTTTCTTCATCATGTGGAACTTTAATCCAATGACGATGATGTGTTAAATGGAGCGTCGTTTCAAAGAATGAATGTGTACCCTCTTGGATAAATTGTCCTAAGGAATGAAGATCCGTGGTAAAGGTTGCTGAATCTGGCAATAAGCCCTTTCCACCTTTTCCTTCGGATTCGCCAAATAATTGTTTCCACCATTCGCCTAACTGAACAAAGGAAGGGACATACGTGATAAAGAATTCAGCAGTCTTGTTATATTTCGCATACATCGCATGTCTAACGACTGCATACTTATATGCTTCATTCTTTTCTAAAGATGGGTCCATTGTGTCTAAACGTGCTTGAGCGGAACCAGCAAGAATTTCGTCAGGAGAGACGCCAGCGACCGCAATTGGAAGCAAGCCAACAGCTGTTGTGACAGAATATCTTCCACCGATGTCATCAGGAATGACGAACATCTCATATCCTTCTTTTTTAGAAAGGGTGAATAAGGCACCTTTTTGCTTATCCGTTGTGGCAAATATTGCTTTACGAGCTGCTTCTACACCATCTCTTTGCTCAAGTAAGTTTTTGAGCAAGCGGAATGAAACACTAGTTTCAATCGTCGTGCCAGACTTAGAAATGACATTAACAGCAAATTTCTTATCGCTTAGATACTCAATGCTTTCTTGAATATATGTTGGATCTAAACTTTGTCCTAAGTAAATAATTTCAGGTTTATTGGAACGGAATGTGCCTTTGATTGCTTCAATAGCAGCTCTTGCACCTAAGTATGAGCCGCCGATTCCACAGACAACCAAGATATCATAGTTAGCACGAATATATTCGGCACACTTCTTTATTCTTTCCAATTCATTTTTGTCGTAATTGATTGGCCAGTCTAACCAACCAAGGAAATCATTTCCCTCACCGCTGCGGTTATTGATCATTTCATTGATTTCATTCACACGAGTTTGATATTCAGAAAAATCAACTTTATCAACTAAATGATCTAGTTTTGTTTCAATAATCATACATTTTCCTCTTTGTTCTCTTTCTCAATCCATTTTGGCAATGATTCTTTTAAAGCCTTGCAAGAAATATTTTCATCATTCACACGCACACGTGCAATAGATTCACGCCTTTCTTTTTGAGTAAGCGCTTTCAATGATACCCTCATTGATGGTCCTTCAGGGTCATAGGAAACAACCTTTACCTTATAGATGTTTCCCGTCTTAACATAATCAGTAAACGAATGAATGTAATGATTTGAGACCTCTGAAATATGCAACAAACCAGTTAGTCCATCATCGAAAAGAAGAATGGCGTAACGAGGGTACACTTTCACTACAGTCCCTTCAAGTATGTCTCCAACCTTTATTTCAATCATAAGTCTTCATCCAAGATATCAATGTCGTGTTCGAAAGTAACTTTAATATTGATGTTGTCTCCAATAACTAAATGAGGTTCTTTCCCCAAAGTGTCTAAAACTAGAGAACCCTCATCTGTATAAGTGCTAAGTGGTTGCTTAGCATTTGCGAATGCTTCATATATTAAAGAGTATTTGAATGCTTGTGGAGTTTGAACCAAATAGACGGTTTTTCTTTCGGCATATTGGTTGATGTTATCTCCATTTGTTGAGATGGCGACAGAATCGGTTGAAGGCGCAGCAAGAATAGCTGCTTCGAATTCATTAGCGCTATTGATGCAATTCTCAATTGAAGATCTGCTAACTAAAGGTCTATCAGCATCATGAATCAAAACGATCGAATCAGAATTTATTTCATGTTCTTGAAGATATTTTATAGCCTCATATGCTGATTCTTCTCTTGTTTCTCCACCGGGGATAACAATGCATCTCTTATCAATTTCTTTCTTTACGACTGCAAGAGTATGAGATTCATAGCCATTCGGAACAACGAAGACGAAATCATCAATCATAGGCATAGAAGCAAAAACCTTAGTGCAATATAAGAAAAGTTCTTGATTGTTCACCTTGATAAATTGTTTTGGCGTATCAGATGAAAATCTTTCACCCTTGCCAGCCATGAGTATAATGGCAATGTTTTTCTTTTCTTCCATAATTAATCCTGAGCCGCGTTAGGGTTTTCCCTCTTCGCAAGGCTTTCCTTTATTCCAATGCTTTGAATTATCAAATGCATAACTTTATCAAGTTCTTTATCTTTGCGATAATCGGCAGGGCAAACGTAATTGACACGTCCATCTTGGAAAAGATCGGCAACTTTGTCTTCCTTTCCTCTTGGATAGACTGCGATGGATTTACCACCGGA
The DNA here is from genome assembly GCA_963638555.1 of bacterium. GTDB lineage: Bacteria > Bacillota_I > Bacilli_A > RFN20 > CAG-826 > UBA4951. Next base: position 97,162 of record CAVHQU010000002.1, on the reverse strand, counting down.
GTTTTTAGCAACAATCATTGCAGGGATGTCTGTCATTCCATCGCCAATATAAATCATGTTCGAATATGGAACGCGACGTTCTGGTTGCTTTTCATTTACCCCTTTATCGTCAGTCGCGTCGACTGCGCCTTTCGATATACGATAAAAATATTGTGTCTTTTGGGTGAAATTAATTGCTAATTTAGGCCAAACTGCCTCACCTTTTTCATTGAAGAAAAACTCACAGCCATATATGACTTTGAATTCTTTAGCGATTGCAGAACCTTCAACGATTTCTTTATTGCCTGAAGAAACTAGGTAATGTTCAACCTTCAATCCATTTTCGACGCCATATTCATTTATTCTTTGGAACCAATCAATGACTCCTGGCCAAAATTCAATTTTTTCGCCTTGTTTTTTGAGCCACTCCTTGCTCATGTCTATGCCTTTGTCTTTGCAGGCCTGAAGCATAACATAAAGATAGCCGAGAGTTCTTTCCATCCCGGTTTTTTCACAAAATTCACCAGTCTTAGCCCAAAATTCTTCTGGAGTCATTCCTAAAGATGGGATAAAACCGAAATTTTGCATATCGCTTTTAGCTAGCGTTGAATCGAAATCATAGAGAATTGCAACAATAGGTTTTTTCATAATCTTCACTCTTAAGAGTGATAATAGTTTACATTCTATAGATACTAGTGTCAATTTCTTAATACACCCTGTTCTTTAGTAAAAAAGGTCGTTAGAAAAGAAATTTGCCTTTTTCATTGAAGAAAATTAAACTAATCGCATGGAATGGTGGCAAATTCTTTTATACGCGATATCGATTATTCTAGTCATTTATGCATTTGGCTTATTCTATGCCCTTGAGTGCATTTTGACATTTAAAGAAAGAATTAGAAAAAAGACTTTGGCAATTTCAATCTTACTCTCTGAGAAAAAAGATGTACTTATTTCGTTGTATGGACTCATGAAAAGTGATATTCACGACAAGTCAATCTTAGACAACTTAGAGAAAGTAAATTCACTCAACTTAGACAAATTAAAGGCAAAAGATATTGAGAATTCTTTAATTATTTTAACTACATTACAAAAGCAATTGGTGATGTTCGCCAATTCTACAGAATACAAAACAAGCGAGAACTACAATACATATTTCGATATTTTGAGTGACTTAGATACGAATTACCGTAAATTAACTGCCGTTTTCAATAGCGATATCACGGGATATGATTATTGGAGAAAAACCCCTCTTTTCAGGGGGGTATTCTTCATTTTTGGTTTCAGGGAAATCAAGAGATTACCTTAAAAATGCAATTCATAGTCAACCAATCCATCATAGAAATCTTTTTCGTGTGAAACGATGATGACAGATCCAGGGTAACTTTCAATGCAATCAAAGATCGCATCTTTTGCTTTTTGATCGAGATGGTTTGTGGGCTCATCCAATACTAGAAAATTGCTCTTCTTGAATGTCATTAAGGCAAATCTTGTTTTAGCGACTTCTCCGCCAGAAAGTTCTTTCATTGGACGAAGAGCTAACTCTTTTCTTACCCCACAATTTCCTAATGCTTTACGTATTTCTGTGTTGTTATAGTCTGGATAATGAGCGTGAAGATAATCAAAAGGAGTCATGTTCATATCTATTTTTTCATCTTGGTTGAAATAGTTAACGACAATTCCTGGTAAAAAGGAAAATGAACCGCCTAATGAAGGTATGTCTCCTAATATGGTCTTTAGAAATGTAGATTTTCCAACACCATTTTGTCCAAGAATGGCAATTTTCTCACCTTCGTTAAGTTCAAAAGAAATCGGATCTAGTAACGGTTTGTTATAGCCAATAGTTAAATCTTCAACCCTTAGTGGAATTTTGCCTACCGGATGAGTATAAGGGAAAGAAATAAATACACGCCCCTCTTCTTTTCCCGGTGCTTCCATGACATCAAGGTGAGCCAATCTAGCGCGATGAGACTTTGCGGCCTTTGCCGAAGTTGCCCTAACTATATGCTTAGCAATGAAAGTTTCTTCTTTCTTGATATAACGCTGCTGGGCCTCATAATCTTTTTTGTATTGTTCCTTATCAATCTCATGTTGAGTGAGATAATATTCAAATGTGCCTTTGTATCTAGTAATGGTTTGATTCTCGAGAACAAATACAACATTGGCTATTTGTTTAAGGAATTCTTGATCGTGTGATACGACTAAGAACGCCTTTGGATAATTCATTAGATATTTAGCAAGCCATGTCACTTGTCCTTGGTCAAGGAAGTTTGTTGGTTCATCCATGATAAGAACATCTTTTTCTTCCAATAGCATCTTTGCTAGATATGCTTTTTCTCTTTGCCCAGATGAAAGTTGAGCCAATGGGGCATCTAAATGTTCTTTATCAAATCCTAAGCCATCAGTTAAACGACCAACTTTTTCTTGAAGGGCATAAAAGTCCTTTGAATCAAGCTCTTCTTGAATTCGTTCAGCTTTTGCGAGGTATTTTTCGAAATTATCGGAGTCGATAGCACTTTGTTCATAAAGTTTTTCCATTTGTTTCTCTTTTTGAAAAAGATCTTCGTAAACACCATAGAGGTATTGATGGACAGGCATATCTTGAGCAACTTTCAATTGCTGATCCAAATATGAGTATGTCGTTCCGTTTTCCCAAATAACTTTCCCTTTGTCCGGAATAAGTTCTCCGACAATCATGCTTAAAAGAGTGGTTTTTCCACAGCCATTAACTCCAACAAGAACGCAATGCTCTCCAGGGTTCATTTTCAAGCAAACTTGCCTGTAAAGTTCTTTATCGGAATAGTTGAATTCGATATTGTCTAATTCTAATAATGCCATAACATTGAAGATTATCTCAAATATCGATAGATTTTGCTAGAAATTATACCAATATATGACTAGACTTTTATAACACAAAAATTAATTTTGTGTTTTAATTAACGTATGAAAAAGAATAAATTAGTAACAATATTTCTCGTTAGCGGATTACTTGGCGCATGCAGCACGTCAACGAGCGGTGAAAATGACATAAATGAATATAAGAATCCTTTGAACAACTATGAAAAAACCTTGGTTCAAAAAAGCGTCATCGAAAACGTTTTAGATATTTCAAGTGTTCAAACATCTATAACAAGTTCAAAAGACGATGAAAAACTATATGGCTCTAATGGATCAAAGTCGATTTCGAAATCTGATAGCACTTCTTCAAAAATTACAGCTATATATTCGAATAAGATCATCGTTGAAAATGAAACGGTAACTTCATCAACCTTAGAAAATGGCATTAGGATAACCGAATCATATGAGCTCAAGAATATGCTTGCAGTTTTGAGTAACCCCGAAGAACAAATCACTTCAGGAAAGGTCACAAGTAAATATGGTCTTTATAAAAAGAGTTTTTACAAAGCCTCAGGAGCAAAAGAATTCGGCGCTACATATTCATTGATTAATGGAAATTTCGCAAACGAAGACGATGTAGACTATAAATGGAACAATTATTTGATAACGAACTTAGATAAAGTATCGTCTGTAACATACAGTTATTTCAAAAATGACGATAACAATATCAACGCACTTTATTCTTATGTTAGCAAATCAACTATAACCAATCCATTATATCGTTACGACAACACTAAGAGCGTGACAGCCGTCACAAGCAACGTCTCAAAATTATCCTTAGAAACAATTGATGACGGGTACCGCATAAAGAATTTAAGTACAACTAACACCGTCGATTACATGACAGATTACTATGGTAATTCGTTGGATGACGGAAACATTTCATCATACGAAGAAACTTCTTCTTATTTCTACGGCAAAACGATATTCGCAGGCGTTCCTTTTGAAGCGGAAGAGTACTGGAATCTTAATTCGTACACTCCAGTTTTGGAATCCAGCTTGGATGGAACGACAAAGGATAAAACAACATTCACCAATATAACACGCGATTATCAGCAGACTTACGGTAATGATAATTTTGCTTTCGAATTAACCTTCCAACCAACCGATAATGAATGTACGTATCGCCTAACCGACGTTTCCGGAAAGACAACATACAGCCCATCACAATTTACAATGGCTGATAATATTGGGTTAACATTAAACGATGACTCTTCATTCAATTTATCAGAAAATTCTACATATCATTTCGTGGTTGAGTTAAAACCAGACTTCTCTTTAAAAGCCATTACAGTTTCTTTAAAATGAAAATTTATCTCATTATTGGAAAAAATATCGATTTGAAAAACTATGTCTTTGAGGACGGTTCTTTGAAGGTAGGAATTGATAAAGGCAGTTTTATTGCTTTAGAAAATGACATTAAATTAGATTATGCAATTGGGGATTTTGATTCATCTTCAAAAGAAGAAAAAAATGAAATATTAACACACGTACCCCATATAATTGAATTGAATCCAATAAAAGATGACACTGATACAAAGCACGCATATTCAATGTGGAAAGATCAAGAAAATGCTTCTTTTGTCATACTTGGTGGAATTGCAGGGCAACGAATTGAACACTTTTATGCCAATCTCGAGATGGTAATGAGTGATAAACGAGTTTCAATCGAAGATGATAATTCTAAAATTTTTATGATCGATAATGAAGAGCATCTATTTAAAGGCAAATACAAATACGTATCTTTCTTTCCTGTCGGAGAAAAAGGTTCATTATCTTTGAAGGGATTTGCTTATGAATTAGAAAATGAAAAAATCTACAAAGGGCAAGGACTCGCTATATCCAATGAATTTAAAGATGATGAAGCGGTTGCGAAAGTAAATGAGGGGAAATTTTTAGTCTTTTTAAGTAAAAACGACAAAGTATGATTGCATTTATTTTCTAAGTGATATAATAAATATGGCTAAAGAGCCCGGGGAGCATCCTGTAAGATTGCTGAGAGGTCACTAATTCGTGACGACCCGAAACCTGATCTAGATAATGCTAGCGTAGGTAGATGTTTTTGATAGCTTCTCCGCACATTTTCTAGATGTTGCGGTTTTTCTTTTATCTAGGAGGATTTATGGATAAAAAAGAGAAAACTTGGAGTGTCAAAACAATCGCTGAGATAGCGATATTCTCTGCTTTGGGCTACGTCCTTGATTTGCTGGCTGGTATTTATTCTAGCCCTATCTTCCCTAACGGAGGTTCGTTAGGCATTGCAATGGTATGCGTGTTTATTATCTCGTATCGAAGAGGGTTCCTTCCTGGTTTGATAACGGGGTTAATTATGGGGTTGCTTGATATTGCGGATGGCTTCTATGTCGTTTCTGGTGCAAGCTGGTATATGACTTTCATTCAAGTGGCTCTCGATTATTGGATTGCTTATCCGCTAGTTTCACTTGCTGGTATCTTCACAAGGTTTATCAAAAAATCTAATTCAAAAGGAAAAATGTTTGCATTCGTTATTATTGGTTGCATAGTTGGTGGCCTAGTCAAATACATGTCACATGTTTTGTCTGGGGCAATATTCTGGGGAAGTGATGCTTCTTCTTTCGCTTGGTCATTCAAGGATTCTGGCATTAACGCTTGGGCTTACTCCTTCATCTACAACTTTGCCTATATGGGGCCTGATATTGTTCTTTCGACCATAATTACTTGTCTCTTAATTAAAGTATGGCCAAAGATGATTTTCCCTGATGGTGAAGTTAAATCAAGCGAAAACAAGGAGGTAGCACAATGATGCAAAATCAAAAATATCGTCTATGGAAACCACTCCTTTTTATCTTTAGTGGGACAATCGCTTTTATTTCTGCGTTAGTGGGATATATTTTGACGGCTCTAGATTCATATTATGATGATGGGTTCGGTCTATCAATCTCTTATGGATCAAAAGATTTATTAATGATTACGATTATTTCATTTTTAATGGTGATTTTCGGTTTTTATCTTCTTATTAATTATTTTCAAAAGAAAAAAGAAATTGATTATCTTCCATCACTTTTCATTGGGGTTTTATCGGCGATAATCCTAATTTTCTTTGTTGCTTATATTTTCAAGCCAATCATTGAATCTGAAGTTGAAATTAACATAAGTTACATAATGATGATTGTCGGCGCTATTCTGGCGTTTGCCTCTACTATATTTGCAGCGGTTGTCGGTTTTAACGTTTTTAAAAAGAAGACATCTTACAATTCTTTAATATTCTCTTACGTCATTTTCGTTTGCTATTGTTTGTCTTTAAGTTTATTTACAATTTCAAAGGGAATAAGTTTAAACGGAAATGGCGTCTCAATTTGCTACTTCATAATAACCATTGGCCATGTTTTGGAACTTCTTCCTTGCCTATTAGGATTAGCTGATACAAGACTTAGATAATTGGACATTCTTTTGCAGAATACCTATAATTCACTCAAAAGATTTAGAGGTAAAAAAATGCAACATTCAAAAGAATTTCTCGAATTAGAACCATATTTAAAGAAAATTAGGCACGATAGATATTTAGGGGCAATCATTGGCTTTGATATATCAACTTCGTGCCCAAATAAATCAATTGAATTGGAAAGTGAACTTACTAGCGAACTCGACGAAGATATTGCAAGGATGTTTTCTTCAGAAGATTTTGTTGCCAAATTAAGTGCCCTACTGGCGAAAAAAGGCATTTCAAAAGAGGAAGAAAGATTAGCGAAGTCTCTTTCTTATGACGTAGAGCTTCTTAAAAAGATGCCAATCGAGGAATATGTTTCCGCTAAGAAATCCTTTTATAAATCAAATGAAATGTGGCGCAAATACAAGCCAAATAGCGAATACGACAAATGGCTTCCATACTGGAAGGAATGTATAAAAAACGCGCGCAAAATCAATAAATTAATGATGACACCGGATATGGAAACTCCATATGATGCAGCATTGGATGCATATGAACCTGGCGAAAGAAGCAAACAATTAGATATCATTTTTGAGCCCATCAAAGAATGCATAAAGAGTCTTTTGCCTAAGGTTTTAGAAAAGCAAGCAAAAACGAAAATACCCCCACTAAAGCCTTATTCAATTGACCTTCAGCGCCATTTAGCTTACGACCTTTTAGTATGGGAAAAGTACGACCTAGAACAAGGCTGTATGAGAGAGTCGATGCATCCTTTTACGATTGACATCTCCCAATTTGACACAAGAATCACGACAGAATACAAAGTCGAAGATTGGCGTGCGGCAGCCTATTCAGAAATTCATGAAGCAGGTCATGCGCTTGAATTTCAAAACAAACCTCAAGAGATGTACGACAATTATCTTGAAGGAGTCGGAACTGCAGCAATTTGCGAAACTCATTCAAGACTCTATGAAAATATCATCGCTAGATCCAAAGAGTTCATGCCAACTTTCAAGGAATTATGTGCTAAGAATCTAGATCCTGATTTCGAGAAAATGTCCGTAGATGACTTCTATCATTTAATTAACCACGTTGAGCCTATAGCAAATCGTTGCGATTCGGATGAACTCACATATTCATTGCACATCATCATTCGTTACGAAATCGAACGCGATTTAATAAATGGTGTAATTGAATGCGAAGATGTTCCAGCCATTTGGAACAAAAAATACAAAGAATATTTAAACGTTGACGTTCCAAATGATTGCGAAGGATGTATGCAAGACATTCATTGGTCAGACAACGAAATAGGTTATTTCCCTTCATACTTATTAGGCAATCTTTATGGAGCGATGATTTTTGAAAAAATGGAGAAAGACATAAGCGCAAGAAAATTAATATCCGAGAATAAAATGGAAGAGATATTAGATTATCTTCGCAAAAATGATTATTGTTACGACTGGATGGAGCCAAATGATTGGATCAAGAAAGTTACAGGGAAAGAATTGAGCAGTAAACCATTTATAGACTACCTTGAAAATAAATATGGAAACATGTATGAATAACTTAGAAAAAGCAAAAGAAATATTATCTAGCGGTAAATACACTCTAGTCTTAGTTTCAGACAATGATACTCAAACTGATACATTAAGAGGAGTTCATCCTCTATTAAATAGATATGGCAATGATTTGTCTTCTTATTCCGCTGCCGATAAGGTAATAGGAAGAGGGGCTGCGTTATTGTATGCAGGTTTAAAGATTAAAGAGATATATTGCTACACTATTTCTAAGCCAGCCTTAGAAATATTAAATTCATATAAGATACCGGTCACCTACGATAATTTAGTAGATAACATATTTAATCATTTTAAAAATGGCCTTTGTCCCATTGAAAGCGCGACAATGAGAGCAAAGACCCCTGAAGAAGCTTTGCCTTTAATCATTAATAGACTAAAGGAACTTGGGGAAAAATAAAAAGCGGCGATTGCCACTCTTAATTTTTCTTGATGATTAGAAGTTGTTAAACGAGTTAACAGCGTTAATATAATCATCAAACAGACAGGACGCTAAAACGGATAATTTATTATCGTCGCGTTGCTTATCTTCGTAAGCGGTCTGTAAGTTCTTATATTTGTTTTCGATCATACGTTTTCCTCCTTTTCTGATTTTTATATCTACTAGCTTTTTTGGCTAGGAAGAAAGATTGTACACGTTTGAAAAATAAAAGCAACAAAATTTTTACATTTTTTTAAAAATTTCGAAAACGATAAATTATCTTGACATAATGTCATAGTAGATTATATGATTATTCCACCCTAAATTTAGTGGGGAATGGATGGCTAGGGATTTCTCCTTTGGGAAAGGAGTTAAGCCATCTATTTCTTTTTAGCAAGAAATTCCTCTTTGTAAATAAAATAAACTTCTTCTTTTTCTCTCTTCAATTGTTTCTTTTTCAATGAGGTTAAATTAAGTTCAAGGGCCTTATTTGATAAAGACAAGAAATGAACATCAAGAGATGAATCGTAGTCTAAATTAATATAATCTAAATTAATCAAATAATGAATTCTATTTTTTAACTTCTTCGATGTAATTGAAGGGAGGTAACCAAACGCTTTGGATTCAGACAAATCCTTTACTCGATTATCGCCTATTAAAATCAAGCAAAGTCCTTTGGAAGTTACTTTGTATCCTTCATTCTCTAAAGTAAGTATGGCACCAAGAATTGTTCGTTTTGATAATGATATAGGTTTATTCATAAAATTATTATATGCATAATTATTGCGAGAATTAAACTTTGAAACTACAATATTGAACGCTATGGCAGACGAACAAATTGAAAAACAAATAGAGGAAGTCTTAGATAAGGTGCGTCCATTCTTGCAAAGAGAAGGCGGAGATATTGAATTTATCGGTTTCAAAGAAGGCGTTGTATATGTCAGAATGGTTGGTGCATGCAACGGCTGCTTGTATGCCGATGCCGATATTTCCCAAGGCGTTGAAATTATCCTTATGGAAGAAGTTCCAGGCGTTATTAGATGTGATGCCACGATGAACGTCCCTGAAGACGTAATGAATGCGTATCTTGATCGCAAAGGACAAGAGCACAATCAGCCTAAAGAAGAAAAATGACCGATGATTCACCGGTCATTTTTTGATTTTCAATAAATTAATAATGAATGTTCTCTTTCTTGTTAGCCGTGACGTAACCATCGTGGTTGTATACGTCTTCGCGGTTATATTGCATTTTTTCCATATTTGGAGGAACTAACATAACTCCACCCGCTTCGCTAAGGATAATATCGCCTGCAGCCACATCCCATTCTTTTGTGTTTCCAGAGGAGCGGTAAGAAATATCAGCTTGTCCATCGGCTATATGGCAGAATTTCATTGCTGCGCCTAACGGATTTATTGATGAATAAAGTTCTGGATATTTATCATAAATTGCTTTTTCTTTTTCATTGAAGAAAGAAACGGAGCGAACGGCACGAAGATTTTCATTTCTGTCAGAGACATGAATTTTGGTTTTCGTTCCATCAGATGATTGTTTATAGGCACCATCGCCTTTTGAAGCAAAATATACGAGATCTAGAACTGGAATATTGATTACGCCAGCCACTACTTCATGTCTATGAACTAAAGCGATATTTGTCGTGAATTGTCCATTTCTGGAAACGAATTCTTTTGTTCCGTCCACTGGATCGATGACAAAGATATATTCTTTTTCTAATCTTTCTTTAGTATCTTTGCTTTCCTCCGTCAAGAAACCGTAATCTGGGAATTCCTTGGAAAGAATATCTCTTATCATTTTATCAGCACCTTTATCAGCGTTTGTCACTGGTGAAGAATCTTCTTTCGTAATAACTTCAAAATCAGTGTGGTAAACTTCCAAAATCCATTTTTGAGCCTCTTTTGCGGCCTTAATCATCATTTTTATTTCATGCTCGTACATATTTAATCCTCATTTTTGCTTATATATTTTTCGAATGCGTATGCTATACCATTATTCTGAACATCTAATGTAATAAATTTCGCATTAGATTTGCATAATTCTATTGCATTTCCCATGGCGATTCCATTGTAATTTTTTATCATCCTTGCATCATTTTCTTGATCGCCAAAAGTGTAAATATCATTTACCGATACTCCTAGATAATTTGCCAAGAAAGAAACGGCCTCGCTTTTATCGGCACTCTTGTTTACGAACTCTAAGAACTTAGGGTCCGATAAAACGATGTTATATTTATTTTTGTCTTCTTCGTCGATTTTTAAATTGGAAATCACATCTTCTTTTGCTGAAATCATCACCTTAAGTATAGGTTCATCCATGTCAAGATTATTCTCATCGATTACCTTAACAGATACGTGGTTGTATATTATTTCAGCTTTAGACCAGTAAGAGTCGATAAAAGTAACAACATTGCCAGTTTTATCATATGCGTAGATTTCTCCATCATATGGTTCAATGTAGTTTTTATATTTGTTCCTAATGCTTAAAAGATCTTTTATTTTAAGTCCATCAATATTTAGAACTGTCCCATTCGAATCTTGGATTATTGATCCATTTGCACCTAAAGCGTATCTGTTCTTACCATTGAATTCTGAAAGATAAATGTCAATTCCGGCAAAAGGCCTTCCTGAGGCAATTGCTATCACGTCGCCTTTATCCAATCTACCTTGAATCGCACGAATGTTTTCTTTGGAGATTTGTCCACCATTATATACAAGGGTGCCATCTACATCAAAAACAAATAATTTCATAACATATTTATTATAATAAATAATTACAAAAAATTGGTTAAATATTGATTTCGAAAATAATAAAGTTACAATTGTTGCAATGAGGGGAAGAGGAGGATAAAACATGGCCGAAGAAGTCAAAGAAGTCGAAACAAAAGACGAAAAGAAAGAAGAGAAAAAGGAAAACGGATTCAAAAAATTCTTCAAGAATATTGGTAAAAACATTTCCGATTCATCACGCGAATCCAAATTGGAAAAAACATACGAAGAAGGCTGCGATACAACATTTGAAGTCTTCCAAGAAGGCGCTACATTCGGAATGGGTTCCGGTTCTAAAAAAGGAAAATTAATTGATGAAACTCACCTTGAAATATATGGCGATGTCAAAAAAGAAGATTATCCATTTAGTTCAATTTTAGTTATCGAGCCAAAGGACAAAGATAAAGAACTCCCAAAATTCTTCTATGTTTGCGAAGCGAAACATGAAGATTCGAACAATGTCACGTTAAAACTCACAGAGAAAGTTGATGATAAAGAGGTCGAAAACGAATACACAAGACCAGTTTCCATCATCACTCTCGACAAAGACGTCAAAGAAGTTCGTGTCATCAAAGCCCACGATAAATATTTCTTAAGAAAAGAAGAAACCAAATAATCTTTTAAAACAAAAAAGGAGGTATCAATCGATGCCTCCTTTTATTTTATCTTTCGATTTCGAATTAAATAGATTTGAGAAGATCGTTTGTATCCAAATTGGAAGTTTCTTCGCCATCTTCGCTTTCGACTGGATTTTCTTCAGATTCGACTGTTTCTTTTTCAGCGACGATTGGTTCTTCTTTGCCTTCGATTGCAGCGTTATATTCCTTTTCGTCTTCTTCGTCTTCTTGATCCTTGTTAGCGGATTCTTCATCGATTTGAGTATAGGCGAGATTGACGGAATCGTCGTGGCAAACGGCATAGGAATGTCTAATCTTTAAATCCCAGGTATTATTTCCTAACGAAAGGAAACGGCCATCAACTGTTAATTGAGTGTAGAAAATGCCAATGTTTTTTGCTTTTGTTGCATCATCCATCTCGAGGATTGTGGCAACTTCGTCATAAAGTTCTTTGAAGGTGTAGATTTTGCTACCACCATTAATGACATCATATGCGACGTCGATCATGCTTTTTTTGTTCATATATTATTCTCCTTTATATGTTTACATTTTTTCTGGTGCGCTTACCCCAAGCAAGGCTAAGGCATTTTTGAGGACGATTTGACAAGCTTTAATAAGAGCAAGTCTTGAAGCGGTCAATTCAACATCATCTCTATCAATGATACGGTTAGCCGCATAATATTCATGAACTAGTTTAGCTAAATCATGAATGTAGCCTGCAATCTTATAAGGTGCTCTTGCAACAGCTGCGGTATTAATCATACTAGGAAATACGGAAAGATGCTTCAAAATATCTCCTTCTTTTTCGCTAGTGAGGCGTTTTGCAGATGAATCGAGCTCAATATCTTTACCCATTTCAAGAACTGAAGAACATCTTGCATATGCGTATTGAGCGTAATAGACAGGATTTTCTTTGCTCTTAGAAGTGGCTAAATTCATATCAAAATCAAGATGGGCATCAGAACTTCTTTCACAGAAGAAATAGCGAACGGCATCCTTTCCAACTTCTTCAATTAGTTCTCTGTGTGTGATGCCTTTGCCTGTACGTTTAGACATCTTGACTTCTTCACCATCTTTGAACACTTTAACGATTTGATAGATTTCAAAATCGATAACATCGCTAGAATAGCCTTTCATCATCAAAGCGCTTCTCATACGATTGAGATATCCAAAATGATCCGCGCCAAGGCAATCTATTAGCAAATCATAGCCTCTGTCTAATTTGTTGTAATGGTAACAAATGTCAGGCATGAAGTATGTGTATTTGCCATCAGCCTTGATAATTGGTCTATCTTTATCATCTAAGAAATCCGTTGTTTTTAAATATGTTGCACCATCTTTTTCATAGACATATCCCTTGTCTTTTAAATAAGCGATTGTGTCTTCGATCGTACTTCCTTTACGGATATCGGATTCAAAAGAGAATTTATCGAAATGGACATCGAAATCTGACATGTCTTTTCTAATTTTATCTAATTCTTTTTCGATTCCGTAATGAATGAAGAAATCATGGGATTCTTGCGTGTCAGTTAAATATTTATCACCAAATTCATCTTTGATGGATTGTGCAATTTTGATTAAATCGACGCCATGATAATCATCTTCGGCAAAATTAGGCGTTTCACCATATAATTCATGATATCTTTCTCTAATCGAATGACCTAAATGTTCGACTTGATTGCCACAATCATTAACATAATATTCTCTTGTAACATCATATCCTGCTTTAGCATATAAATTGGCAATTGAATCGCCTAAAGCGGCGCCTCTAGTGTGGCCAAGGTGTAAATCGCCCGTTGGATTTGCGGAAACGAATTCAACGTTGATTTTAATGTTTTTCTTCTCGCCATCGCCAAAATGTTCTTTTTCTTCTAAGATCGTATTCACGATAGCGTTCAAAGAATCTGCTTTCATGAAGAAATTGATGAATCCCGGACCAGCAATTTCAATTTTTTCAATCTTTGAAGAGGAAATCTCTTTGACTAACTCCTCAGCGATTTGCTTTGGAGCCTTATGAAGCGCTTTAGCTGACTTCATAGCTAAATTCGTAGCATAGTCACCATGAGATGAATCTTTGCTTCGTTCAATAACGACTTCTTCTGGTTTAATTTCTAAACCGAGTTTCTTTGCCGCTTCAGCAAGAATGTTTTGTAATTCTTTTTCGTTTGACATGCTTACTCCTTCTCAATCAACACTACAGCAATCGCTTTGATTGCTTTTCCTTCTCCTACCGCATCAAGTTTTTCATTTGTCATAGCCTTAACCGAGACATTATCGATAGATGTTTCTAGGAGATTCGCTACATTGCCCCTCATCGTGTCAATGTGCTTTGCAAGATGAGGTTTTTCGGCAATTATTGATAAGTCAACATTGCCAATTTTGTAGCCTTTATCTTTAACTTTTTGGAAACAGGTTTTAACAATTATGTCAGATGAGATACCTGTTATAGAATCATCTGATGGTGGGAAATATTTTCCAATGTCCCCTAAAGCCAAACTTCCTAAAAGCGCATCCGATAAAGCGTGATACACGACATCTGCATCGGAATGTCCATCTAGGCCAAGTTCGAATGGAATTTTCACCCCTGCGAGGATTAATTCTCTTCCCGGGGCTAGGACATGTATGTCTTCTCCGTAGCCAATTCTCATAAATTATTTCTTTGTGACATTGAAACGGAAGAATACAACATCCCCATCTTTCATGACATATTCTTTTCCTTCCGAACGTATCTTGCCTGCTTCACGAACCATTTGTTCGATTCTATCACCAACGCTGCCATTTCCGATAAAGGTATCTTTGGTGATTGTCTCGCCAATCTTTTTAAATTCATCAAATGGATAAATATCCGCTTTGATGAAGCCTTTTTCAAAATCCGTGTGGATGATACCTGCGCATTGTGGGGCTAGCATTCCATTTTTGAATGTCCAGGCACGGCATTCATCAACTCCACAAGTAAGGAATGTGGAGAGATTCAAGAGTTTATAAGACGCTTTAACCAAGCGGTCTAAGCCTGATTCTTGTACACCAAGAGTTTCTAAGAATTCTTGTTTTTCTTCTTGACTTTCAAGTTGAGAAATTTCATATTCGATTCCACAAGATAACGGGATGCATACGGCATTCTCGGAATCAGCAACAGCTTTGACTTGTTGGTAATTAGCGCAATTATCTAAATTGCCATAATCATCTTCAGCAACATTAGCGACGTAAAGAATTGGCTTGAGTGTGAGCAAGAAGAAATTCTTTCTGGCATACTCCATTTGCTCAGTAGAAAGGCCTTTTGTTAAACGAGCAGGCAACCCTTGTTCAAGAGTCTCCTTTAAAGCCGTTAAGATAGGCATTTCATATAAAGCTGTTTTATCTTTGGTGATTCTGGCTTTACTTTCTTGCTTACCAATACGGTTGTTAACAGAATCTAAATCGGACATTGATAATTCAAGATTGATGATTTCAATGTCTCCCTTCGGATTAACTGGTTCATCGTTATAACGAACAACGTTGGCATTATTGAAACAACGAACGACTTCAACTATTGCGTCGCATTCTCTAATCGCGGCTAAAAATTGGTTACCAAGGCCTTCACCTTTTGAGGCGCCCTTGACTAATCCAGCGATATCGTAAAATTCAAACGTAGCATTAACTTTTTTCTTGGGATTGTATTTTGAACACAAATAATCCAAACGTTCATCCGGAACAACAACGATACCACTATTAGGATCGATAGTTGCGAAAGGATAGTTTTCAGCTAAAACATGCGAATTTGTGATGGCGTTGAATAGAGTGGATTTTCCTACATTTGGGAGGCCGACTATTCCTGCTTTTAATGACATATCAATATAATTTCCTTTTTTTTACGCTAGAGATTATATCTCTAAGTCAAAGGAAAGAAAACGAAAGAAAACACCATTTGCAAAGAAATGGTGTTGTCGAACAAAAATTATTTAGCGGTTAGTTAACTTTCTTGACATTGTTAGCGCGTAAGCCACGGTCGCCTTCGGCTGGTTCAAATTCAACATTTTCACCAATTTCAGCGGTTTTGTAGTTATCCATTTGGATGGCGCTATAATGGAAGAAGTAGTCTTTTCCGTCTTCTCCATGGATAAAACCAAAGCCTTTATCCTTGAAGAACTTTTTGACTGTTCCCTTCATATTTCCCTAACCTTCCTGGTCTGGTTTTTCTATTCAAGACCGCTCATTATTCTACCACAAGTATCCTAAATTTCCTAAACAATTGTAAAATTTTATCAAAAGGCTTTGTTTCTTGAAAAATCAGCTTTATGGATCCAATGATTAATGAAAAATACTGAAATAAATAATCCAACAAACATTGATGCAGTCATATATAGCATGGGCGTGAAGTCTATTTTGAAATAACTGCTAGAATTCCCGAAATTGTTTTGAAGGGTTTTATTTATTGTGAATTCAGCACTAATTAAAGAGGCCAAAGACAGCAAAAGAGAAATCAAACTTACTAGCAAAATATTTGAGCCAAACGAATCAACTATATTCTTTCTCCTGACACCGAGTTCAAACAATAGTCTAGCCTCTTTTTTATTTTCAAAAGAAAGTAACAACGCATTGGAAACAAACAAGAAAAACGATGTCGATAAAGTTAAGAATGTAGCAAAAATCAATATTATTTCAACATAATCTATAACATTGGAAATGGAAGATTCTATCGTCAAAGACGGATCAGTAAATTTCAATGATGGGTATGAATTCGAGAGGGTTGGTAGCACTTCTTTTGATTTGTTTTTATCACAATAGAAAAGAGCTTGCTTTGGCTCTAAAGAGAATGAACTCATGCCAAGATAATCGCGCCAGTAATCTATAGACCAATTAGGAGTCACGTAAATCGTGTCCTCATTACCTTTGATTATCCCCACCACTTCTAAATCCCCCACGCGATAATCGTTTTCAATGTAATCACCATGTTCAGAATTGCTGATAACACCAGCACAATGGAGAGTCTTTGATTTATTAAATTTTTCATATAGTTTTTCAGACAAACAAATATCTGAAGATTTTTTAGGAATCTCTCCTTCGACCAATTTTGAAAAATCGCTAGAAATAGTTAACGATTTGTTCCGATTCATGAGGTAATGACCCATCGAAACATTGTTTGGAAGGCTCGCATCCGAATAAACGCTATTTTTATTAGTTTTACTCATTGATTCACTTATCGAATATATTTGTTCCTTAGAATCGCTTAAAAAGAACGGATTCAAAAAGCCAGAAATCATCGAACTTGGATAAGAAATGTATGAAGCATCGCCAAAAACCGAATAGCTTGTCAAAAATCGTTTTTCACTTATTTCTTGAAGAGTCTTATAAGAAATTGATTGCTTATCCGTAAGAAAAATGTGCAAGCGATCACTAGAAGAAACTTCATTTTTCTTATTGTGCGTTTGATCATAATCATAAGAATCCCTTTCAAAAACGTATTTAGTTAATAAATTTGTTTTTCTCGCCTCATTAAAAAAATCTTCTTTGCTTGCTTTTGGTATTACGTAATACCCCTTCCTTAGAATCCAAGGCAAGGATGAATCATCTTCAAGGCTTGTTGGAAAACCCATGCAATCTTCAAAAACATATTCGTTCCAGTCATGACGGTAATGATAGATCGTTTGGTTTTCTTCTTGAAAAACTCCGACAAGTAAAAATAGTTGCCTATCAGCATATCCCCACGATTCATTTGCAGTTTCTAAGAATATTTCTAATGGATAGCGTTTCAAATAATTTCCTAATGCTTCAAATGTTCTTTGAATATGCAAAGAAAGGCACATGCTCACCATGTTTGCATAAGTTAAAGATAATACGATTTGCTCATTCTCTAAAATTTTAGGTCTTTCTGGATAGATTCTAGTCTGATTCGGCAACGAATCGAGCCATCGATACTCGTTAATGTTTCTGACACTTAAAGAAGTTATATATGATTTAGACCCATACGAATCAAAATAAAATTCATTTTCATCCTTAAAATAATTTTCATATGAGCACATATAATTTATGCCATAGGCATCAATAAAAGATGAATTCTCTTTCACAAGCAACTCAACATCGTCAATTGTCGGAGAAAGAATTTGTCCAAACATTGACTCATTTTTTCCGTTTCTTTCCACCACTATTCCATTCATTCCGCCCCATTGGTTAAAAGCGTTGTTTAATTCTAATTGCAAATCTTTTTGAACATAAATCGAAAGACCCAAAGACAGCAAAGAAAAAGTAATGATGCCCACGCTTAAAGTAGAACGAACTTTCTTTGCCTTAAACAAATTTTTAGCATGTTTTATCCAGGTTAGAATTCCCCATTTGATTGATTTTTTCTTTGGTGGAGAAAATGTCACGTATCTCTCATCTATCGCCTTATAAGAATTGTTGGCAGTCATCTTGAGCAGACCATCATCAAGATAAAGAATTTCATCGGCGTATTCTTTAGCTGCTTCACGATCATGGGAGACTATGATGACAAGATGATTTTTGGATATTTCTTTTAAAATGTGATACACGCCTTCGCTATTTTTCTTGTCAAGAGCACCAGTTGGCTCATCAGCAAAGATTATTTTTGGGTCGGTTACAAGGGCCCTAGCTATTGCAACTCTCTGTTTTTCGCCGCCGGATAAAGTATTCACTTTTTGATAGGCTTTATCCTTTAGCCCAAGAAAGGCAATAGTTTCCAAGACTTTTCTTTTTCTCAAATGTTTTTTGACTTGAAGGCCAATCAAAGGCAAAGAAACATTTTCAAAAACCGTCTCCAATTCCAATAAATCATAGGATTGCCTAACGAAGCCAAAATGTTTTAATCTAAGATCGCTGCGTTCATCTTCCTCAAGGTCTTTCAACGCTTTTCCTTGGTAGATGACATCTCCCACATACGAATTATCGCAACCTGAAAATATATCAAGCAAAGTCGATTTCCCTGAGCCTGAGTCTCCAAGGATAAAATATAAACCTGTATTTGAAAAGGCGCAACTAACACCTCTAAGCAAACTTTGCCCATTGAAATTTTTATATAAATTAACTGCTTCTAAACGTTTCATTCGTCTCTAAGTTCCTCCAATAAATTTCTTTTTCCTGTAACAAATAGGGGAATAGCAGCAGAAATTAAAGCGATAAAAAGGGAGAATACGATTATGCCAAAAATAGGAAAACAAGGAATATTTAAGAAATTAAAATATGGTATGGATATCAATGAAGATATTTTGAATTTGTTGAACAAGATTTTAGAAACTAGATAAGAAATCGGTACTGATAAGCCGAGGGAGAATGTAGAGCTCACTAAACTCGTTAATATAGGTTCTCCAATACACAGAATGTTTATTTCTCTTTTTGTGCTTCCAAGAGCCGTAAGAATGGCGGTTTGTTTCCTTCTTTCTAAAAATGAGTGATAGGTGAATGATGAAAGGATAAAAGCAACGCAAAATAATTCAATGAAAACAAAAGGGAGGGCCGAATTTGAAAAAGCTGTACTAAGATTTTCAAAAGATGAGTTTATCGTAAAAGCCGTTGAAGAGAGGAGATAGTCATTATCATCCTGCGTCAAAGCATCGGAGAGTTCTTTTATTCCTTCTGCATCCCTTTCACTAAAGAACATATTGTAAGAATAGTTTAGATATGGCGAGTCATTATATTCATCCTCCAAAAATGTTCCTAAACTCATTTCTAAATTATCTAGGTAAATTCTACTAAGCATACTTTCAAAAGCTGGATAAGAATAAAAAATCTTGGGGTTATTAAGAAAAGAGAATTCTTTAACTACTCCCATTATCAAAAACGAAAGATTAACGTTAACGTTTTCCTTTACCCCTCCTCTTTCCACGGTCGTTTCTGAAGAGATTTTTATTCGCTTTCCGATTGGATTCTTACCCGTTTTTTCCTCGAACTCTTCGTTCACTAAGCAATAATTAAGCGAATTGCCTGTTGGTAATTCTCCTTTTGTCAAAAAGGAATATGAACGATTTTTTAATGTAATATCGACAAGCGGAACAAGATTCATGTTTTCTTGAGGGAAACCGTTTAACGTGAACGAATGATAAGATGGCAAGAAATATGAATAATCATTCCGGATTTGAATATCCTTGAAGTCCTTGAAAATTTCCTCCGTTTCTTCTTTTGACGGTCTTTCGTTTCTGACTAAAGACATTGGAGAGTTCTCAACAGCATATTTCGTCTGTTTTGTGAAAGAGGCTTGCAAATAATTTAAAGAATGGCTTTTTTCGCTGGCTAAAACATTTTTGCTCCCTGAGTAAAACCCAAGGCAGATCAAAAGGGAGAGATAGCCAATAGTCCCACTTAAAATAGAAAAAACGTTTTTTACATAATTTTTTCGGTAATTATGGACGAATAGCTTTCTAATCCAGTTGAATGAAGTCTTTCTTTTCTTGAAATGTTCTTCTTTTCGATCATCATCATATTTCGAAAAGGGTTTGATGATTTTCCCATCTTCAAGATGCATCACGTCAGTCGCATATTTTTCAATCAAGTTCTCATTATGAGTTACTAGGATGACCAGATTGTCTATAGAGAATTCTTTCAAGGAATCCATGATTATCTTTTCGTTTTCTTTATCCAAAGCTCCCGTGGGCTCATCAGCAAAAAGAACCTTTGGCGAAGTTATCAGGGCTCTAATGAGAGCTACCCTTTGTTTCTCTCCACCGGAAAGGAGACCAACTTTTTTATTCTTATGCTGCGCTAGATTAAATTTAACGAACAGTTCTTCTATTCGTTTATCATGTTGTTCTAATTTATCACCGCGTATCTTCAAAGGAAGAGAGACATTATCTATAGCGTTTAAATCATCAAGCAAATTAAAATGCTGATAAACAAATGAGCACCAATTATTTCGAAAATCTGCCAAATCACTATCTTTGAATTTAGATAATTGCTTATTTTGAAAATATATCTCACCCGATGTAGGCTTTTCCGATCCCGATAACAAATTCAGTATGGTCGATTTCCCTGAACCAGATTTGCCTGTTATAACAAAAAGCCCTTTGGAAGGTAAGGTAAAACTAATATCCGATAAGGCTTGGCATTTATTATCACCTCTTCCGTATATTTTTGTGACATTCGATAATTTGAACATTTTCTTTCCTCACCTATTTATAGACGTGAAAAAAGAAAAAATGCCAAATTATTTTTGATTTGGCATTGGTCCAATTACTTTTTTAATCGAATGATTGAATTTATCGCGGTCAATCATGATAACATTTCCGCAACCGAGGCATTTGATTTTCACATCAGCTCCTAAGCGAACGATTTGGAAACGTTTCGAATGGGTGCTGCATGGATGAGGCTTCTTCATTTCCACCTCATCGAACAAATTATATTCAGTTATTACCATGATTCTTTCTCCATTTTTATTGCGGCAGGTTCTTTAGGGAGGCCTGGCATCGTCATAATCGATCCGGTAAGTGGAATGACAAAATTTGCCCCACTAGACAAATTCACTTCACGAATATGAATCGTATGTCCTTTAGGCGAGCCATAAAGCTTAGGATCATCACTAAAAGAATTTGGGGTTTTAGCCATACAAATATAAGCATTCGAGAAACCCATCGATGCGTATTTCTCCAATTGTTCTTCCGCCAAAGCAGAATATTCAACATTTCCTGCACGATATATCTCTTTGCAGATTATCTCTATCTTATTCTTTAGCGGTTGTTTCCTGTCATACAATGGATGATATGACGATGGAGTTTCATTTAGAAGTTTTTGAACTTTCTTCGCTAAATCAATCGCACCGTCTCCTCCCTTAAGGAAAGCATCGACAAAAGAATACTCATAATTATTTTTCTTGCAATAATCGATAAGGGTTTGTATCTCTCTTTCAGAGTCTGATTCGAAATGATTTATCGCAATCATGAGTGGAACACCAAACTTTTTGATATTCTCAGCATGAGTATCGAGGTTAGACAAACCTTCTTTTAACGCCTCGACATTCTCTTTTTCTAAATCAGCAAAAGCGACTCCACCATGCATCTTTAAAGCCCTTATTGTGGCTACCAGCACAACAGCATCACAATGTAAATCCCCTTCTTGGCAAGCGATATCTAAGAATTTCTCTGCGCCTAAATCAGCAGCAAAACCAGCTTCAGTAATGACTATTGGGGCCATTTTTAAGGCTAAGCGTGTAGCGATTAAGGAATTACAACCATGAGCAATATTGGCGAATGGGCCGCCATGTACAAGGCAAGGTTCATGTTCAATCGTTTGAACAAGGTTTGGTTTGAGCGCTTCTTTCATTAAACGCATAACTGCATGTGAGCAGTTTAAGTCTTTGACAGTAATTGGCTGATCATCCATGTCATATGCAACAATGATTTTTAAAAGACGTTGGTGGAAATCGAATTCATCTTTCGCTAAGCACATAATGGCCATCATTTCTGATGCAACGGTGATTAAAAAGGAATCATTACGTGTAACGCCATCCTTTTCGCCATTTGCAACCGTAATGTTCCTTAAAGCGCGGTCGTTCATATCCATCGCTCTTCTCCAAACAATCTTTTCTGGGTTTATATTCAAAGGATTTCCTTGAAATATTGAGTTATCGATCACGGCCGAAATAAGGTTGATTGAAGACGTTAATGCATGCATGTCTCCCGTGAAATGAAGATTTATGTCTTCTGCGGGTCCAATTGAGGCCCTCCCTCCGCCAGTTGCTCCTCCCTTGATTCCAAAAACGGGTCCAAGAGCTGGTTCTCTGAGACAAAGCATGGCTGGTTGATTTATTTTGCCAAACCCTTCTTGAAGTGCTATTGACATTGTTGTCTTGCCCTCGCCTGCTTTAGTTGGGGTGATAGCGGTGAGCAAAACGAGTTTGCCATTAGGTTTATTTTCGAGATCTTTATAGAAGGCATTATCGATTTTCGCTTTATAAAAACCATATTGTTCGACATATTTTTCTGGTATATTAGCCATTTTGGCAATTTCACTAATCTTTAAAAGCTGCATATAAGGACCTCCTATTTCGTATCTCTAAATTAAGATAGAACTTATTCTTTGAAAAATAAAGAATTATCGTTTAAATAATCAAGAATTTCCTTTTCGTTTGAAATATTGATCGTTGGGAATTGATGGCGGAAAAAAGTTTCTTGTCTTTTGATGTAATGACGTGTATCGATTTTTATTTGTTCAATAGTCATTTCAAGTGTTTTTTCTTTGTGAATATAAGGAATCAATTCTTTGACGCCTATCGCTTGAAAAGCTGGTTTATCTTCGCCGTATTTTTCAATTAAAGGAAGGGTTTCTTCTAAAAGTCCATTTTCAAACATCTTATCAATTCTTTCTTCGATTATCTTATATAAAGATTCTCTATCCTTGCTAAGAGCGAAGAAAACGCTCGGGTATATAGGTTCATGATTTTGCTTCGCCAATAAAGATGTTTTACTCTCTTTTGCGGCAAGGCATATAGCGATATCCCTAAGGACTCTTCTTCTATTTTGAAAGGGAATTTTTATCGCTTCATCAGGATCCAAATTTTCTAACAGGGCATGAAGTTCTTCGTTGCTTTTGCTTTCGTATTCGCTAAGGTCAACTGTAGATGTGTCTATAGACAAATCATAATCATACAAAGCAGAACGAATGTATAAACCACTCCCACCAACAAGGATTGGAGTCTTGCCTTCCCTTATCAAATTTTCAATGACTTTCCTAGCATCATGTTGATATGAAGAAATGTCATATCCTTCGGTAAGAGGGACAAAATCATACAAATGGTGTGGAACTTCTTCCTTGTCTTCCTTGGATGGTGCGGCTGTAGCAATCTTCAATTCTTTGTACACTTGAAAAGCGTCGGCGTTAACAATCTCGCCATTAACTTTTTTAGCGAGAGAAATCGCTAAAGCAGATTTGCCTACACCCGTTGGACCAGTAAGAACAATAATCATTTAAGTGCGTCCTTGATAATTAACAATTCGCCTTCGATTAAATCTTTAAGATGATCGTGGTTATTTAGCAAAGGATGATTCTTGATTTTGTTTAACGTTTCTTCGTATTGTTCTTTATATGAAGAATATTTTTCCTTATCAGTCATTGAAGTGGCCATCATTTTCTTTGATTTAACCAGTTTTTCGGCCATATCTTTAATTTCAGGGTCATTTTTAATTGTTTCGTCTAAAGAAAGATATTCTTTCATCAATGGTGAAGCGTTTAAATGAAAGGCGACGTCTTTTGCTTTAACTATAAGAGGATCCTCAACCATTTCACCAGTTAGGGAATAGACATGGGATTCTTTAACTTTTACATCAACAAAGCATCCGGAAAGATATTTAGGGCCCGGGAAGTTTATCAATTTGCCATTCGCGGCATATCCAGAAAGAACGTTCTCGTTCTTCTTTGAAGGGCCGTCAACGAGGACCGTGTATGTGTTTCCAATACATTCTAAGGATGATTTAGCCGTTAAATCATCAATAAGTTTTTTCAAACGATTGAATCTTTCATGAGAGACCTCAGGCGGAACTTGTTCCCATGAAGCGGCTGGCGTTCCTTGACGAGGTGAGTAAATAAAGGTATATGCGCTAGAATAACCGACTTCTTCACACAAAGACAACGTTTCTTGGAAATCTTCCTCTGTTTCGTAAGGAAAACCAACGATAATATCAGTCGTTAAAGCCATATCAGGGATTTTTGTTTTAATTTTTTTAACGACATTAAGATAATCTTCGCGTGTATACCTTCTTCCCATTTTGTTTAAAGTATGGGTTGAGCCAGATTGAACAGGGAAATGTAACCAATGGTCGATATTAGGGTATGTAGCCATTATGTCAATCATCTCATCAGTGAATTGAGATGGATACGAAGTTAAAAATCTAAGATGGGGAATGCCAGTTTCAGCGACAGCCTTAAGGAGTTTTGCAAAAGTTGTTCCATCTTTAAAATCTAAGCCATATGAATTAACATTTTGACCCAATAAAGTAATTTGCTTATAGCCTTTTTCGACCAATTCCTTGCATTCATTAACGATGTCTTCCATCTTTCTTGAACGTTCTCTACCTCTTGTGTACGGAACGATGCAATATGTGCAGAATTTATCGCAGCCATAAGAAATGTTAACAAAGGCCTTTGCGGAATCTAAACGGACTGAAGGCATATTTTCAACAACTTCAGAGGCAAAAGATCTAACAGAAACAATTGATGCTTTCTTTTCCAATGATGATGTGAGCAAATCATTTAATTTAGATATATCATGTGTACCAATAACCAAAGTTATCCACGGATATGTCTTCATTAAGTTTTGAGCAACATCGTTTTCATCCATAACGCATCCAGCGAGAACGAGAATGAAATCTTTATCCTTATCTTTGTTTTGCTTAAATGTGCCAATCTCTCCATAGACTTTATCTTCGGCATTTTCTCTAACTGCACAAGTATTTATTATCGCTAAATTAGCAAGGCGTGGGTCTTCCGTTCTTTTAAATCCTGCATCAGAAAGATAACCGGCCATGATTTCTTCGTCACGAATATTTGCTTGGCAACCATATGTTTTGATGTAAAAAAGACGATCCTTGGCAAAATTCTTAAGAATCGGTGAAATTTCATTTTTTGAAATGCTACGTTCTACTTCAGGACGTTTTGCTGCATCTTTTTGCGACGCGACATTTTCATAAATTACTTTCTTCATTTTTTATCTACCTTTCTACCATTTGGTTGATTGCCGTAATGTTTGTTGCTAAATATGTATCTTCATCTACATCGATTAAACAGGCATTTATCATCATCTTTGCTTCTTCATTTATTTTAAATGAACCGGAATTGCCATAAACCATTTTGTTAATGACTGATTCTTTTTCAAATCCGATGACACCATCAGGGTCACCGCACATTCCTACATCAGACATGTATGCAGTGCCTTCATCTAAAATCCTTGCATCATTTGTTTGAACATGTGTATGTGTTCCAATAACGGCCGTCACCAATCCAGAAAATTGATATGCAAAAATCTGTTTCTCTGATGTGGATTCACCATGAAGATCAATAAAGTGAATGCATGGTTCGGGATTGTCTAAAAGAAGTTTATTTAACGATTCAATTGGATCTTCAACTTCTTCTTTCATGAAAGATTGGCAAAGAACATTTGTGACACGGATTGGCAAACCATTTAAATCAAATGTAGCAGAGCCTGTTCCATGAGGATAATTAAGAATGTTCAAAGGTCTGACTAACGCATCAGCCTCATCGATGTAATTATCGATTTGTTTCTTAGAGTGCCAGTGATTTCCTAAAGTAACGCAGTCAGCGCCATCTTCTAAGAAATCTTTATAATGTTTTTCGATCAGCCCTTTACCATGAGTCGCATTTTCGCCATTAACAATAACGAAATCGACGTTATATTTATTGACCAATCTAGGCAAAGAAAGATGGACCGCATCGCGACCCACCTTACCAACTACATCTCCGAAAAAGAGAATACGCATTTTATTTTGCCGTTTCCACCGCTCTATATTCGCGGATGATGGACACCTTGATTGTGCCAGGATATGTCATTGTGCTTTCGATTTTGTCACGCATTTGTTGGGCCATCTTTATCGCTTCAGCGTCAGAGACTTTCTCTGGAATAACCATGACACGGATTTCTCTACCAGCTTGAACGGCATATGCTTGTTGAACGCCATCAAAGCTTTGAGCAATCTCTTCAAGTTGAGTGATACGTTTTGTATACGTTTCAAGAGTTTCGCTACGTGCGCCAGGTCTAGCCGCAGACAATGTATCGGCAGCAATAACTAAATGAGCGATAACGCTAGTGCATGGAACATCGCCATGGTGAGCTTCGATTGAATTGATAACAACATCGTTTTCGCCATACTTACGAGCTAAGGAAGCGCCCAATGAAGCATGCGATCCTTCTTGTTCGTAATCAAGGGCTTTGCCGATATCATGGAGCAAGCCGGCGCGACGAGCCAAGTTTTGGTCAAGGCCAAGTTCGGCAGCCATTATGCCACAAAGATATCCAACTTCTATTGAATGCTCTAAAACATTTTGGCCAAAGGATGTTCTGTATTTTAATTTGCCTAAAACGGCAATCATTTCACGATTGACTTTGACTAAGCCAAGGCGGTTAACTGCATCTTGACCAGCTTTGAAACAATCATTGTCGACTTCGTTTTTACATTTGGCGGCAACTTCTTCAATTCTTCCAGGTTGAATACGTCCATCTTTGACAAGAATCTCAAGAGTACGCTTGGCGGTTTCTCTGCGAATTGGGTTGAAACAGGAAACAGTAATAACCTCTGGCGTATCATCAACAACCAAATCAACACCTAAAGTTTGTTCAAGAACGCGAATATTTCTACCTTCACGTCCAATGATTCTGCCCTTTAGTTCATCAGTTGGAAGAGAAATAACCGCAACTGAACGCTCGGTAACTACATCTTGAGCATATTTATCGCAAGCTAAGGATAAAAGATCTCTTGCTTTTGCCTCGGCTGTATCGTGAGCTTCATCTTCAGCGTTTTTGATATATTGAGCGATTTCAACTTGCATCTTGCTTTCGACTCTGTTCATGATTTCATCATGCGCTTCCTTGACTGACATTCCAGAAACTTTTTCCAATTCCGAAAGAATGCCATCGATTTTTTCATCGAGTTCTTTACTCTTTTTGTCGTTGTCAGCGATCTTTTTGTTAAGAACATCATTCTTTTGTTCGAGAGCGTTCTCTTTCGCTAAAAGAGCGTTGTCTCTAGCGTCGATTGCGTCTTCTCTAGCATCAAGTTTAGATTGTTGAAGTTGCGCTTCTTGCTTCATTTGGCGAATTTCATTTTGAGCTTGTTGCTTCATCTCGAATGTTGTTTGCTTAGCATCGATTTGAGCATTTTTTGTGATACGTTCAGCCTTAACTTCAGCATCACGAATGATTTGTTTTGATTCTTTTGTTGCGGATTGAACCTTGCCATTTCCCATTAAGTGCATGATGAAGAAAAGTATTGCCCCACCAATCAAAAGACAGGCGACTCCAACAACAATAAGCCACCACCAATCAAGAACTCCTTCTTGAAGAATTTTCATATTATACTCCTTAATAAACGACCAAAAATAAACCTAGCCCATAGGAAACAGGTTGAAAGTTCATGTTTTAGAATAATTTATTTGACGGGAATCCCCCGATAATAAAGCTCCCAAAATCTATGGGCAGTACATTTCAGTACTTATACATTATAAGTTTTATTCAAAAATAAAGAAGTAAAAAAGTTACAAAAAAAATCTCAATTGTTTAAAAGTGACTATTTAATCAACTTTTAGAATTGAGATTTTTAAAAATCAAATGGCTTTCCTGAATGAAATATTAGTTTTCTTCGGTTGCTGTTTCATCCTCAACGCTGCCGCCATTTTTGAAAACTTCGCGTATTTTAGCGTTGATTTCCTCGGCTTTTTCTGGATTATCATGGAAATACGATTTGGCAGCTTCACGACCGTTGCCAATCTTTTCACCATCGATGTCATACCAGTTACCTGTTTTCTGAATAAAGCCGAATTGAACGCCTAAATCAACCGTCTCACCATCTTTGGAAATTCCTTGCCCATAGATAATATCAATGGAGCAGGACTTGAATGGTGGGGCAACCTTGTTTTTAACGACTTTGACCCTAACGCTATTACCAATGATATTTGTCCCAAGTTTGATTGCATCTTGTCTTCTGATATCAAGACGGACCGAGGCGTAGAACTTTAAGGCACGACCACCTGTAGTAGTCTCAGGATTTCCGTACATGACGCCGACTTTTTCACGAAGTTGGTTGATAAAAATAACCAAGCAGCTAGATTTAGAAAGAATGCCAGCTAATTTTCTCATGGCCTTTGACATCAAACGAGCTTGTAAGCCCACTTGATTATCGGACATTACGCCATCAAGTTCTTGTTGGGGAACCAATGCCGCAACAGAGTCAACGACGATAACATCGATTGCGTTTGATTCAGCAAGCATTTCAACGATTTCTAAAGCTTGTTCCCCAGAATCAGGTTGAGAAAGAATTAATTCATTTATGTTAACACCTAAATGAGCTGCATATTCTGGATCAATGGCATGCTCTGCATCAATGTATGCCGCTCTGCCACCTTTCTTTTGCGATTCGGCAACTGCATGCAATGCCAAAGTTGTCTTACCAGATGATTCAGGTCCGAAAATTTCGATAATTCTGCCTTTTGGATATCCGCCGATGCCGATCGCTTGATCGAGTAAAAGGGAGCCAGATGGAATGACATCAAGGTCAACATGTGGTTTTTCACCCATTCTCATGACTGAGCCTTTTCCATATGCTTTTTCAATCGAGCGTAAGGCTGCTTCAAGGGCAGCATCTTTGTCTTTTGTGTTTGTGAGTTGTTCAGTTTCTTTTTTTGCCATAATTTATCTCCTCAACTATTAATAGACGTACATTTTCAAAAAATGCCATTTTTAGTCTTCAAAAATTGCAATTAATCGATCAAGCATCATATCTACGCACGCTTCACGAAGTTCATTTCTTCCCATATGGAAGTCTTGTTGCATCTCCAAAACACCGTATTTAGTTGCAATGCACATATTAACTCTGCCAACAGGAGCTGCTCCTTCTTCTTTGGTCGGGCCAGCATTCCCTGTAAAAGATACGCAAACATCAACATCTAAGGTTTTTCTTCCATTTATCGCCATAGAGTTTGCTACTTCTTTGGATACCACTCCATATTTCTTGATTACTTCTCCAGGAACATCGTCCAATTTTGTTTTTAATGACGTTGCATATGTGACAATTCCGCCGCGAAAAACCTTGCTTGCCCCCGCAATTGAACACATGCTTGAAGAAAACAAACCACCAGTAAGAGACTCGATTGCTCCTAAGGTTAATCCTTCTTTCGCAAAAGCTTTAATGACCTTTTCCGCTTTATTGGAATCAATCATTTCTTCTCCTCCTTGAATACGGAGATATTTTGTGCAACATAGATAATGCCCGAAAGAAGAGACATAGCAGTCGCTAAATATATAAGGATATTACCGATTCTAAAATAGGAGTTCCAGCTCAAATCGAAATAAGAGAAAGGCCAACCATTAAGCAAGACGACCGGAATCGCAATCATTTGGAAAACCGTTTTAAGTTTGCCAAAGATGTTAGCGGCCAAGACGATTCCTTTACTAGCAGCGACAAATCTTAAAGCATCAACGACTAAATCTCTTGCAATCATAATAACAACTGCAAAAACTGGGATAGACATATTTCCATAACGAGAAATAAGCAAATAGATAAGAATGGAGTTAACAAGAAGTTTATCAGCGACAGGATCAAGGAACTTGCCTAAATCAGTGACTTGATGCCATTTTCTTGCCAAATATCCATCAAGGAAATCAGTTAAGGAAGCAACGATAAAGATAATCATCGCGATAAAGTAAACAAGATTAATAGAGTTGTTTGGGCCAAAGTAGATTGGTTGGAAAGCAGGCATGAAGTCGAAAACTAATAAAAATGCCAAAAGAGCCACGACTAAGACAATTCTGGCTGTTGTAATCTTTGTGGGTATATTCATAATTTTCTTCCTTAGTGAGTATCCGGCCCGATAAGCCATGTTCTGTCGAGGGCGATAATTAATCTCAGGTTTCCCTGGAAGAGATCATTTCAGTTCACTTTCTCTTCTTCCCCTACCAAATTTGGGTTTCTCGCTTGTGGGGTTTACCAACGTTTCACCTTGTTATCGCTAACAAGCTCGTCTCTGTGGCACTTTATGGTTCCTTAACTACAAGAGCTAATTCGCCGCCGTCACGTACTCCTACGTGCCAAAGTTTATTTATTGACTTTGCGCAATCACTACAGTCATCGCAGACTGTGCGAGCATGGACTTTCCTCTAGTTTCCTAGCAATCGCCTGGACCGGATAAGATTATTTTCGTAGCTTCAATGTTTTTGGATCGTATCCCAATTGATAAAGAAAGCTTTCTAGTTCACGAAGGCGTTTAATGTAGACATAATTTTCAGGTCCAACATTATCCGTGGAACTTAACCCTTTCAATTTGTTCTTATAGGATGCGTTTTCAACCTCAAGAGCACGAATTTTTTCTTTTAAAGCAACAACGTCTGGTTTGTTATTCGCATTTTCCAAACGATGTATCTCGCTTTTCAAAGAAGCAATTTCAGCATCATGTTCAGAAACGATTCTCTTAAACGAAACATAGTCCTTGATAACGATATCCAAGAAAGCATCCACTTCAGAGGCATCATATCCCTTAATGTCTTTCTTAAATTTCTTGTTAAGAATTTCTTTTTCGTCTAATGATAACGTGTCTGCCATATGCAACTTCAATTATATTGAAATAGCAGAAAATATTAAAGTGATAAACACTAAAATTTAAAAGAAAAAACTCTTCGCCATATTTTCTCATGAATTACTTCAGGCAAAGAGTTTCTCCCATGCTCTTTCAAGAGATGGGTTTTGTCATAATGGTTAGCTAATCGAATCGTTAAATTCAATATCTTTAACTTATTTGCAAAGTAAAAGGTGATTGAATAATAAGACCCAGATTAAGTCGATCCAGCTGAAAACTGGGATGATTAAGCCAAAGATAACGCCTAAGATGTTTTCAAGTGTAGGTTTTTCGAGAACACTTGTGACACGGACGACGATTTCTGTAATCCAACCAACGACTGGGATTAAGAGAAGAAGAATTTGGATTAATCTTGATTGTTTGTTAAACCAACTCATGTTAATGACCTCCTGTAACGAGAAATAATGTATCACAATATTTTAAGCATTTAAATTAGATTTTTTGAAAATGACGGTCACTTTAAATATAGAAGTAATTTTTGCAATAATTTTAATTAATTACACGTTCTCTTATATTTAATAAGAAATAACCATGCTTTGTGTTACAATAAGAACATGGAAATTTTCTTGAAAGAAACTAAAAACGTTAGGGCATTGGTCTTCATTGATCTTGAAGCAACCTCTCCTTCATTTGAAATGATTGAGATTGGGGCATATCTTGCCGAAATCAACAAAGACGGTTCAATTAAAAAAGTTCATGAGCCTTTTAAACACTACGTTAAAGCCAAACATCCAATTGGCCATATGGTTACCAAATTAACGGGCATCACCGAAGAACTTCTTCAAGAAAAAGGTGAGGATTTCGCATACGTTCTATCTTCCTTCAGAAAATATGTCGGAAAGTTTTGGGAAGATTGTCGTTTTGTTACCTTCGCTCAGCATGACATTGTAATTATCAAGAGCACGATGGAGCAGAATCGCAATATCGATCCTAAATATGCAAGAAACATCTATCGCCGTCATCTAGATTTGCAAAGATTGTTAGATACCTATATTCAAGATGAGAGAGGTAACCCCTACTCCTTGACTAATTACTTGAAGATATTCGGCCTTGAGTTCGATGGAAAAGCACACGATGCAATATATGACGCATTAAATCTTTTGGATTTATACAAGGTCGCTCGTGTTAGTGGAGATGTTTTCGTTAGAGAATATAAGAAAACCTTAATGACATCAAAAAATAAACCAGTCATCAAAGATATACTTAAGATGTTAAACGAAGGCGAGACGGTTACGCCCGAGAAATATAACGAATTGTTGGAGAGTTCTTTCAAATGAGTATTCATTATCCTGCAGGCGTTAAAACCCCAACGACTTCAAAGCAGTTAGAAAAGAAAAAAACAGCTTCAAAAGAAAAAAAGAAATATAATCTCAAAGTTCAAGCCGGCAATCGTGGCATGGGCTTTGAAGATCAGATAAATCAATCTAATAAATATTATTCAGATAGAGGGATTGCTGTCATTCACAAAAAGCCAACCCCCATCAATATAGTTAAGGTTGATTATTCTCATGGTGCTAAAATCGTTGAGGCTTTTTTCCAAGAACCATCAACAACTGATTACAACGGAATATATAAGGGGCGTTATATCGATTTTGAAGCAAAAAGCACTCATTCGAAGACTTCCTTTCCTTTAAAAAATATTGCTCATCAACAAATAGAACATCTCAATGCAGTTATCTCTTTAGGAGCGATTGCTTTTTTCCTCATAGAAATTGTTCCACTAAATAAAGCGTATCTCCTTCCTGCAACATATGTTTGCAAATTTTATAAAGATAAGCCAAGGGAGTCGATTCCAGTTAAGGATATTCAAGAAAATGGCTATGAATTGGTCGAGAAATATTCGCCACGTCTAGATTATTTAGCCGCTGTTGATGAATGTTTCTTTAAATAAGAACAATATTTCCCAAATGTGCACTTCTCACAAGAAGGCTTTTGCGCTTTGCAAATGTCTCTCCCAAAATATATAAAGGCGTGATGCAAGAAACTCCATTCTTCTTTTGGAAATTTCTTTTCTAGCCTTCGTTGTATTGATAAGGGTTCATCATTTTTATTTGAATATTTTAATCTAAATGAGATTCGAGAAATGTGAGTATCGACAGGAAAATAATTTCCCTCATTCATTTCTAAAAGAAATACACATGCGGTTTTGTTTCCGATTCCAGGCAAGGCGATAAGTTCTTCTCTCTTAAATGGTACACGCCCCCCATATTTTTCTTCCAATGAGTTAGAAAGAGAAATGATGTTTCTTGCTTTATTGTGGTAGAGCCCTAATGAATGAATGATATTTTCGACGTCGCCAATGTTGGCGTTAGACATCTCTTTTGACGTTGGATATCTTTCAAACAATGATGGCGTCACCCCATTAACGGCTTTATCGGTCGATTGAGCCGAAAGAGAAATCGCGATCAAGCATTCAAAAGGAGAGGAAAAACGAAGAGACGTCTTAGCATCAGGATATTTTTCATGAAAAAAAGAAATGATGTCTTCTTCTTTATTTGTTTTCATTTGGATCGCCCCAAAGAGCTTTGGCGGCCGCGACCGTCTCATCAATGTTCTTATCCCAACGATCAAACACTCCAGAAGCCCCTTCTTTTTGCAAATCATCTTGTTTTCTTCTGTTTACGAGAATCTTATTTACTGATTTTACCGTCCTTTTGTTCTGCCTTAGAGCATCAAGGAGGGCGTTCTTGATATTATCCTCAGTATATCCATTATTTAGCCAATCACTTATAGTTGAATTTTCAAGTGGGGTTAAGGTCCTAGCAAACTTATCCTCAAATAAAGAAACGATGTTTTGCATAGCTTGTTCTCTTTCTTTATTCATAGAATTCGATTGTTCTCTCATCAAAGAGTACATAAATTCTTTTTTAACGGCAGCCTCAAGGGCATCGAGGGAAACAGAAAGCCCCCCTTCTTCAGAAGGGAGATAGTTTAGGAACCTTTTTTTCATCAAGGAAGCAATCGTTTCATCGATTTCTTTTGTTTTTAAGGACATCTTCAAAGAAAGCATATCGGCAGTGATGAAATTATTGCCTTGTTCATTAAGGTGTTTAATCATCAAACATACAGCTAATTCCGTTTCTGAAAGTCCTAAGCGACTATAAGAATCCAAAAGCAAATATTCAAAGCTTACAGCATTAACTAGAGCATTATTTCCATTCATTTTCTTATCCAGCCTTTCTTTTCTTCCTCTTTTAATTTTAAGGGATTCAATTCATTCAAGAGATAGCGGTTTTTGTTTATCGCATCTAAAGATTCTTTTTCAATGTCAAATCCTAACTTTGACGCAAATCTTTCTGCACGGCAAATCCTAAGAGGATCTTCCTTGATCCTTTTGCCAGGGTCACCAATAAACCTGATTATTTTATTTTCAAGATCTTCTTTCCCATTTGAAAAATCAATCACGTTATAATCTTTGTCTAGATATATAGCGTTTATTGTGAAATCCCTGCGCACATAATCAAGTTTAATATCTCTTACGAATTCGATTTTTGTTGGATGTCTATGATCGTTGTATTCTCCTTCAACACGGAAGGTTGTGATATCAACTAATTTCTCGTTTATTTTAAGATGAATTGAACCGTATTTGGCGAAAGAATATGAAGCGTCGGGAAGAAAGATTTTTTCTTCTTTAGGCATAGCATCAGTAACGAAATCCAAATCATTAGGAACAACCCCTAATAATATATCTCTACTTGTTCCACCGACTATGTATAGAGAATGTCCGTGTTTCTCGAATATGTCTTTAAGGATATCGAATTCTCTAATTTTCATGCATAAGATTGTAGCATGAAAGATAGGCATTTTTAAGAAAAGATGAATTTGCTGGAGGATGCCAGCCTGTTTGACACCTGGCCTAATTAGAAGTTAGATTATAAAAGGTTTTAAGAATGCTCAGAACCAGGTTCATTAAAGTGAGAGCCTTAATCATCAGTTCTAGGCTTTTCTTTTTGAGAAACTTCATGCTGAACCTTTCTGCCAAAAGAATCAGCGGCAAGAGGTAGGCAAAACCGAATGGTTTCACTTCACACGCCTTACGGCAGCAATTATCTTATTACAGTTTGTCACTTTTTACAATGACCGGTTGTTTTTTTATTTATGAAATTCATTATGATTTCCAAAAGAAAAAAGCCATTCATTAGAATGGCTAGAAATCTTAACTAAAAGATAATTAGTTGAGCTTTTCTTTGAGTGTCTTGGAGACTTTGAAACCAACGGAGTTGCTGGCTGGGATTGTAATCTTTTCGCCAGAAGATGGGTTTGTGCCTTCGCGGGCAGC
This sequence comes from bacterium, assembly GCA_963638555.1. Lineage (GTDB taxonomy): Bacteria > Bacillota_I > Bacilli_A > RFN20 > CAG-826 > UBA4951. The sequence goes on along the minus strand of CAVHQU010000002.1, from coordinate 61,935 downwards.
TCTTTCCTTTTTCTCGAAGATTCCGAATCCGGAGATCTTGACTGTTTCGCCTTTGGCGAGTGTGTCAGCGATTGTTTCGAAGACAGCTTCGACAACTGCTTCTGCATCTCTCTTTGCGACTTGGCTCTTGCCAGCGACGACTTCGACTAATTCAGCTTTATTCATGGTAATTATCCTCCTTTGCTAAATTTCTATGTTAAAGTTATCACTTACGAAAAATTTTTACAAGCAGAAAAAACACATAGCATCGGCACTTTTTTGCTTTTTTTATCTAATTTGAGTTCTATTTTTGTAAGCGCTTTCTATCATATTTTTCTAAAAAAGTTAGATTTTATCGGCACTTTTAGAAAATCACTTTAAGAAAATATCGATAAAATCTATATTTATTAAAGTTTGATAAATATTTTTAAAAATAAATGAAAAAAGCAATAGATTTATGCTTCTATTGCTTTGATTTGCTCTTATTTTCTTGTTCGATAGATGATCTTAATTGGCGTTCCTTCAAAATCAAATGATTCTCTTATCCTATTCTCTAAATAACGCGTGTATGAGAAGTGAGCTGTCTTTGGATTGTTGCAGAACATGACGAACGTTGGTGGGCAAACGGCGACTTCTTCCGCGAAAACAATCTTTAAACGACCGTGGTTGAACTCTGGAGTTGGATTCATATCCTGAGCATCGCGAACAATATCGTTAAGAACAGGTGTTGGAATTCTCCTATGGAAAGCCTCATAGCAAGAATTGATAAGAGGGAAAAGATCATTGACGCCTGCACCAGTTAAAGCCGATGTATATACGATCGGCGCATAGTTAAGGAATGGCATCTGATTGCGTAAATCTTTGCTAAATTCCTGCTTATTAGGATTTTTTGCTTCATCCCATTTGTTAACGACAACAATGACTGCTTTTGAAGCATCCATAGCATAGCCAAGAACGTGCTTATCTTGTTCAAGCAACGGACCAGATCCATCAATTACTAAGAGAGCGACTTCTGAGCGGTCAATCGAAGAAAGAGCTCTTAATGCAGCATACTTATCGATTGCTTCATATATCTTTCCTCTTTTTACAAGGCCTGCCGTGTCAATAACAACATATGATTTGTCTTGATAAGTGAATGGAGTATCAATTGAATCTCTTGTCGTCCCGGCAATATTGGAAACAAGGACACGTTCAGAATGCAACAATCTATTTGTTAAAGAAGATTTACCAACATTTGGGCGTCCGATAATAGAGAAGGTTATTGCGCCTTCGTATTTCTTTTCATCCTTTTCGGGTAGCATCTTAACAACTTTGTCCAAGAAATCGCCAATGCCAATGCCGTGTGCGCCAGAGCAAATAACTGGTTCTCCTAAGCCTAAACGATAAAATTCAGCCATATTACCAACTTCTTGTATGTTATCAATTTTGTTGACCAACAAGATTTTTGGTTTATTCGTCTTATAAAGCATTTTTGCAATAAAACGATCATCGCCAGATAGGCCCTTTTTGCCATCGAGAACGAAAGCGATGACATCTGCTTCCTCTAAAGCGATTTCGCATTGCGCACGAATGGATTTTTGGAACGGAGCATTTGCAACCTCAATACCACCGGTATCAATGATCGTGAATTCTTTCGTTAACCATGTTGCTTTTCCATAGATTCTATCTCTTGTGACTCCTGGAGTAGGTTCAACGATAGATTTTCTTTCTCCTAATATACGATTGAAAATTGTTGATTTTCCTGAAGACGGGGAACCGACTAACGCTAAAGTACCTAATGCCATTATTTGCCCTCCAATCCTGTTTTTTCTTTTACGATTTCCAATATTTTAGAAACTACTTCTTCAATATTCATGTTTGACGTGTCTAAGGCAATTGAGTCTTCGGCCGCAACAAGTGGGTCAAAATCACGATGGGAATCGATATAATCACGTTTCTTAACTTCTGCTAAAACATCTTCGTATGAAACATTGATGCCTTTTTCTTTATTCTCATCGAATCTTCTTTGAGCCCTGATTTCTGGCGAGGCTATTTGGAAGATTTTAACCTTTGCCTCAGGCAAAACATATGAACCAATGTCTCTTCCATCCATAACAACGGATGCTTTCTTTGCTAATTTACGTTGCATCTCAATCATAGCTAAACGAACCGGTTTCATTGCAGCAATATAACTGACATTTCCTGAAACCTGAGGTTCTCTGATTGCCTTTGTGACATCTTCATTGTTGCAAAGGACTCTACCATCTTCTTTGAGCTCGATATCGATTGTTTTAAGAATTTCTACGGCATCCGACTCATTTTCTGGGTTTTTCCCTGCTTTGATTACAGCATAGGTAACAGCTCTATACATGGCACCAGTGTCGATATATGTGAAATTAAGAGCCTTAGCGACTCTTTTGGCAACAGTCGATTTGCCTGCTGCTGCAGGTCCGTCAATGGCAATCGAAATAAATTGTTCCATATTAGTTCCTCACCCAAAATAAATATAGTATGACAAACAAAATTAAGGCAATGAAGGTGATAATCCCCTTAAGAGCGTAACCTTTCATTTCTTTTTGATGGTAAGAAGTATAAGGGGTATCCAAGGCCGCTTCGGCTTTAGAAACCTCGACTCTACGAGTTTGCTTGATCTCAAATTTTTCATCAGGAGTTCTCAGAATCTTCTCACGATATCTTTTATATTTCTCCATCCTAGTTTTCATACTTGTATATTCTATTAAAAATCGTGTCTCTTTTCATTATGAAAAGTGGAAATTAAAGAATTTCAAAAAATTAAACAATGCAAACCGCTAAATTCTATATCCAAAAAAACTTTAGTTATGCTCGATTTTCCAAAAGTTATAAAAAACTAACAAAAATTCTAAACATTTTTTGGCTATTTCAAAGACAAAACCCAAGGAATACAATTACGTTGCTCTAATTTATTAGAGGAGGAAAAAAATATGGTTAAAATTACAGTTGATGCCGATGCATGCATCGGATGCGGCCTTTGCGTTTCTAGCATGCCAGACGTCTTCTCCTTCAATGATGATGGAAAGTCAGTCGTTATCGCTGATGCAGACGAAGGCGCAGCAGATGATATCATCGCTTCTTGCCCAGTTGGCGCAATCTCTCGCTAATTTATAGCAAGTCTAAGTCCTCTTTAGAGGGCTTTTTCTTTTTGCTTGATGTTGAAAAGAAAAATAAGAAGACTACAATATTCAGCGCTTGATTTTAAATCAAGAATATTTTATGGAACGAAAATCAATCTTCAAAGAAATGGATCTAACTAGTGGTAAACTCTTCTGGAAGTTACCTCTATTTTCTCTCCCAATGGCTTTAACCACTGTGTTGCAATTGCTTTATACAACAATTGATCTATACACCGTATCGGAATATGGCGGAGGAAACAATTCCATGTCCGCCGTAGGTTCAAATTCCGCGCTCATTAATTTGATTGTTGCCTTCTTCGTCTCCATCGCCGTTGGAGCAAATGTTGCATTGGGTAACGCAAAAGGCGCAAATAGACAAGATACCGCTCAAAATGTTTTGCACACATCCTTGATTTTCTCTTTATTCATTGGCATCTTTGTTGGTGTCCTTGGGTATTTCTTAGCGCCATATTTGTTAAGATTAATGGGCACCCCAGATTCAATATTGGAAAATGCCACTTTGTATTTGAAGATATATTTCATTGGCGCGCCGTTCTTACTTGTGTATAACTTTGGTTCGCAATGTCTTAGAGCCATTGGCGATTCTCAAAGGCCTTTATATATCCTATTTATATCTGGGGCAGTTAACATTGCTTTCGATTTAATTTTCGTCATTTGCTTCCATATGGATGTCATGGGCGTTGCAATCGCCACCATCATGTCTGAAGCAGTTTCTGCCATTCTTACCGTCCTTTGGTTATCAATCAACAAAAAAGGATATGTTCACATTAAATGGAAAGAACTCAAGATGGATGGAAATTGTCTTAAAAACATCATCCGCATCGGTTTGCCGGCAGGCGTCCAAGCATTGGGTTTCAATATTCCTAATGTTTTGATCCAATCAAGCTTATACACAATCAGCAATTATTCAATTAACGGGGTAGCTATTTCCCAAGATGAAATTGTCGCTGGAAGTTCCGCTTCAAGTCAAATTGAGGGGTACGTGTATGCGTTTATCGATGCTGTAGCTATGGCTTGCATTTCTTTTGTTGGCCAAAATTATGGCGCAAGAAAGAAAGACAACATCAGGAAGGTTTTTTGGTATTCGATGTTCTGGATGCTCGTTTTCTGGGGGATATGCGCATTGATAGTTCTTCTTATTCCATATCAGATACTAGGCGTTTTCATCACCGAAAGCGAAACGGTGAAAGAAGCAAATGCTTTAGCGGCTGGCAAAGAGAGAATGTTCTTAATGATCTTCACTTATTTCCTTGATGGAATAATGGATGTGGCTGGACAGTATCTTAGAGGAATGAAGAAATCAACCGCTCCAGCATTGATAACTTTAATCGGTGTTACCGGTTCAAGAATTCTCTTCTTGTATACGCTTTTCCAACTTGATTATTTCCACACAATATTCTGGCTATATTTCACCTACCCATTAAGCTGGGCAATCGTCGATATCATTTATATGCCTGTGACTATCATTCTAGAAAGAAAAGTCTTTAAATCCTTTGAGATAAAGAAAGAAGAAGTCTCCGTAACGCAGATTCAATAAATTGCTATATTACTTTTTCTTTTCCCAATGAAGAGCTTTTCTTATAGTTCTATACACCAAGAAAGTAATAATAAATACACATACGTCTTTGATAATATTTAGTGGCATGACCCCAAAGAAGGCATATGACCATTTTAGGTCCGTGATTAATGGGACCGCTTTTTGGCATAATTGAAGCAATTGTTCGGCTGGATAGCCCATAACATTCATATAAAAAGGCAAAATCCAGTAAACATTTAAAGTCATGGCGGTAAGAACTTGCAAAATGGTTGAGATTCCAAAGCCAATGAATACGCCTTTCATATTTCTAATACGTTTATAAACCAATGTCGCAGGCAAGATATAAACGCTAGAGAAAATAAAATCAGCTAATTCCCCTACACACATCGTGTGTGTCATTGGTAACTTAATTATTGTTTTAACTAACAAGACCGCTTCACCAACTATCGGCCCATAAGCGTATCCCGCAATCATTGCAGGCACTTCATCAAAATGAAGGCTCATAAAGGAAGGAACGAAAGGCAATGTTATTTGAAATATCGGAACGATATATAAAATAGTTGATATTGCAGCAAATATGCCAACCCTTGCGACAAATTTAACCAAATTAAATTCCTTATTCGATTGGAAATGAGAATACACCTTCACTAAGCAAACACAAAAGATTATCAATCCTGCAATCGATAAATACGTCCACACCTGATCCATAAAATAAAAATCCTCCAAGTTACTTCGGGGAGGATAAGTAGAAAACTTTGATTGTCTTCTTTCAATCCGGACTTTACCGTTGGCACTGGAATCTCACCAGTTCATGCTTGCGCTCGTGGGCTTTACCACCAATCGACGAATCTAACGTCGCCCTGAAGTACATATCTAGTCTAGAATTCAATATAGTGCTTGTCAAATATTATGAAATGAATTTGTTTTTGTCTTCTTCGGAAGAGAAATATAAAGTAACTGAATTCTTCTTGATTGTTACCTTGCTTGCGCCCGTCTTTTTCTTAATTTCATCGATACACGTATGCCCTATTTCTTTATTTTGCAACTGCTTTGCAAGATATTCAGTATCTCTAACTGATAGATGTCCCTCATGAATTTTCTTAACAACATCCTGAATTTTATCATCAGACAAAGAAGCAATCGCCTTAGCATGTCCATAGGAAAGAGTTCCATTCATTATTTCTTTAAGAACTTCATCAGGAAGATGAAGCAATCTTAGAATATTTGTTACTTGGCTACGGGAAAGATGAGCCACTTCGCCTAAAGTATTTTGAGAATAGGAAAACTTTTCTTGCAAAGCGGAGAAAATCAAAGCCATCTCCACGACATTCCCATCCCTTTGGTCACGCGTATCAGCGAGGATCGTCAGTAACATTTCTTCATCGGGAACATCTTTGATTACGCAAGGGACATATGTTAATCCTGCTTCTTTTGCCCCCATGAAGCGTTTTCTTCCAAGAATAAGTTCATAATGAGTTCCAGAAGGTCTGACAAGCAAAGGCGAAAAGAAACCTTTTTCCTTTATCGATTCTCCTAATGATTCGACAACGTCTTTAGGAAAAGATACTTTCTTGACTACATGGTTGTCATCAATTGAGGAAAGGAGAATGTTTTTTGAGGATACCGAAGCGTATTCTCTTTCCATTTCCGCAATAACGTCATTTTGAGAATAACGATTAAGCAGGACTTCTAATGTCGGATTAGTTTTCTTTTTTGCCATACTCAAGAATTTCTCTAGCGAGAGCAAAATACGCAAGCGATCCTTTGGCGGATGGACGATATGTAGTTACCGCCTCGCCATGGGCACTAGCCTCTGGAATTGAAATATTTCTAGGAATGCTTGTTAAAAATGTATTTTCCTTAAAAAGGCCTCTTACTTGCTGAGCAACCTCGGTGCATAAGGATGTATTAGATTCATACATTGTTAACAAGAAACCTTCTATTTTTAAATCAGGGTTGTAGTCTTTTTGAATCTTTGTGATTGAAGAAAGGATGGAGGCGACGGCTTCCATGGCAAAATATTCACATTGGACAGGTATCAATACGGAAGTTGATGCAACCAACGCATTCAAACACAAAAGGCCCAAGGACGGTGGACAATCTATGATAATGTAATCATATTCTTCTTTAATCTTCATCAAAGCATTCTTTAAAAGATAAAAAGGTTTTGAAACATCATGAGAAGAAACGTATGTATCAAGAGATGCCAATCTAAGATTAGCTGGAACGATGTCTAAATTAGACACAGATGTGGACTTGATCACTAAATTAATATCCGTATTGCTCGTTATGGCATCGAATATTGTTAAAGGCAATTGCGTTACTTGAAAACCAAGCCCTCTTGAAGCGTTGCCTTGTGAATCAAAATCAATTAGCAAAACTTTCTTTCCGGCTTTTGCTAAAGCGCTAGAGAGATTGATGGCTGTAGTTGTTTTTCCAACTCCACCTTTTTGATTTGCTATTGAAATAATGCGCCTGCTCATATATTAAAGATTTTATTACTTAAGAGGCTTTATAAAAAGACTTGAAGATTTATTTATTTTCGTTATGGGCATTAGTTGGAGTAAGAATATCTATTGCAAAACGGTTATTATCAGTTTTTAAAGAAAGGCCCCCACGATAACGTTAAGTAAGCAATTTAATGCTCTTAAGTCCAAAGCCATGGTATGTTTTGCTCTTTTTGATGGTTTGAAATTCATTATTTTTAACAATAACGTTACCGTCAAAAAATTTTCTTCGTGAATAAGAATCAATCCGTCTTTCGCCTCTGTCAAGATGGATATCACCCTCTCTTCTTCATTTTCAGGCTTGGAGGTTGCCTCGATTGCGTTATTGATGATATTTCCCAAAAGAGAAATAAACATCGCTCTCTTTGAGAAAGGAAAATTTCAATCCATCTGTCATTGCCGTGAAACGGATATTTCTCTTCTTGCAAAGCAATTCTTTTTTGTAAGGATGATATCAACTGCTTCATTCCCTGTCTTGAAGGAAAAAATAAACCATTGACGTTTCAAGGTTCTCATTCCAAAAGAACGGGAGTTTTTTTATTTATCATTTAGTTTATAATAAAAACATGATAGTACTTGCCAATATAAGTGAAAATAAACCGAAATTGAATACGTTCCTAAAGATTTTAGGCAAATATCTTCCTTATATAATCATACTTATTGCTTCATTTTTACCTTTCATTTCATATTTCCAATTAGGTGAAAATATTCCTAGCGGTGATGATATTCATTGGCATCGTATATGGGCTTATGATCTTGCTGAAGGATGGAAGAATGGTTTCTTTGGAATTACTCCGTCACATACTTTAATGGGAAATTTGGGAGTTGGAACATATTTGATGTACGCTCCATTATCCCATACGCTAGTCGCATTGCTTTATATCATCTTTCCATTTGTCTCAATAAATACGGCATGGAAGATTCTAACTATCAGCACAACATTCTTGATGGGATCTTGGATGTATATGCTAGGCAAAAGGCTTTGCAAAAACGATATATGTGGGTTGATGCTTGCCTTAATTCTTATTTTCGCGCCATATAGAATCAATTGCATTCTCTATAGAGCTGCGTATCCAGAATCGATTGCTTTAAGTTTTTATCCCCTTTTGTTCTTGGGCGTGTATGAAATTGGTCATGGAGATTATAGGCCTCAAGCATTTTTATGCTGCATATTTGGTGTTTCATGCTTAATTTTGTGTCACCCATTTACTGCTTTAGTCGGAATCATTGCCGCACTAGTGTATTTGTTTTGCCAATATAAAGGATTCTTAGGATTATTCAGGGATAAAAGAGCCCTTATTTATACCATCTCGACAGTTTTTCTCATTCTTTGTTTGGTTTCTTTCTACGTTTTCCCTATGCTACATTATTCAAATTCCGGCTTGTATAACGTAAGCAACTCTCAATTGATGTGGACAAACATTGAACACATCATCGATTCAATGAAACAAAACGATATATTTAGTGGCTTCCTTCGCCCTAACTGGGTCGATGATTTAGCGCCTAACCAATATCATTTCACCAATACATTCAACGAATCGTCACTGTCTTGGGGTTTGGATTACCTTTATTTTGGGATATTTGGCGCATTGGCGGTTTTCTTCTTAACGTTTTTTTCTTACAAAAAGAAGAAATATTTAGGAACAATTCTCGCCGTTATCTCATCATTCTTGCCTCTCATTTTTACAAGAAGACCTGAAATGTTGGTTGTTTTGCCCCTTTTTGCAGCATCAATGTTACTAATTGGCTTATCTATCAAAGAAGATTTTGAATGGGGGCTAGCCAAACGTGACATTCTCGATGAAGTAAAATCTCCAGAACTATATTGGGCAGTCCTTTCTCTCATATTAGGATTCATCATGCTATACTGTGGTTTTATTTGGGAAATCTTGCCAGAAATTTTTCTTAAATCTCAATTTGCCTGGAGAATGTGGGGTTTAGTATTCGTTATCATTCTTATTCTTGTTGGGTATCTCATTAGACCATTTAGGCAAAAGATTTACGTTCAAGGTTCTCTTGCAATGATTTTTGTCCTGTCTTTCTTATCGTGCATGGGCATTGTCGATAAACGTTTCTGCATTCAAAGCGGACAAGCGGGCGCAAGCGAACCAACAATCTCAACAATTAAAAGTACACGTGGACAAGGATCGCAAAATGAATATATCCCATCCGTTTTTAGAGACTCGTCATACAAGAGCAAATACTCTAATTCTCTATACAGCGAAATTCGTAAAGAAGTGTATACAGGTTCAGGCATTTCTTATCAATGGGGGATGGAAGATTATCTAACGCCCGCCTTCCTTGAAGGTGAAGGTGAGATGAATATCACCTCTTTGAATTCCCCTAATGCAACATTTGATGTTACAGTTGCAAGTTCAACTGCTTTAGTTCAATTACCACAATTTTTCTATGATGGATATGAGCTCCAATTGGTTGGAGAAGAAACTTATACTGTCAAAGGAGAAAATGTTGACGGCCTTGTTTCTTTCTCACTTAAGGAAGGAACATACAAAGCTACATTAAAATGGGTTGGAACAACATCATATCAAATAGGCTGGCCTCTATTCTTTGTTGGACTAGCTGGATCAATCGCCTTATATGTTGTGCCAACGAGCATAAATTTCTTTAAAAGAAAAAGAGATTTAAAGATTGTCGAAAGTAACTAATTTTCTAAACATTTTTCAGTCGCACTTCCAATCCTTCAAATTCAAAATTTGGACAATTCTAATTAATGAAACGAAAAGATATCTCGCCTTTTTGAGAAGCTAAATCTTTTTGGATTATTTTCAGTCCTTTTCTTCTAGCCTTAACTCATATGATGAGATCTTTAAGAACCATTTGTTCGTTTCTCACATCAACGAATGCGCTGATATCAAATTAGTTTTTAATAATATTATTCATAGCTGCTAATTTTTTATCTTTTTTAGATGTTTTTTTCAAATGTTATTAATGTTTTGGCAATTAATTTAATAAAAGAAAACCGCTCGTAAGAGCGGGGATCTTTTATAAAGGTTTCTTTAAAATATCGCTATATTTTCGAGGATAACGTTTGTCAGTTTTCTTGTCTTTGTTCAAGAGAATGATTGTTCTATCCCCATCAGAATTAGGCAAAGAGGCGAGGCGTGTATCAATATTCGTTATTCCTAATGCTTTTATAGCATGTTTAGCATTTTCGAGTTCATCATTTCCATGAGCCCCTTTCATGGCAATGAAGGTACCTCCCACTTTAAGAAGAGGGGCACCAAGTTCAAGCAAGATTCTAAGTTCAGCAACCGCGCGAGCCGTAACAATATCAAATTTCTCTTTGAAATCTGTTGGGAGTTCTTCAACGCGAGCGTTAACGACCTTGACGTTTGTAAGATTTAAAGCTTTAGTCACTTCTTCGAGAAAAGTGCACTTCTTTTTTGTTGCCTCAATAAGCGTAAAGTTCGCCTCAGGGTAGGCAATTGCCCACACTAATCCAGGAAAGCCCGCACCAGAGCCGAGATCAGCCACTTCTTTTCCTTTCACTAATAAGGATGGAGAAGAAGCAAGAAGGCAATCATAGAAATGCTTTTCAATAACATCTGCTTTTTCGGTTATCGAAGTAAGATTGAATTTCTCATTCCATTCAAGTAAAAGATGAAGATACTCATCTAATTGTTGAATTTTCTCATCGGAAATATCAAATCCTTGGTCTTTTAGCAAAGATATCATTTCTTGGTAATTCATATAACGCCTCTTTTCTTTAAAGTTATTATGAGAATAGAAATGTCGGCAGGGTTAACTCCAGAAATTCTTGAAGCCTGCCCTAAGGTGATCGGAGAAACCTTTGAAAGTTTTTCTCTTGCTTCCATAGCTAATTCATCTATATGCATGTAATCCAAATCTTTTGGAAGATGGATGTTTTCCATCTTCATAGCTTTCTCAGCATCTTTGACTTCTTGTTGAATATATCCTGCATATTTAACTTTCGTTTCCAAAGAAAGGATGGAAGCTTCGTCGAAATGATATGAAGATAGTTCAGGCATGCATTCAGCAATCTTCTCATAATGCAAATTAGGGCGCTTGAGCAATTCAATGCCTTTATGACCTACATTCGTATCCGTGTAACCATTTTCTAATAAATAAGGATTTATTCTTTCCTTGTCTGAAACGTTGTTCTTAGAAAGGATATCGATAGCATCATCTATTCTTTGATATTTTTCTAAGAAAGACTGATATCTCTCGTCGGAAACGAGTCCGACATCATGGCCATGTTTTGTTAAACGAAGATCGGCATTATCATGTCTTAGCAAAAGGCGATACTCAGCTCTCGAAGAAAGTAAACGATACGGCTCTTCCGTTCCTTTAGTGACCAAATCATCAATCATTACGCCAATATACGCTTCATCACGACGCAAGATTAAGGGCTCTTTTCCTAATATCTTTAATGAAGCATTGGTGCCAGCCATCAAACCAAGGGCAGCGGCTTCTTCATATCCTGAGGTTCCACATATTTGTCCCGCGCCATATAAGCCTTGATACTTCTTAAGTTCGAGTGTGTAATCAAATTGAAGTGGACGTATGGCCTCATATTCAATTTCATAGGAGTATTTAAGAATCTTTGCATTCTCCAAACCGGGTAATGAATGAACCATCTTTTCTTGGAATTCATGAGGAAACCCGGTGGAGAAACCTTGGAGATAGATGGAATTGCCATCTCTAAATTCCGGTTCTAAGAATAGTTGATGACGTTCTTTGTCTTTAAAACGAACCATCTTTGATTCGATCGCCGGGCAATAACGAGGACCAGCCGCAACAATGGTTCCGTTAAACAAGGCAGATTCCTCAAGATTGTCTAAAACTAATTGCTTAGTTTCTTTTGAGGTGTATATCAACCAACACGGAAGTTGCTCTTCAAAAGGGGTGAATTCTTTTGTCTCATATGAGAAAGCAAGTTCTCCTGCCATGCCAGGTTGAATCAAGGCGTTGGAAAAATCAATGCTCTCTTTGGCAATTCTTGGAGGGGTGCCAGTCTTCAATCTAAATAGGTCTAAACCCATCTCTTTTAAGAAAGGAGCCAACCCATGTGACGCTCTTTCGCCATCAGGACCGCCAGGAACAACATTCTTTCCGGAAATAATGGTTGATTCCATATATGTTCCAGTCGTAATGATTACGGCCTTAGAATATATTTCTTCTCCTGTTGATAGTTTAACGCCAAAAACAGTATTTTCATCATGAAGAAGGCCTACCACTTCACACTCTTTGATAGTAAGGTTGTCCATCTTCTCTAAAACAGATTGAACATAAGCTGGATAGCCTTTTTTGTCTACTTGAGCACGAAGGCATTGAACGCCAGGTCCTTTACCAGTATTTAGCATCTTGATTTGTAGAGGCTTATGATCAGCAAATTTAGCCATCATGCCGCCCAAGGAATCGATTTCTCTAACAACGATTCCTTTGGCTGATCCACCTATATGTGGATTGCATGGCGTGTTAGCGATCATCTTCTTATTTAGAGTACACAAAAGAGTCTTTAAACCCATATGGGCAGCAGCCGAAGACGCTTCAACGCCTGCATGTCCGCCGCCAATTACAATAACATCAAAATCGTATTTCATATTCTAACCTATTGAATCAGACATATCTAAGGCAATCAAACGATTAAGTTCAATCGCATATTCCATTGGAAGCTCTTTAGCGAATGGTTCGATGAAACCCATGATGATCATTTGAGTCGCGTCTTCTTTGGAGATTCCTCTTGATTGAAGATAGAAAAGCTCATCCTCGGAAATCTTTGAAACAGTCGCTTCATGTTCGATGAAACTTGAGGAGTTGCGGATTTCGTTCTTTGGAAATGTATCAGAAGAAGATTTATTGTCAATTATAAGAGTATCGCACTCAACATGAGCATGTGAGTTCTCTGCGCTTGGCATGATTCTAACTGTTCCTCTGAAATTGGCCGTTCCACCATTCTTGCATATTGATTTAGAAATAACTGTTGATGAAGTGTTCTTTCCAATATGAATCATTCTTGAACCATTATCTTGGTATTGCCCCTTTCCACCAACAGCAATAGATATTGCGTTGCCTTTTGCCCCGTCTCCTTGAAGGATGCAAGCAGGATATTTCATGTTTCTCATTGAGCCAATATTTCCATCAACCCATTCCATAAGACCATTTTCCATAACAAGGGCTCTTTGAGTGACCATGTTAACAATGTTATTTGACCAGTTTTGAACTGTCGTGTATCTGCATCTAGCATCTTTAAGGACAACAATTTCGACAACGGCAGCATGCAATGATTCTTTTGAATACACAGGAGCCGTGCATCCTTCAACGTAATTTATCGATGATCCTTCATCGCAAATAATCAAAGATCTTTCAAACTGTCCTGATTTTTCATTGTTGATACGGAAATAAGATTGCAAAGGCTTGTCTAAATGGACACCTTTTGGAACGTAGATAAAAGATCCGCCAGACCAAACAGCTGCATTTAAAGCGGCGAATTTGTTATCACCAATTGGGACGACCGTTCCAAAATATTTCTTAAACAAATCAGGAAATAATTGGAGGCCCATATCAGTAGAAAGGAAAATGACGCCTTTCTTTTGAACTTCGTCTAACATGTTATGGTAAACGACTTCTGATTCGTATTGAGTCGTAACACCAGAAAGGAATTTTTGCTCCGCTTCAGGAATTCCTAATTTATCAAATGTGTTTTTGATTGCTTCAGGAACTTCATTCCAACTTTGCTTATCTGTTGGTGTATATCTTGTATAGTAGGTATATGAATCAAAATCCAAGAAAGAAAGATCAGGCCCATATGATGGCATAGGATAATTTTGAAATGCTTTAAGAGCTTTAAGACGGTATTCAAGCATCCATTCTGGCTCATTTTTGATTCGAGATATTTTCTTAACTACTTCTTCGTTAAGCCCTTTACCCGTAGAAAAAATAGAATCCGCTTCAGTCTTGAAATCGTATTTATATTCCCCTTCAAGGAAAGATGTATCTTTGTTATCTGCCATATTACTTTCCTTCCTTTTCTTCTTTTTCTAGCATTTCTCTCATCGTTGTCCAACCCATTGTGGCACAATGAATGCGGGCTGCTTGCTTACCTGTGTTCATGAAAACTAAGGCTTCGTCTAAAACAGAATCGTCATATTCTTTCTCTTCAATCATGTTTAGATATTGGGTGATTGTGTAAACAGCACTCTTAAAATCGTTTCCGATAACCCTATCGCACATGATATCCGTCGATGCGGAAGAAATCGTACAAGCGACGCCTTCCCACTTAGCATCAATGATTTTCCCGTCTCTTGCTAAAAGATATAAATCGAAGTCGTCGATGCAATTGGTGCTTGAGGCGTGGAGTTTCATATAATCCCCTTCGTTGGTTGGAACGCCTTTATGTCTTGGGGATGAGTAATGATCCATGATGATTTCTCTCATCATCATTGGCGTTAATTCAAAAGTAGGCATCTAAGAAATCCTTTCCGTGCTTGATAGCGTCCGCTAAAGCATCAATATCATCTTTCGTCGTGTAAATATAGAAACTTGCCCTTACCGTGGCAGGAGTTCCTAAGAATTCATTAAGGGCTTTTGCACAATGCTGGCCACTTCGGCAAGCAATGCCCTTACTATTTAAGAAAGTCGCAGCATCTTGAGCAAATACATCTTTTATATTAAATGTAACAATACCCGATTCACTATTTTCGTTGTAGATGATTGCATTATTAGTTTCTTTAATCTTTGCAATCGCGTATTTCTTCAATTCTTTCTCATGTTCATTGATATTTTCCATACCAATGTTTTCAAGATATTTTATTGCGGCTCCAAGACCATATATGCCTTCGATGTTAATGGTTCCTGCTTCAAAACGAGCAGGAGGTGGCAAGAGGGTAAATAATCCACAAGAATTGAACTTGTCATTCATCCCTCCTCCGACTAAATATGGATTCATCTTATCAAGTAATTCATATTTTCCATAAAGAACACCGATGCCTGTAGGACCACACATCTTATGCCCAGAGAATGAAAGGAAATCGCAATCTAAATCTTGGACATCAATTTTCATATGAGGAACAGACTGAGCCCCATCAAGAGAGAAAATGGCCCCGGCTTCATGAACGGCTTTAGCGACTTCCTTGACAGGAAGAACATGCCCCAAAACATTTGTCACATGCGCCAAAGAAACTATTTTCGTATGATGGTTCAATTCTTTTTTGAGATTTTCGAGTGTTACCTTGCCCTCTTTGTCAAGAGGAATGAATTTAACGGTTGCGCCAGTTTGCTTAGCGACAACATACCATGGCAAAACATTAGAAGCGTGCTCGCCTTCATCAATGAGGATTTCATCTCCTTCATGAAGGATTTTTGCCCCATAGCCGTAAGCGACAAGATTCAAAGACGACGTTGTTCCATTTGTAAATACAATCTCGTTTGAACTTTTCGCGTTAATGAATTTAGCGACTTCCTCTCTAACACTAAGGATTCTTTGATCGGCGTTATAGCAAAGGTCGTAATCTCCACGATGGGAGTTCGAAGTTTCAAATTCGTAATATTGTTTTATTGCATCAAGAACGCAAGTGGGTTTGAAAGTCGTTGATGAATTATCCAAAAAGACTAATGGTTGTCCTTGCATCTTGATGTTATTTGTGAACATAGGAAAATCTTTCCTAATTTCTTTTGAATCAAGCATCTTAGATGCCTCCTTCAATGATGGAATCTATGCGTTTGATAGTTTCTTCGTCCGTATAGTAATTCTCAACTGGTTTCAAATATCCCAAAGCAATCAAACGTTTTGCTTCTTCTTCAGATAGGCCACGCGATTCAAGATAGAAAAGGTGTTCTTCATTCAATTTGCCAACTATTGCAGCATGGCTCGCGACCACATCATTGTCCGAAATCTTAAGGAATGGAGAGGCTAAGCCATCCGCATCAGGATCGAAAACGATGATTTTTGCTTCTTGGCGTGTTTTAGTTTTTTCTGCGCCATTTAAAATCGATGAAGTTCCAGTGAAGGTAATCTTCGAAGATTCTCTCGCGATTCCGTAGTTACTCATTAAGGCCTCAGTATGTTTCGCAACATGATTTACTGAAGTTTCATATATTTTCTTAGCATCTTTGAAAGAAAGGACTGCCAAATGCCATTCGGCAACACTGCCCTCCCCTAAGAGATTGACGACTAAATTCAAATAGCATGACTCGCCTGTAAAATCAGTCATAGCCCCAATAAGCGAGGCATTTTCATGTAAATTTATTGTTATTTTGCTCTTTGCGGGAATCTTATCAAAACAGGCGATATTGAGTCTATAAGAAGAATCGGCAGGAACTTCTATCGTCAATTCTTCAGGATAAGAATCGAAGTAAAGAGCGTAATTCTTAGAATTATTTTCCATCTTTGCTTGTCCCGACTCTTGTTGCGCATGCACCAATTGAAACATCATTCATTGGAGCGCCAACTTCTTTTTCAATATTGATATTTAATTCATGCTTAAGCCATTCATAGCCTTGTGCATCAACTTTTTCGTACAATTCCGGACCGCCTTCTAAGACGACACGGCCATTGATGAGAATGGCCGTCCTTGTAGGCTTGACCATATCTAAAAGTCTTGCATAGTGAGAGATCATCAAGAATGCTGTGCCTTTAGCTTGTTGCTTCTTGATTGTGTCAGCAACAACATTCATTGCATCGACATCAAGCCCTGAATCAATTTCATCTAACATGGCAATTTTTGGTTCAAGAAGTTCCATTTGAAGAATTTCATTACGTTTCTTTTCGCCGCCAGAGAATCCTTCATTAAGGTTTCTTTTGCTCATTTCAAAAGGGATTCCCATATCTTTATAAGCGTTTTGCAAAGCGTTGTAGAATTGGAAAAGACTCATTGGCTTTTCTCTATGAGCATTCATGGCAGCCTTGTAAAAATCAGCACTATTCAAACCAGGAATCTCAGCTGGATATTGCATAGCCAAGAAAAGGCCAACCTTACTTCTTTGATCCGGGCTCATGGCTAAAACATCTTCACCATCGTAGATAATTTCGCCTTCTGTTACTGTATAACGTGGGTTACCCATAATAACGGCTAAAAGGGTGGATTTACCATGGCCATTTGGGCCAAGTAAAGCAAGCGTTTCGCCATCTTTTATCTCAAGGTTAACGCCCTTAAGAATCTCAACATCTTTAACTGATGCATGCAAATTTTTTATCACTAATGAAGACATAATTTTCCTCCGAAATGCAATGTATTTTAATTCTCGTGTATGCGTGCGTGCAAACAATATGATAAAAAAATTTAAAATATATTTTTTAATTGACTATATTATTCTAATTTAATTTAAAGATTTTAAAAAATATATTAACAATTCTAAAAATACTCAAATATTGATATATGTCTCAACTATATTTTTATTCTTAAATAAATTTACAAACGGATTTACAAGGTTTTTATTAACAAAATTAATTTTCAAAATAATATAGTCATAGTCGCTAATTTATTGTGAATTATGTTTAAATGTATTGACTTAAAAATAATTTAAAAAATAAATTTTGGTTTTTTGACTCTAGCAGATTGAATTTCTCACCTTTTTTTCATACAAAAGTTGGCAAAAAATGCGATTTTGTTAAAAGTTTCGCCTACGTACGCGTGAAATTGCTTGCAAGCATTCTCTTATGAGAATAAACTTATTGAGCATGTTTGTAGAAGGAGGACGAGTCCACACTTATGAAAAATAGAAAATGTGCCCTCGGTTTTGTAGCTGCTCTCGCTGCCATAACGGGATTATCAAGCTGCGACAAAGCAACAGAAAGAAATGATGGAGCAATATTCACTTACACTGATGCTAATGGCTATCGCACAAGCTACACAACTGAAGACTTATTAAAGAATTACCGTCAAAACAGTTCTTCATTAAGCACTGAATTTGACAAAATTTACGAAGCTTTAATTCGTCACTATTATGAAACAACAGGCAAGAGCAAGCTTGCCACTCTTGAGTCTGAAGCTACCCAAGAACTCTTAAACGACAAATTAACAGCTCAAACCAATGCCGATAACAATGGCACGACTTATGAAAAGGAATTCGAATCCATCTTAGATTCCAATAACGTCGATAACGCTACTGAACTTTGGCAAAAACATCTTTACGAAAAAGAAAAAGATCTTTTTGAAACTGATATCTACGAAAACTTCAATCTCGGTTCCGCCGCTGGTGTCAACGGATATGAAGTTCTCCGTGATGGTGGCTATTACACAGCTGACGGCACCTATCACAAGATGTTTGATTTCAAATCAAATGATTATGGCGACGTTCAAGACAACTGGTTATTAGACCAAATGCCATATGAAATCCGTCACATCTTGGTTAAGTTAAACTCTGGCACAAACAAGAGTTACACGCAAGACAAGATCACCGAGCCAACAGCAACTGGTGAAGGCGGCGAAGTCACAAAACTTACAACTGTCTTAGAAGGATTAGCTGGTGCAACCACTTCTTCTGGCACACTCTCCGGTCTTGATGATTCTGATAGAAGTTCGTTTGATTCATTATCAAGTTATTCTGATGACGATGGCTCAAAAGCATCATTCGGTGAATATTCCAAGTCTGGTGAAGGTCCAATGACCAAATCCCAAAACTCCGAATTAGTTCACGAATTCATCTATGGTGTTTATGCATATGAATCTCTTTATAATCAAAGAAACAACGATTCGTCTAAGAATGCGTATGGCGCAGAAAACTCCTACCGCATCGCTCCAGGTTTGAACCAAGATGCTAATAGCAAATCTGATGTTGATGACACTTTAACAGTCTTAAACGAAAAAGGTGAAACAACAACCGTTTACGACTATTTCAATGATTCTGGTATCGGAACAATCCCATTTGGCGCAGTTATGGCACTCGCTGATGCAGGTAAGATCGAAACCGATGATTCCGATGCTAAAGGCAAAGTCAACGAAGGCAACGAATCATTCTTCCCACGTAACGTTATCTACAACAAGTATTTCAACAAGCACAACGTTTGCGTTATCACTCCAAACGCTATCGCATATAACGCCACAAAGTATTACAACAATGATGGCACTACATCCGATACATATCGTGCAACATGGGCAAATAGTGAAACAATCGCTGCCGCCACTGAAGCAATGGGTCAATTCTATAATTCCAATACTCATACATTAACGGCTTCTGAAAATACTGACGGTGTCTATACCTCCCAATTCGGTAACCTCCCAGGTTTCCAAGTTGATACAACTGACATCCTTCCACAATACACTCACAACGTCTTAACAGATTCTGCAGGTGAAATTGTCTTAGCAGTTCGCGCGGGCGCTTCCTCTTATCAAGGTATTCATTTGATCACAATCAAACGTTCTGCCTTATCTGAATATGGCACAACATACGATAAGTCCACAAAGACAACGAAAGAGAACACTCTTGAAGATGTCGGTACAAAGAGTAACGGAAAAGTCACTTACACAAGCGATTCTCCATCTCTTTCTGATTACTACAACATCTATACACCAGATAGCAATAACTATCCAACATATAAAGATGCAGACGGCAAGCAACAAAAGATGTCCACATACGTTAACTATAACGTTCACGACAATTCTGACTATGCCACACGTTCTGGTTGGATCTCCTCAGCTATCAAATCTGGTTTCTCCAATAACCTTTCTTCCTATTTATTCCAATATTTAGTTGAAAACAACCAAATCGAATTCTCTAACGAGGAAATTGGAAATTCCATCAAGAATTATATCAAAGTCAAACGCCAATCCACAGCTGATTCCGCTCATAAGACATGGGCTGACAACTGGAAAGAATATGCCGAGCAACTCGTTGCTCAAAACGAAGAGAGAAGCATCGGTTACACCTCAACTGGTGCAAACGGCAACTCCAAACTCTTAACCGAAGCTGCCGCTATCGAATTTGGTAATCCAAAGAAGAAAGAGCAAGGCTATACACTTTGGCAAAAAGGAGGAGCGTGCTACTACGCTACAACAAACAATGACTAAGAAACATTTATTAGCTTTAGGAGCTGTTGTTTGCTCCATCTTCTCGCTTGCATCTTGTGATAATGTTGAAGCAAGTCTTCCAGATGATGCCGCAAATGGCAAAGTCCTCAACGTTGACCAAGTTAACGCTAACACCCTTCAAGATATCTATGATGCATTAATCACTTCCGGAAACACAAACTCCGAGAAGATTCTTAATAACATCTTATATATCTATGCAGAATCAATGTTCGGTTCATTCTTAGCCAAAGACGGAAGCAAAGGTGTCAAAGACATCGTTGCAACATATTTAGCTGACACATCAAACACAAGTGAGTTAGATTCATTCATCAATAACCACGTTTCTTATCAAGTTAAGAATGAAGATGGCACAACAGATTACGAATCTTCAAGAATTCGTGTCGTTAACTTCTATAACGACATTCTCTATCGTGTCTATACAACCTTCCTTGGCTATATCACTAACACTTCTTATCAAGAAAGAAATCTCTTCAACGAAGATAAATTCTATGATGCACAAATCAAAGCCTATTACACGTTAGGCAATGAACACTTCAATAAATATATCCAAGTCGAAGGCGATATGGTTATCGATGAAGATAAGCCTGGAGATATTGATGGACTCAACAACACATTCATCAATAAATATTTCCAAAACGTTTGGGGAACATACAGTGAATACATTGAATTGAATATCCTTCCAGATATCTATCGTAATGAACTTACAACTGAATATATGTTCACGCAAAACGATGCACAAATCAATTTAACAGCCGCTCGTAACGTTGAATATATCAGCCTTTCTAGCAACGCTCAATACACCGATGCAGTTTTGGCTCTTATGCGCCAATATTGTGCACAAGTTATCGAAGCAAAATTGATGGATACATACGGTTTCGATTTCTTATCATCCTTATATAAAGGAACAGATCAAGAATTAGTTACCGACAATCCAACAACTGAAAAAGGTCAATTAGCTAAGAAGATTTACGAAGCTGCACATTGGACACACGCCACAATCACTGTTGGTACAAAAGAAATTCATTACTACAAACAATCTTCATTTGGTACAACATGTGCAAAATATCAAACAATCCTTGATCAAACATCCCGTGATGACTCCGATGCCAACTCTGTTTATTCCGATTTCACAAATTCCGGATCCTACAGCAAGGAAACAGGTTTCAACATCAAGATGCAATCATTGATCTCTGAAGGTCATACGACATCAGGCTGGTATACCTCTGGCGGACTTTCTTCCCTTCCTTCTTCCTTAAGCACGCGTATCTTCAAGACAGCTGTTGCTAATGAAGTCGATGGCGATGGTGCAAAAGAAGATAAATACACCGGTAACTATGGTTACTATATCGGCGGAAAATATTTCTTAACACCAGCTGCTTATTCTGACACAAACGAATATCCATACCTTGTCGAAGACGGCTCTAACTATTACATTGTCTTAGTTAAAGAAGCAACAAAAGCAGCAAAGTTCACTACTGACGGTGTCTATGACAAACGTGGAAAATTAGAAGGTGAAAGAATCTCTCGTAAGGTTGCATATTCCCTTTCTAGCATCGATACATGGAAGAGTGATGCCAAGACATATTACGTTCAACAAATGGCTCTCTTATACCATGATGACTACGTCTATCAATATTTCAAGTCTCAATTCCCAGACCTCTTTGATTAATCAAAAATAGTCATATAATATAGGGGCAGGTTATCCTGTCCCTTTTTCATTAGAAAGAAGATAATTATGAACGATGTATTTTGCAAAATAATTCATGGAGACATACCTTCAAGCAAAGTCTATGAAGATGATGATGTCTTAGCTATCCTTGATGTTTCCCAAGTAACGAGAGGTCACACTTTAGTAATGCCAAAGAAACATTACACAAACATGTTGGATTGTCCAAGTGATATCCTCCATAAAGTTATGGATGTGGCTCAAAGAATCGGACAAGCCGAAATGCTTGTTCTTGGTGCTTCAGGCATAAACATTCTAACAAATGCCGGTGAAGCCGCTGGTCAAAGTGTTCTTCATTTCCATGTTCACGTAATTCCTAGATACGCAGGAGAACAATCTGGATTCCAAATTGAAATGAAAGAAAACGATACAAGCAAGATGAATCTTCCAGCATTGGCTGATCAAATTGCAAGTAAGCTTAAATAAGTTAAAACAAAAAGAGTTCAAGTTTTAAGCCTTGAGCTCTTTTTCTTTTTTGTTTTATTTATCTTCGTACTTAGGGACAAAGAAAGCGTGATTGTCCATCGCAAAGACTCTTTCTGTCCATTCGCCTGAAGCGACATTTTCCTCTGCTTTAAGGATGACATTCATCTTCGCATCAAAATCATCAATGGAAGCAAGAACAAATGCTTCTCTTGTCATCGGTGGAATCGGAGAGCCAAATTCAGGTTTGCTGTGATGTGAGAGAATCATATGTTCTAATAACATTGGCGTTTCACCGATAATATTTAATTTCTCCGCAGCCATTCTGATTTCAGCAGCCATTATTGATATATGTCCAAGAAGTTTTCCTTCATCGGTATATTTTGTTGCTACAGGGCCGGAGAGTTCTAATGTTTTTCCTAAATCATGAATCAAAGCCCCGGCAATAACAAAATCTCTATTAATTTCAGGATAGAGTTTGCAAACTCCTTCAGCCATGTTAGCCATTGAAATTGAATGATACAAGAGGCCAGAAGCGAACGCATGATGATTTTTTACAGCTGCAGGGTAAATGACATAAGAATCATGAAATTTGTTGATCAAATAGGTCGTAATCGTTTTTAAATCGCTTTCTTTTAGAGAATCTAGGTATGAATATAGCTTCTTTTCTAATTCTTCTTGAGGGATAGGCGATGGGCGGACAAATAAGGTGATGTCGATATTATCTTTGTCAAGAATCGTTCCTCCGATGACTTTCATTTGAAGATGTTCGCGATAATTGAGTACTTCAGCATCAATCTCAAGAATATTCCCCGTTACAAAAGTATCTAAATCTTCTTGGAAAACATCCCATTTCTTGCCTTCAATCGTCCCAGATGAATCTTGTAATGTCAAATTAAGATAACTCTTTCCTGCAGTTGTCACACACTTGGCAACATTCGCTACAAGATATTGAGATTTTATGTGCATCCCGTCTTTTAAGTCTTTAATCATCATAATTATTATCCTCCATGATTTCGTTTATTTTTGAACTCGCATAGCCTCTTCTTAGCAAAGCTTGATACAAATGGCTTCGATATTCATAGCCCGAATATTGTTTTTTATATCTTTTAGAGAGATTTTCAAAATCTCTTTGAAGTTTAAGATTGCTGCGTTCTTCATTTTCTTTGTATAGAGAAACTGCTTCTAAAGAAACTGCTCGTGAGAAGCCTCTTCTTAGCAAAGACATCACTGCTTTGTTCTTTTTTTCTTTCAAAGGAAGAGAGTCGTATTTTTTCTCGTTGATTAACGCATATTTTTTAGCATTTTCTTCTTCATTGTTAAAAATGAGGGAATTAACAATATTTTCATCAATCATCTTCTTATGCAAAAGGTCTTCTTTTATTTTACTCTCGCCATATAATTGAACTTCTTTTTCTTCCTTATATTGTTTTGCTAACTCTTCATCATCAAGGAGATTATTCTTCTTCAAACGGTTAATGATGATATTTGAATTGCCATCTTCAGGAAGTTTCTTTTTTATTTTCTCTTTAATTTCATATGTGCTGTAAAGACCCTTAAGAGCCAAAGATAGGGCATATTCGTATATCTTTTCCGTTTCCGAATAACGTTTTAACTCATAATATTCTTTTGAAGAAACGTTCTTTCCTACATATAAATAATGATCGGTATATTCATCTTCCGATAAAGTTAAAGACTCCAATCCAAAGGAGATAACATAAGTTCTCTTTTTCTTATTTAATTTAATCGATGTAATAGTCTTATCCATATTTTCACCAATCACGTTTTATTGCTCTAACATAAACGTTTTTAACGCGTTCATAGAATTTATCGATTGAATATTCGCTTAATCCATCGATTGCGGCTAAACGCACTATTTCTTTTTCTTTCTCGGAAAGAGAAATAACCATATTTAATTTTTTAGCCATATCATCTTCATCTAGGAAGAAGAAACCGTTCTTGCCATCATTTATCGTCGAAAGCAAAGTGTCATCATATCTAGCCATTAAAAGCAAGCTTGAAGCCATTGCCTCCATGAAGGTTAAGCCTTGGGTTTCCGTGATTGAGGCAGAGACGAAAAGATCGCCGACTTGATAATAAAGAGGCGTTTCGCTTGGCGGGACTGGTCCAAAGAATTTGACGTTATTTTCAATACCCAAATCTTGCACGAGTTTCTTTAATTCATCCAAAGCAGGGCCTCCGCCAACAACAACGAAAACGGTTTTCATCTTTGGAGAATTTTTTAGATATTTCGCATACCCTTTAAGGCAAATGTCGATGCTTTTTTCTTTAGCGACACGTCCTAAGGAAAGAATGACAAACGTATCATCACTAATGCCATGCGTCTTTTTGATTTCTTTTACTTTTGCCTGATCAACATTCTCTTTGGCAAATTTAGAAAAATCAACGCCAGTAGGAATGACATTAATATAAGCATCGACGCCAATTGAACGCATATATTCTTTAGTTTTTATCGATGGGGTAATAAATTCAGTGGCAACGCTTGATTTGTAACGAACGTATGTTCTAACAATCCCTTTAGCGATGCGGTCCAGATATCCTCTTGTAGCATAATATGTGTAGTCTTCCAAAGCGGTATGGAAAGTGTATACGACAGGAATTTTAAATTCTTTTGCTAATAAGAAACCAAACTGGCCAATTCCTGCATCGGTTTGAATATGAACGACATCAGGTTTAAAATCTTTGATGATTTTCTTGGCTTTCGGCGAATATAAACCAGCTATGCGATAGTCATACATCTTCATCTTGAATCCTGGCAATCTTAAGATATCGCCGTCAAGGCTCATCTCATTGCCATAAGGGTTTGTTGTGCAAACCATGATCTGCTCGCCATTCTTTTTAAAGGCATCATATAAAGTGCCGCTTGATGTAGCAACGCCGTTTATCTCAGGCGGAAAAGTATCAGAAAATATAATAGGTCTCATACTAATTCTCACCTTTCTTGTTTGGAAGATCGGTCACGATATAATCATCGCCCGTTTCTTGCCCATATTCTTTAGCCATCAGATTGGATATAAGCTTCTTTCTAACGGCTGCTCTAGATAATTGTTTCGTTTCAAATAAAGTGTCTGCGGAATGTTTTCTCTCTGCGTATGTATCAAGTTGAACATTAACGAAGGTTTGCCTATTGGCATAAGAATAATTGTCTTTTGGCCTAGAATGGTAAAGAGCCGCAACAATTCCAGAAGCAATGACGACTAAGTGATATGTTGCGACACGCCAAATGATTTGAGCGGCAACGATGTTAGACGATGCAGTTCTTGTAATTACAAGAGAACCGTTAACCACACTTTGAGTTTCAACGTAGAATCCTGAGAACATGAAATTAAAGAAAAGTTCTGATACGCCAGCAGAGCCAGGTAAAGGCATAAGGCCAGTGACCATTTGATGGAAAGCGCTACGGCAAGCGCAATCGAAAAACATTCTGATATCAAAGCCTTCATTTGGGCCAAATGCCCCTAAAGCTAACCCTGAAAAATAAGGAATTGAGAATCTCAGTAGCAAAATAATCATCATGGTAAGATAGATAAAAACGGTAACAGGAACGTTCGATTGAAGACGTTTTAATTCAATCTTAAAGTTTTCAACTTGCACACGTAGGTTTTCTCTTGTTTTGTCAGGATTTTTTAAAATTCTGATTTTTCCCAAAAAGCCAACAATGTAATGCATGATGAAATTGTGAAAATGGTGGGAATAACTCATCAAAAAGAGTCCCAAGATAACAGCTAAGTTCAAAGCAAATCCGATAATTATCAAAGGAAGCATCGTTACAGTGCCATCCCATCCGAAAATATTAATGTTAGGAATTTTGAAAGATCCAATCGATGCGATGGCATTCCATTCAAAAAGAATGGCAATGACATCAAAAGAAATCAAAGCAGACTGATAAATAATAAACCACATAACCATAATCGAAGCGGCGTTAGATACCTCAATGCCTTGTTTTTTCAAAGTATAAACCTGCATAACTTGTCCACCTGAGGCACCAGGGGTTACGTTATTGTAGAAAGCTCCGATCATCGAATTGGCCAAGCCTTGGTGAAAATAATAATGTCTTGTGTATAAACGGCAAAAAACGACCATAACCACCGCTTCAAGGCAATAGGTGGTAAGGACAACTCCAACAATAACTAGCAAATATATTGGAGAACATGTCGTTAAGGCATCCCAAATTTGTCTGATACCAAGCAAAATATCGCCTTCACCAGCACTATAGAAAGAGATGAATAAAGTAACGATTGTCAAAACGAAAACTAAGCCAAACGATATCAGGTATGACTTCTTTTTTGATTTTTCTTTCTTTTTGCCTTTATTAATATTCTCAGCCATAGTAATAGATTAATAGATAGTTTCTATGAAACTATGATATTTTACCATGCTCATCTATATTACGAAAGGAGGAAGGCGATATCTTCTTCGGTAAGCGAAGAAATGGCATTATCTCCTGATTTAATTATGTCATCATATAAAGTCTTTTTGTAACTTTGCAATGATAGAACCTTTTCTTCGATGGAGTTGTGACAGATTAATTTTAGAACAGTAACAGGACGTTTTTGACCAATACGATGAGCGCGGTCAGTCGCTTGTTCTTCGGAAGCGATATTCCACCACGGGTCAAGATGAATGACTATGTCCGCCCCAGCTAAATTAAGACCTGTCCCACCTGCTTTTAAGGAAACTAGCATAACTGAAACACCTTCCTCTTTATTGAATGCGTTCGCTAAGTCAAGGCGTTCTTTAGCATCGGTCTTTCCGTTTATGTAAAACGATGGAATTCCATTGTCTTTAAGATTTGAGCTTACATTATCAAGGACTTTCGTGAATGATGAGAAAATTAAAATTTTATGACCGTTTGAAACACTTTGCTTGGCGTATTCTATGATGTAGGACATTTTGCACGATAACGTTTTGATTCCGTCAAAGAATGAGGCAGGATCGACGCATATTTCACGCAAAGAAGTCAAAACGGGCAAGAAATTAAAGGAAGAAAATCTGTCGTGATTTGGTGACGTTTTATCTTTTGAATCTTTAAGATCTTTCTTTGCTTTTTCTAAGACGGAGTCATATAGCATCTTAGATTCTTCATCCATCGTAAGAGTGACAATTCTAGTTTCTTTTTTTGGAAGTTCCTTAAGAACCTCTTTCTTCGTTCTTCTAAGTAAAAAAGGAGAAATACGTTTTCTTAAAGAGGCGCGAGCCTCATCTTGATTGCCTGCCAAGACGTATTTTATTTTGAAAACACCATACGTATTAAGGTAATTCGGCATTAAAAAATCAAAAATCGACCATAAATCAGTCATAGAATTTTCAATAGGCGTACCCGTTAAAGCAAATTTAGAGACCGATTTGATATTCCTGACCGCTTTCGATTTAAGAGTTTTGTAGTTTTTGATTAATTGCGCCTCATCAGTTATGAGGACTTCAAATTCATGTTTACTGTAATATGAAAGGTCGTTTCTTAAAGAGTCATACGAAGTGATATATGCAACATTTCCGTCTTTTTTGATTGAATTTATTAATTCAAGTCGATGCTCCTTACTGCCGTCTATCACTTGAACATCAGCGCCTTTATTCCATTTCAAGAATTCTTTTTCCCAGTTATAAATAACGCTTTTTGGCGCAACAATTAGGAAAGGCTTATTTGTTTTTAAAGAGTATAAGAACGCAATCGTTTCTAATGTTTTGCCAAGTCCCATGTCATCTGCGAGAATTCCACCTAAATGATTTTTATAAAGGGTGTATAGCCACAAGACGGCATTCTTTTGATATGGTCTTAAAGCCTTTTCGATTTCAGGCAAAGTTTCTATCTTAGTGTCTTTGAAATTTTTAATTTCTAAGAAGGTTTCTTTGAAAGATGTATCTTCTTCAAGTTTGATTTGTCCCTTTCCGTATTCGTCGTCAAGTCTAAAAGCTTCTGAGAAGGCAAGATTCGTAGATGAGAAATTATCATCTAACTTTTCCTTCTTTTTAAGTTCGTTTAATTCCGCAATCTTAGGATCATCGAGCAAGATAATATTATTTCCAAGGAGGACGTAGGTTTGTTTTTTACGATATGCGTTAAGGATTAACGTTAATTGTTCATCGCTGAATTGTTTAGATTTCGCCTTTAATGAAAGCCAGTCTTCATGACGTTCAATGTGTAAAGTGATATCTCCCATATGCGTTACTTTGCTAGAGGAAAGTTTCTTTGAAAGATAGACTTTTGCTCTTTGTTTTAGCAAGGAAAGATCACTTTGAAGGAATTTTAATGCATCTCGTTGACTATCTTGAATCCCTTCTTCTATTCCTCCTACTGCGCTTAGCGCGGCAAGATAAAGGTTTATCTCGCTTGCAAAGGAAGCGTTTAACATTCCTTCTTTCTTTCCTATTTTTCTTCCGGACAAAGAATATTCCGTTTTGAAAGATAAGGCGCCTTTTTCAGATATGTCGACATACAAAGCTATGCCAAAACGACTATTCTCCTCTTCGTTCTTGATGCTTGAAGATAAAACAACATTCTTTTTGAATATGTCTTCGACGAAAGAATAATCGGTCAAATGATGTTTGATAAAGAAAGCAAAAATCTTTTTGGATGTCTGATTGGCAAAATGATACAAAGTAATAACATTGGAGAATTCATCAAAATAAACCAATCCTCTCTTTAGTAAAAGGCTTTGGCAATGAGTGTTATCTTTTATTTGTGGTATTAAATCGATGTCGCCATTGTTCTTATATTTGAAACCCGCTTTGGCAATATCTTTCATAATGTAATAAATAGTTCCATTCCAATAGATATTCTCGCCAAGCATGATCTCGATGATATCTCCAAACTGATCTTCGTTTAGCAGCATTTCATTAGAAATGTAATCATCTGATTCTCTAGCCATCATTTCTAGATATTTGAGAATTCTTTTCCCTTTGTCGAAGAAAAGAGAATGGTCCAAAGAATACGAATTAAGGCGATACGTGTATGTCTTTTCCTCTGAATATGCATTCAAAAACGGAACAATTTGATACACGGGTATCTTCTTTTCGTTTCCGTCCCACAATTCAATTGAAGCGTAGAATTCCTTATTAGAATTTCTAAGACGCAATACAACTTCCCATTTCTCAGAAGATGGTTTTAAGGCGTCGTTTTGAGAAGAAACGGAAGCATTCTCATCAAAGATTGATAAAAATTCCTCTCTGAGTTTTCTGCGGTTATTCATATCATCATCTTCTAATGGAGGAACATCTTTAAGCGTCGAAGACATCGTGAGGTAAATATTATGAAGTTTCTCATCACTTAACCGAGATTCATTTTGATAAAGATAGACATATAAAGCCATTTCTTCAATAGATAATTCGTTTATGGAATCCTCTGAAATTAGGCCGTTCGACGAGATAGATATTGAGATGTAATTGATTTTTGGAAATGAAGAAAAATCAGCAGGAAATGCTTCATATATGATTTTTTCCTTTATTTCATCATAATGAAAAACAATATGGTATTTGTCATCTTTCAGCAAATCCAAGAAGGCAGACACCCCTTTAATGGAGAGATAGTAATTAACTATTTCCTCCCCTCTTTCTTTAGCTCTGCTTATAAACATGTTTTCTCCTCCGCATAAGAGAATATGTTCGCTCTATTTAATAAGCCATTTCTTTCAAGCAAATAAAGCCAAACACCCTTGAGATCTTTGCTATCTTTATCAAAAAGAACTTCTTCGGTAAAAAGGTAATAAGACAAGGAATCGTCTTTCAAGTAATCTAGATACAGAAGATAGTAAAAATAGTCTTTGTTTCTATTTCTCTTAGCAAGCTCGCTCTTAATGTATTTATGAGCAATTTCAGTTAAGACATGTATGTCTTTTCTTTCTTTGATGAAATCTTTTGCCATATATACATCTCTCGGATTTAACGAGTCATAGGAAAAAGAAGAATAGAGTTCAGGGAAAAATCTTTGCCCATCAAACAGCAAAATCGAATTTAAATAGCTTTTATATGATATTGTTCTAGAGATAGTGTAGCGGTTTCCAAAAAATTCTTTATCGTTGTATAGTTTTCTAAAGCGAAGGTAATCAGAAAAATTATCAGATGATTTCATCAGTGCAAAAGCAATATTTCTTGCATCAGTTGTTAAGCCGTTTTTGACAAGATATTCAAAATCCGAATCATCAATCAAAGCCGGATCACTTTTGCTTAAAAGCAAGCGTAGCAAAGACAGGATTTCATCATTTGAATCATTTTTCTTGAATTCTTCTTTGGCGATGATGATATTTTCTACGCTTAACAGTCTCGGAGAAACTTTAGAAAGCAAATATGTAAACGAAGGCAAAAGGTATTTTGGCAAAGATTTTCCATTCAAACACGTTAAACAATGTTTGATGGTAAGGTCATTAAGTTCGTATTGTTCGACAATATACTCTTGCATCTCCTTGTTTGTGAATTCGTCTCTTAAAAAAGATGAGATGAGATTGTAAGATGAATCAAGATTATTAGGCGAATTTTTTAAAAATTCTAACGTTTTGGAAATTATTTCTTTAATGTCTTTAGAATCAAATTTTCCTTTTTCGTTGAAAATTTTAAAACGTTCTGCGATATTGCCTTCGTTAAATAGTTTTTCATTGCTAGCCATGTTTCCTAAATACAAAGATATGAGGGACATGTATTCATTTTTGTTTAAAAACGACAAAAAGCCATTAACCTTGTAAGGCAAGCCTTTGAACTCTTCAAGATTCTCCGAAAAAGAAATCGAAGATATTTTCTTTTTTAAAGTTTGAAAAGTGTTTTCCTCTTTTTCTTCCTTTTGGATTTTCGCTAGAAGAGCCACCACATGCTTACATAGATGGGGGTATGGACAAGAGCAATTAAAGGAAACCATCTCTTTATTCTTTATCGTTAAAGATATAGAGTATTTCGCATTCCCCTCAATGCTTGCAAAGTATTTATCGTTTTCTTTCCGAAAGTCTTTGATTCTTCCTTCTTTATAATACTCTTCTCCCTTTCTTACAATTTCAGGAGACACGTTATGTAATTTTTCTATATAGTTTGTCACGTAAATATAGTAACAAAAACTAAAATTAAAGAGTAGAAATATCTCTAATATATTTGTGATTATTTTTATTGTTGTGTGAATAGTTCAATACATTATAAAATGAGGCATGAGAAAGAATACCATTTTAATATTAATGATGCCTTTGTTCTTATGTGGCTGTGTGTCTTCTAAAGATGGCGGCTATAGAACATATGATGCTTCGTCATTATCAAAAGCTGCTTCAAAAGAAGAAAAGACCGTCAAAATTAATGGTTCAGCTTTCATTATCTATAATGTATATAAAGATGATGATAATAATTTCATTTTAAAAGACAATTCTTCATATATCCGAAACAAAACCATGGTATTTGGCATTAAGATTGCTTCTGGACTTGGAAGAATCTATGACATCAGCAAGGGTTCTAGCGATGTAAAGGAATGCGAAGTCCTATTCGATGAAGATGGATGGAGAGGCTATTCGATTCCAACTCAGGGCTTCGAGATATCAATTGCTAAGGAGACATCAACATTATATCGAGATGTCAATATAGGGAAAATCGTCAGTTGGTGTTAGTAACAAGCCAATATGAAGAAACCGCCTGGTAATAATTCTATGTGACCATTCTTAATTGAAATCATGTCATTGTCTTTAAGAGAAGATATGATTTCTTTTCTTTTATCAGGCATAAGATCCGCTAAATCCTTGTATGATTTTCTATATTTATTAAAAGAGTAAAAGCTTTCTTCCTTAAACGAAGGATGCCTTGCAATGAAATCCAACGTTTCCCTTTCTTCCAATTTCATAAAAGAGCGGACCCCTTTATCATTTTGCTTAATTATTCTTACATACTTCTTTATATCTTTGATTAGAAACGCCTTTCTATATAGGCAATAAGCATAAAACGCTTCGCCATATTTATCATTTGGAAAGCCGTAGGCCAAATCAACAGCCTCCATTTCAGGAAAATAATATAGCAACAAATAGAGATAGAAATTCTTTTGAAAAATTTCACCCCTTGATGGTTTGTTTAAATAAAACTTCAAATAGTCAAGACATGTATTAATTAACGGATCATTTGTCTTTGTTTGCAAAATGTTTTCTGTGCTTTCGTGGCCTAGGGAGCGAAAGAAAATATACTGGTCTACTAATTCTGGGTTTTCATTTCTTAATTTATTTAGCGAAGAAATGCTGCGAGAGTATTTTTCTTGTTTGTAAGCTAATTCAACTTTTAAAAGAAAAGAATCATTTTCTCTCCTTAACATTTTTAAATCTTGATAATTCAAAAAAGAAAAAGAACTTGTTTCCATCTACTTATCCTCTTTGGAAACAAATCCAGACGTTTCATTTATTCGAAGAGATATTTCAACCATATTATTCAAAGAATGAGACGCGTTCCCCACAAACGCGCCTTATTTCGAATAAAATATTGGCAAAACTCTTTATTCAAGTAAAGTTGTAAAAATCAATTAAAAACTAGTGTTATTCGCACTTTTTAATAGATTGTAAAGACTAGATTAACTATTTAAAATTTAGTTTTTTATTCTTTTTGCCTTTTTTGGTTTTTGTCTATTCTTAGTTTTTTATTTTTTCTTTTTTACTTTTAGTTTCAGTATCATTTTTTGATACGTTGTTTATTGACTATTTAAAATTTTTTTCAAATCAATTTTCTTAGATTTATACATTGTCAAATAAATATATGAAAAAGATGCCTGCAATTAGGCATCTTTAATTCGCTTTTGTTTTTATTCGATGGCGATTACGAAGTGATAGACTGGTTGTCCGCCTTCAACTTCGTATATGTCCATCATTGGGTATGTTTTTTCTAAGAGAGTCTTTAAATCAACTTTCATCTTTTCTGTGGCATCTTTGCCATAGAAGACAGTGATTATCGCCTTATCTTCCATATCAGGAACTTGTTTGATGAGTTTCTTTGTGGCATTCATGATCAAACGATCGTGAGAGACGATTTTACCGCCTTGGATACCGATATAATCTTTCTCTTTGATTGCCATTCCATTGTTCTTTGTATCACGAATTGCACGTGATACTTCAAGAGCAACGACAGCCATCATTTGTTCTTCCATTACAGCGATATTGTTTTCGACTGTTTCAGAGAAATCAGCCATTTTCAAAGCGCTATAAGCTTGAACAACAGACTTTGAATGCAAAACATGAACTTTTGCTTTTTTATAAAGCTTAGCTGCTTGTTCTGCTGTCATGATGACATTTCCGTTATTTGGGAAGACAAGAATCTCATCCGCATTTAAATAATCGAACATCTCAAGGAAATCGTTTGCCGATGGATTCATAGTTTGTCCGCCAGTGATAATTCCCTTAACGCCCATCTCTTCAAATAATTTTCCTATTTCTTTTGATGGAGCGACAGAGATCACTTGAACCTTTGAATGTTTGAGAGGCTCACGTTTGACATCATTCGAAGTAACGACATCTTTTCCAGAAATCGGCATTTCCTTTAAAAGTTTTTCGTTATGCTGAATGGTCATATTTTCCATTTTGAAGGTGATGAATTCGCCATATTGTTGGGCGAATTGAATGACCTTCCAAGGTTCTTTAGTATGAACATGGATCTTAATAATCGTGTTTTGCTTTATGGCAACAATTGAATCGCCAATCGTTGAGAAAAAATCAATGAAAGATTGAAGTTCAACTTTTTCAGGATCGCATTTGGCTTTAAGCAATTGAAGAATAAATTCGGTGCAATAGCCATAATCCAATTGAGAATTCTCATTGAAGGCTTCTCCATCGGTTAAATCAACATTTGTTGTTGGACCATTGAAGATTGTGTCTTCAAATTCTTCGCCCATGATTTCAGCGCCCATGCCTTCAATCGTATAAAGAAGACCAGCGCCACCAGAGTCAACAACGCCCGCTTCTTTGAGAACAGGCAATAGATCTGGAGTTTGTTGCAAAGCTTCTTTCATTTTTTCTAAAAGGAGTTTGAAAAGAGTTTCAAAGTCTTTGATTTCATCGATATGGTCATTGATGTAATCGGTGCCAACTCTCGCAACAGTAAGGATTGTCCCTTCAACCGGGTTAGGAACTGCTTTATACGCAACCCTCGTACCATTTTTCAAAGCGGAAGCGAATTGTTTTACTGTCGCGTTCTTTAAGCCAACTAAGGAAGAGGCAATGCCAGCAAAGAATTGAGAAGTAATAACGCCAGAGTTTCCTCTTGCGCCAAGCAACATGCCTTCTGAACATTTGCTGACGACATCGCCTAAAAGCATCTTGTTGGCTTTTTTCATGGCCTTTACCCCGCCATCGAGGGTAGCGCAAATGTTTGTTCCAGTATCACCATCTGGTACAGGGAAAACATTGAGTTCATTGACAGACTCATAGTGACTTTTAAGGTCTTTAAAACCATTGGTCACCATGGCCTCATATGTCTTACCATCTAAAATTTTCATGTTAAAAGTAATTTAGAATTTCAGGACAAAATAATTAATTATTCACCAACAACGGTAACTTTTTTGCCAAAGGTATACATAGCGATGGTGGCAGGGCCGACTGAACCGCCGATGATAGGTCCAAGAATGCCGATATGCACTGCTTTTGGCTTAGCTCTCTTTAAGAGTTCTTCTTTGCATAATTTAGCTCCTTCGAGATCATCAGAGTGAGCAATGTAGATTGTTTGATTTTCAATATCATCGGTTGAAGCAATGATGTCTTCAACGATTGCGACGAGGGATTGCTTTCTTCCTTTAACCTTCTTGATAGCATAGTTATTGCCATTTGCATCAGAAATAAGAATTGGTTTAACGCCGAAGAGGTTTCCAAAGAAAGCTGCAGATGCTTTAACACGACCTGCTCTCTTTAAATATGTAAGAGTTTCTGTGGCTGCCCATTGGTTGAATCTAAGCTTGTTTTCTTCTAACCAAGCAACGATTTCTTCTAAGGATTTGCCTGCATCGGACATTTCTCTAGCGCGAATGGCCATATCGCCTTGAGCATAGCCAGTGATTAAAGAGTCAACGACTGCAATAGTTCTTTCTGGATATTTTGCTTTGAGGGATTCAGCAACTGTTCTAGCCATATCAACAGACTTGGAAAGGCCTGAGGAGCATGCGACATAGAGAATATCATTGCCTTTTTCTAATTCAGCGCCAAATTTGGATTCGAATTCTTGACGTGTAACTTGGGAAGTGAAAATCTTTTCGCCCTCACGCATAACATCATATAAAGCATGTGGGTCATATCCTTGGTCCCAATCAAGCGAGGCAGGAATTTCCTTACCCTTGAAAGAGATTCCCATGACACAGTAGCCAATGGAATACTTCTTACGTAATTCGGTGTCTAAATCACCAGTAGAATCGATTAAGATTGCTAAATTTTTCATAATTAATAGTTCTCTCCTTTTTTCAAAGAACCTAGATATTTTCTCACAAAATAGGCTCAAAAACAAATTTTCGTATATCCTATATATATAATAAAAGAAAAAGATGGCTATTTATCGCCATCTATTTTTTACTTCTTAATTAGTGGAACGCCTATTTTCCAAGCTCCACCGACCTTTTCTCCTACTTCATAATAAGATGAATCTATTTGAGAGAAAAGAATTGGATTGAATTTAGAAAGATCGACGTTTCCCTTCTCATCAAGTATCTTCTCATCAGCAAGAACGTTTACTATCTCTCCGTAAGCAAAGAAATTGTTATCTTCATCGTGGCGTAAAGCGTGAAGCTTGCATTCTAATGTCAATGGGTATTCTTCTAAAATAGGCGCATTGATATGTTCGGATTTGCTTGCATGTAATCCTGAATGAAGGAATTTATCATGATCCGTATTTCCAGAAACGATGCCTACGAAATCCGCTTCTTTTGCATGTTCCTTTGTGGCGATTGCAATGGTGAAATCCCTACCTTCTTTAAGATTTTTAACTGTGAGGTGAGATTCATCGAGGCAGCACAACACCATATTATGGTCAACTAAAGTTCCCCAAGCCATATTCATCACATCAACCGTGCCATCTTCATTGTAAGTTGAAATTAATGCTACAGGCATCGGGAATAGAAACGATTTAACTCCTAAGTCTTTTTTCATGTGTTTTCTCCTTTTATTCTTTTGCTATATCAATAATGTTTTTCAACGTTTCTTCGTCATTTTTATATAAGAGGCCCTGTATTCCTAACGAATTTGCCACATCAACATTGCGCTGATTATCGTCGATGAAGATCGAATCTTCCGCTTTATAACCAGCCTTTTCTAAAGCGTAGGCGAACGCATCTTCATTAGGCTTATAATGCCCAATTTCATAAGATATGTACAGTTCATCAAATAAACCTTCAATGTCATATCTTCTTATAAGGTAGGGGACTAAAAAATCGCAGGCATTAGAGAGCAGAACTAACTTATGCCCCTCCTCTTTTAATTTTTTAAGAACATCAATGTATTCCTTATGCGGTTGAGGAACTTCTAAAAAGTTATACAAGGCAAAGTCTCTTTCAAAATGGAAGTCTTCGCAAACGTTGTCAACTATCTCGTTGAATGTTGCTTCCCCTCTATCTCCAGGATGAAAATATTTCACAGTTAACTCTTGAGAATCAAATTCAGGGCAATACTTTCCAAAGAATACGCTTGAATCCTCATCACCTACTACGCCAAAGAAATCAGAAATAATTAATTTTTTCATACTTACATATTTTACGATATTCACAAATTTTTGAAACCGAGAAAAACATAAATCTTTTATTTTATAAATAAAGTGTTATAGTTATCAGTGAAAATTTAGCCATCACTAACTATGAAAAAGATCTCAGAAAAGAAATACAAATCCGAATCAGATACCGTCAATCTCATGATTGCTCTATACTGTCACAAAAAACACAAAACTAAAAAAGGGCAACTTTGTTCAGAGTGCCAAGAGCTCAAAGAATATTGCGAATATCGCTTGTCTTTATGCCCTTGGGGAGATAAGAAACCTTTTTGTTCTAATTGCACAATTCATTGTTACAACGCCGAACATCGCGAAAGAATTAGAGAGGTCATGCGTTTCTCTGGGCCAAGGATGCTTTTCCATCACCCAGTTTTAGCTATCAAACACGTCACTCAAACGCTTAAGCAAAAGAAAAAAATCAAGAAGCAAGAAAAGGCAAGGCAGAAAAAGCAGGAAACTGCAAAGTCTCAAGAAAAGCAAGACAAATAGTTTTTTTGAATTTTCATAATGGAGGAGATACAAGATGATTGATAAAGATCTTCTTAATTACATAAAAGGCAAGCGTTATTATCTTGTCTTGATAACATTTTTTTCATTTTTAGGACTAGTTTGTTCAGTGTCCTCAACTTATCTTTTAAGCAAAAGCGTCGAGACATATATCGATGCTGATTACAAATGGGGCAGCATCTATCTCGGAATTTGTGTTGGCTTAATTCTTTTGTTCATTTTATTTTTCATCCTTAAGGGGAAACTTTCGGACAAGTTATCCGAATACGTCGCCATTAAAATCCGTGGGGACATCTATGCTAAATATGTTAAATTGAATGGCAACTCATCATTGAAAGTTCAAGAAATCGCTCAATTGTCGAGTGAAGGCATTGAGCAATTAAAACTTTATTACTCTTCGTATCTCCCTTCTTTTTTCTATTCAATGAGTGCGCCTATCGCCTTATTTGTTCTCTTCTGTTTCTTCTCATGGAAGGTTGCAATTTTATATCTTGCTTGTGTTCCATTAATACCTGTCTCCATTATTTTGGTTTCAAAATGGGCAAAAAAAATCTTTGCCACATATTGGAACAGATATCTTTCTCTTGGTGGAGCATATTTAGATTCAGTCAAGGGCATGAAAGAGCTTCTTATTTTTCATTACGATAAAAAGATGGAAGATGAAATGAAGGTTAATTCCGAGGAATTTAGAAGAATTACGATGAAAGTATTAGTCATGCAGCTATGCTCCACAACTATCATGGACTTTGTTGCGTATGGCGGGGCAGCCGTTGGCATAGTTCTTTCTCTTCTTGCTTTGAATAATTCGGAAATTACTTATCAGGTATGTATGTTTCTCATTCTTGTTGGAGCAGAATTCTTCTTGCCTTTGAGAGCCTTAGGGTCAGCTTTCCACATCGCTATGAACGGAGCCACAGCAGGTAAAAAAGTTATTTCTCTTCTCAAAGAGGAAGAAAAGAAAGATGGTAATGAAAATATTTCATCCATTTCCTCAATTGTTTTGGATAACGTTTCATTTAAATATGAAGATGATGATTCTTATGTGTTTAATGGAGTTAACATGGACATCTCTAAAGGATTCACATCCCTTATTGGTGACTCAGGCTCTGGCAAATCAACCCTTTCTAAAATATTAAGCAAACAAATTCAAAATTATGAAGGCTCAATAAAAATCGATGGCAAAGAATTATCATCAATCAAAATCTACGAGTATCGTAAGCTTGTGTGTTATCTTTCGATTGACACGTATCTTCTTCATCTTTCAATAAAAGATGCATTCAGGTTCTACAATCCGGAAATAAATGAAAACGAAATGATTTCCTTGCTTGAAAAGGTTTCCTTGAAAGAAAGAATCCTCGACGAGCATGATTTAGATTTCATCCCTAAAGAGGATGCTCTCGATTTATCTGGTGGAGAAAAACAACGTCTTATCCTTGCGTATTACCTTGCTTGCAAAAAAGTTTTCTACATCTTCGATGAAACAACAAGCAATATTGATAAAGATTCAGAAGAAATCATTCTCTCAGTCATAACTTCATTAGCAAAAGATCATATTGTTTTATTTATATCGCATAGAGTTAAAAACGCTTTAAATGCCGATAAGGTATATCTTCTTGGCAAAAACAAGACGATCTTCGAAGAAGGAAACCCAAAAGAGCTTCTCTCCAAAGATTCTAAATTTAAATCGCTAATTGAAAACGAAAATAAATGGGAGGCAGTAATATGAAAAAGAAATCCTTCTTCTCTTTATTAAAGGGAATGCTCTCCCTCGTTAAAGGCAAGCGTTATCTTATCGTTTTGGCGGTTATCGTTGGTACGTTAGGTTTCCTTTCCGCCATGGGCATTACCTTCTTTGGCGGATTGGCGATTCTTAAATTACTGGGAATTGAAATTCCGTTATCTTTTGGCTGGTTGATTGCTTTGATTATTATCTGCGGTTTCGCAAGAGGATTCTTACGTTATGCCGAGCAATATCTTAACCACTATATGGCCTTTACCTTACTTGCATTAGTTAGAAATAACGTATTTTCCTCGTTAAGGAGACAAGGAAACAAGATTTTAGATGATAGAAATAAAGGCGAATTGTTATCGATCCTCCAATCAGACACAGAGTCTCTTGAAGTGTTTTACGCTCACACTATCACTCCATTTTTCATCGCAATATTCACTGAAGCAATCGTTTTAGTTCTCCTTGGCGTATTGATTCATTTCTCTTTCTCTTTACTTGCCTTAGGCATGTATCTTCTAATTGGTATACTTACACCTATCATTTTCTATCTTTCCAATAGAAAACTCGGTATGGAATATAGAAAGAAACTTGCTGAAAGTGAAAACATCTACCTCAATGCGTGCTACGGAATAAAAGAAATGCTTTTCTTTCAAAAAGAAGGCGAACAAGCAAAGATACTTGATTCTTCAACTAAGGAAATCAATGCAATAAGCAGAAAATTAAACAACAAAACTCTCACTTCGCAAAGTGTGGTCAATTTCCTTATCCTTCTAGGAGATTTGCTCATAATCTTATTAGGAGCTTATCTTTTTAAGAAAGGGGTTATTACAAACTATTACATTATCCTCGGCTATATGACCTTAGCCACATCATTTGGACCTGTGGTTGCTTTAGCAAATCTTCCAGCGAACTTAACAATGTCTTTCGCCTCCGCAAAAAGAATTCTTCCAATCATCGATGAAGAGCCGAAAATCAAAGAAGGAAAGGAAGGCTTCTCCTTCTCTTCGTTAGATGTTAAAGATGTTTCCTTCTCCTACGACGAAAAGAAAGAAGTTCTCAAAGACGTCTCCTTCTCCTTGCATAAAGGAGAAATAATCGGCATCGAAGGCAAATCCGGATGCGGTAAGTCAACTCTTTTCAAGTTGTTGTTACATTTTGAAGAAACGAATAAAGGAAACATTCTTTACAATGGCAAAGATATTTCATCTTATTCTCGTGAAAGTCTTTCTAAAAATGTAACGTTATTCTCTCAATCCACTTATTTGTTCAAAAATACAATAAGATACAATCTTTGCATTGCCAAAGAAAATGCGACTGATGATGAATTATATTCAGCTCTATCCAAAGCGGGTCTTTCCAATAAAATCAAATCATTAAAAGATGGATTAGACACTCAAATCAATGATTTGGCAGACAATCTTTCAAGCGGAGAAAAACAACGTTTAGGGCTAGCTAGAGTATTTTTAGCCGATACGCCTGTCATTTTGCTCGATGAAGCCACAAGCAATGTTGACGCATACAATGAAGCATATATTCTTTCTCAACTAAAGAAAGAGAAAGATAATAAAGCAATCTTGCTTATCTC
The DNA here is from genome assembly GCA_963638555.1 of bacterium. Lineage (GTDB taxonomy): Bacteria > Bacillota_I > Bacilli_A > RFN20 > CAG-826 > UBA4951. The sequence goes on along the minus strand of CAVHQU010000002.1, from coordinate 21,089 downwards.
GCATAGATCTTCTTCTCTATCTATTTGTGACAAAGTTTATCATTTAAAAGATGGTGAATTAAGATAACGTTTATAGGGCAAAGGAAAAAGCCGGCTAAGCCGGCTTTCTCAAACCTATAATCAATTTCGATTGTAGCCATTCGCCTTAGTTTCGCATATGTTTTTATGACATTTTCACCATTAGCCTTTTGTACATGTTTATGTCGTTCTAGCAAAAGGTCTCGGTAATGGTTAGAAAGCATGATGTGATTATGAACGATTATTAATTTAATAATTAAAAATAAAGAAAAACCTCCGCTAAGACACTTAACGGAGGGGAGAGACTTTAGAAGATTCTATTCTTCTTTGGCTGGTGCTCTGCAAACGAAGTTATTAACGACTGCAAGAATGCCAGAGGCAAACATGAATCCTTTCGCAACCATGGCTTGAATGCAACCAGATTTAGCAACCTCGTTGTCGCTTTCAAGATCAGAGAAGAGAGCGATGCCATAGTAATAAACTCTATCATACATGAAGTAGATACCTGCACCAATAAGGAAGAAAGTGGAAGCAATCAACAAGACATCGGCGCAAATGATAGCAATCTTATTGTCTTTGAACGGAGTGAATCCAAGCGCAATATTTGCAACAACGCAAACTAACGCAAGGATAAGGAAAGAAGGCGAACGTTTTAGAACCATCAAGAAATATTTCATATGCAATAACTTTACTATAAGAGAGAAAACTTAACTAGAAGACAAATTGTAAATATTTAAGGTGGATAAAAGCAAACCCATATATTAAAATGATGGGCGGTAAAAAATCCGCAACATATAAAAATATTGTAAATATGGAACAACTTATAGAAATAATCAAAGCAATAGTCTTCGGTATAGTCGAAGGAATTACAGAATGGTTGCCAGTTTCTTCAACTGGACACATGATTATTCTTGGGCAATTCTTTGGTTTTGAGGTGACACAAGGGAAAGAATTCTATGATTTCTTCTTGGTCATCATTCAATTAGGAGCCATTCTTGCCGTTATTATCTCTTTCATCAAAGAACTCTGGCCGTTTGGCAAAAATAAATCAAGAGAGGAAAAGAGAGAAATTTGGTATACGTGGGGCAAAATCCTAATCGCTTCAATTCCAGCTGGCGTTATTGGCGTTATTTTTGACGATTTGCTTGACACATATCTTTATAACTATGTCACGGTCTCAATCACCTTGATTGTCTATGGTTTGGCTTTCATCGGAATCGAATCATATTTAAGATTTAAGGCCACAAGAATCAGAGACCGTTACAATTTAAATCGCGCTGCATACACGCACTACGATGATGATGATAGAAAATATCCTCTTTTCAGAATCAGAGACGTCAGGCAAATCTCAATTCAATACGCTTTCATAATCGGTTTAGCTCAATGTTTGGCTTTGATTCCTGGAACATCTCGTTCAGGTGTTACCATTTGCGCAGCTCTTCTTCTATCCATCGATAGAGCCACCGCTTCAAAGTTCTCTTTCTATCTTTCAATCCCTGCCATGCTCGGCGGTTCATTAATTAAAGGTGCTATGTATGGAGTCAAAGTCTACAAAGGTGAAGCCCCATCAATAACAGTTTTCCAAATCGTTCTTATTATCATCGCGATGGCAGTCGCCTTTGTCATTTCTTTCTTCACCATCAAGTTCTTTATGAAGCTGATTCGCTCAAAATCCTTCATGGGATTTGGCATATACCGTATTGCTTTAGGCATCATCTTGTTAATCCTCTTCTTTACGGTCAACAAAGGGCAATTAAACATCACAGCCTTAGAACCTATTATTTCTACTTCATTTAATAATATCTACCCACATATTTTGAGTAAATCATCCTTTCTTGAAATAAGAGCGTAATAATATATAATTATCGATACGGAGTATAAAAATGGAAAAAAAGAATCTAAACGAAGAAGAATTTGAAATTCCTTCAAGATCTCAACCTCAAGAGGTCGTTTGCCAAGAAGAGCAAGAAAAATCAATAACACTTGGACAAATTTGGCATATGCTTAAAAAACATTGGGTCGCCATTGGCGTTTGCACATTGGTTGGTTTTGCTGGCGCTTTCGCATATGGGAAATTTATCAAGACGCCTTCTTATCAAGCATCAGTTCAAATGATGGTTATTTCAAATGATAGCACGTCAACAACCGAAAACATTACTGCTTCAAGAACAAAGGCCGGTATCGCTGAAGGCTATCTTACATCAACAGACGTTTTGACAAAAACAGCCGAAAAACTAGATGCTAAAGGATATACAGTTTCTTCAACTGATAGTGAAGGGAACAAGAAATACAACACAATCCTCGTTAACAGTTATTACAGCGTCTCTCTTTCGGTCATTGGTTCAAACAGCACCGCCACTTCAATCTTCTTGACGGTAACTGCAAGTTGCAAAACTGGTCAAATGGCAATTGATGTCGCCAACTCTGTTGCAAACTCTACAGTAGAATTAACAAATTCCAAAGATCAAGCCATCAATAGTTTACTTGGTAACTCTCTTTATGTTGTCCAAGAAGCTCAACAAGCAAAGAATACTTCAACATCAATCGTTCTTATCTCCGCTATCGGCATTTTAGCAGGGCTTGTCGTTGGTGCTGCATATGCTATCATCCGTGAACTTGCCGACACTCGTGTCACATCAAAATCTGAGCTTGAAACCCTCGCTGGATATAAAGTTATCGGTATGATTCCAAAGTACGAATCGAAGAACGAATCCGAGGAAGGAGAAAAAGACAATGGCACAAAATAAGAAAAACAACCCGCAATATCGTTTACATAAAGGCGGTCTCATCTCTGACTTCAATTCTATTGAAGCTGACGCAATAATTCGTTTGCAAACCAACATTGAATTTGCTTCTTTGGACAAGAAAATTACTTGCTTTGCCGTTACTTCCGCTCAAGAAGCTGAAGGCAAAACAACAACATCTTGTAACCTTGCTCTCGTTTATGCTGAAAAAGGCTTAAAAGTATGTCTTCTTGACTTTGATTTAAGACAGCCTGCCGTGCATAAAGCGTTTGATTTAAAGAACAGCTTAGGCTTGGTTGATTTTGTCAAAGGAGATTGTGAAATTTCCGACATTATCCAGCATGCTGGTAAAGTCGACATTGTCACACCTGGTTCTCACACGCCTTTCCCAACAAAGATTCTTCAATCGCCAAAAGCAGCCGAATTGATTAACGAGCTCAAGAAGCAATATGACTATGTAATCATCGATACCCCACCAGTTCTTGTTCTCTCTGACGCATATCTTATCGGTCAACATGTTGATGGGTATCTCGTTGTTTGCTCTCAACACCTTTCCAAAAAGAAAGATGTCGTTGCAGCATGTCATTCCCTAGAAGAAAAGAGAATGAACATCATTGGCATTACCATGATCAAAGTCACCACGGACGAAGATCAAGGAAAAGGTGGCTACGGATATCAAGCTAAATATGGCTACGGATATGGCTATGGCTATCACCACCAAGATAAGGAAGAAGAGAAAGAATCTGAAGAAAAATAAAATTACCGCATCCAATTGGGTGCGGTTTTTTAACAGTTAACGTTATTGCTTAGTTATCTCTTTAGCAATGAATCCTTCTATTCCTTTGGAGACGTCTTCGTATGCTTTAGAGAAATCTCTCGTATAGAATGGATCGTCGATATCTCTTGGTTCGTCCGTATATTCAAGCAAGGTATGCACCTTTTCTATATGGGCGGAAGACATTTTTCGTTTGATATCTATCTTCTGGTACCTTTCCATGACAAGAATGTAATCAGCCGCTAAATATTCAGGTAAGGTTAATTTATGAGCGACATGCGTTACGTAAGGAATATGATGTTCATCAAGTTGTTTCTTGGATTCAGAATACATATCTTCTCCAGCCGTAGAGGATTCTAATGCGGCAGATCTTACGTCATATTCATTCTCTAATCCTAATTCTTTAAGACGATTCCTGAGAATGAACATTCCCATTGGTGAACGGCAGATATTTCCTTGGCAAATGATATAAATTATTTTCATGGGATTAATTATAAAAGGCATTCCGAAAATGTAACAATAGTTATATTTGATTATCTTTGTTTCTTCTTAGCTAACCAGTTTTTGTATTCGCCACTTTCAACATGGCTTAACCATTCCTGGTTATCAAGATTCCACTTGATGGTGGCCTTGATGCCGCTATCGAAGTTATGTTCAGGCTTCCAACCTAATTCAGTCTCAATCTTAGTTGGATCCATTGCGTATCTTAAGTCATGCCCAGGTCTATCCTTGACGTAGGATATCAAGGATTCTGGCTTGCCTAAAGCGGCGAGAATGGTCTTAACTACTTCAAGATTGGTTCTTTCATTGTGTCCGCCGATGTTGTAGACTTCGCCATCTCTTCCATTTCTAACGACTAAATCAATGGCGTTGCAATGGTCCCCGACATATAGCCAGTCTCTGACATTAGAGCCATTCCCGTATACTGGTAAGGGTTCATCCCTTAACGCCTTTTGGATCATCAGAGGAATGAGCTTCTCGGGGAAGTGATATGGCCCATAGTTATTCGAGCATCTGGAGATGGTTACGGGAAGCCCAAAGGTTCTATGGTACGCTAAGACAAGTAAGTCAGCGCTTGCCTTAGATGCGCTATACGGACTGGATGCATGAATGGGCGTCTCTTCCGTGAAGAACAAATCGGGCCTATCTAGCGGAAGGTCGCCATACACCTCATCGGTGGATACCTGATGGTATCTTTTGATTCCGTATTTTCTACATGCATCCATCAACACTTGCGTGCCTAAGATATTGGTCTTTAAGAATATCTCCGGGTTCTCAATGGATCTATCTACATGGGATTCCGCGGCAAAGTTGATGACGTAATCGAAACGCTCTTCCCCGAACAATTTGAATACTGCTTCCCTGTTGCAGATATTCTCATGGACAAACTTGAAGTTTGGCTTGCCAATGATCGGCTCTAGGGTTTCCATGTTGCCTGCGTACGTCAACGCGTCAATGCAGACATACTGATCATCAGGATATCTGTTCACCATGATATGGAGGAAGTTCCCTCCGATGAAACCCGCACCACCAGCAATAAGAAATTTAGCCATCCTCAATGTTTTCCTTCTACAAATAGTATATACAAAAAGATTATTCTTTTTTAGATTTTTCCCATAAAAAGTCGCATTTTCAGCAATCGAGAAATATCATCAAAATTCACGAAGAAAAATTCATTAAAAATATTATTGTTTTTTTCATGCATATATCTATAATTGAGCACGTTTAAAAATAGGCCACAATCCTAGGAGGGTATTAAATGGCACGTAAAATTCTTGAACTTAAGGGGATCAGGAAATCCTACGGGGATAATGTGATCCTCGACAATCTCAATCTATCAATAAATGAGAATGAGTTCGTTACCTTCTTAGGTCCTTCAGGATGTGGCAAAACCACCACTTTAAGAATTATTGCCGGTTTTGAAAGCATGGAAGAGGGCCAGCTCCTTCTTGATGATATTGATATCGCTTCCCTTCCATCGCACAAAAGACCAATTAATACAGTCTTTCAAAAATATGCCCTTTTCCCTCATCTAAATATATACGACAACATTGCTTTCGGTTTAAGAAACAACATTTATTCGAATGTCTACGATATCGGTACGATGAATATGATGGAGAAATACGGTTTCTCAGAAGAAGAAATCAATTCTCTCATTCACAAGTTAACATTTATTGAAAAGCCAAAAGACGTAAAGAAATACGTTATCAATCTTTTCTCTGAAAAATCCTCAACATATCAAATAGAAAATGAACTCTCATCATTAGAAAAGAAGAAACATCCTCATGCCTATATCGATGTTAAAAATGACATCGAAAGCATGTTAAAAGAAAGAAATATCAAGCTCGATATATCTTCAATTGATCATGAAATGAAATACAAAGATTTCAAGAAAGAATTCTTAAAGAATCTTTCAGAGAATGACGTGTATTCCAAGATGGTGAATCAAATAAAAGGTAGGAAATTCAAGGAAGATGTCATTCATGAAGAGGTTATCAAAGCCTTGAAACTCGTTAATCTTGAAGGATATGAAAAAAGATCTGTATCTTCTCTTTCAGGCGGTCAGATGCAACGTATCGCAATTGCTAGAGCCATTGTCAATAAGCCAAGAATTCTTCTTCTTGATGAGCCTCTCTCTGCTCTCGATCTCAAATTAAGGAAAAGCATGAGGCTTGAACTTAGAGAGCTTCAAAGAAAGTTAGGCATTACCTTTATTTTCGTTACTCACGATCAAGAAGAGGCTATGGTCATGTCTGATACGGTCGTCGTCATGAATGAAGGAAAAATCCAGCAACTTGGAAGACCTGAAGATATCTATAACACCCCAATTAACAAATTTGTCGCCACCTTTATCGGTGAAGCAAACATTTTTAGAGGAACGTATTCTGACGTCAAACGTCTTACAATGTTAAATAAGACATTCAAAGTATCATCTCTTGATGTACGTCTAGGGGATAAAGTCTACGTTATCGTTGAAAGACCTGATTTTGATATTTGTTCGATGGACATCGCCAAACTTAAAGGTGAAGTTATTTCCTCCGTATATGAAGAAAACAAGTATTTGCTTGATGTAAAGGTCGAAGATAAAGTTATCAAGATTGAGTCAGAAGACAAAGAAAATGTCGGAGACGTCATCGGTCTAACTGTTGCCCCAGGTAACATCTACGTTGAATCAATCAAAGAAAGCAAAGCAAAGCTTCTTGCAAATTATGAGAATCCAAATGTTCTTGAAGGAACTTATTTAGGAAATCAAAAGGTTTCTTTCTTAGGACAAAGTTTCAAAACATATGTTACAACATTTGTTCCAGGAGAAATCGTTGATGCGGTAATTCGCCCAGAAGATTTTGATATTGTTTTAGAAGACATCGATAAGGCAATTCTTCAAGGGAAGGTTCTTAAGAGTGCATTTACTGGCGTAACTTTTGATCTTTGGGTTGAAGTAAATGGTCAAACAATCATGGTGCAAGATTATCAAAACGTCGAAGTCGGAGACATGATTGGCTTAAAGGTCGATTCATATGAAATCCACATGATGAAGGTTGAAGATTCACTCCAACCAAAATTCATTCAAGATTTAAGGCTCGAAGCAAAATTAAAAGCCGGGGAGATGGAAGAGAATGAAAAGATTTAAGGCTCTAGCCATCCCATATTTCGTTTGGCTTGTCTTTCTGGTTGTTTTGCCGCTCGTTATAATGCTCATCTTGACTTTCATGTCATCAAATGGGGTTGATTTCTCTCGTGCGAGTGCCTCGCTTGAAAGTTATTCAAGGCTTGCAGATGTTTCTATTCTTAAGGCAATCGGCAATTCTTTAATCGTTGCTTCGATAACTGTTGTTATTTGCATACTCCTTGGCTATCCAGTCGCATATTTCTTGTCTTTTTCAAAAATCAGAAACAAGATGCTCTTCCTTCTTCTTTTGATTTTACCTATGTGGTCTAATTCGATGTTAAGAATCGTTTCCTGGCTTAGATTATTTTCCACGGACGCATTTAAAGCCCTTGATTTAGTCGGATCGTATCCGGCCGTAATTTTAGTAACGGTGACAACATATCTTCCGTTTATGATTTTTCCGATATATACAGTCTTGGAAAAGATGGATAGATCAGTCATTGAAGCGTCAAAAGATCTTGGAGTAACCCCAATAAAGACTTTCTTCAAGGTCACTCTCCCTCTTTCTTTAGGCGGAGTCGGCTCAGGTATCATCATGGTTTTCCTTCCAGCCGCGACTGGTTTTGCGATATCTCAAACAATTGGCCAAGGAAAAATCAGGCTTATTGGCAACCTCATTCAATCGGTATTTGAGAAAAACAACTACAACTTTGGCTCCTTGCTTAGCATTTTGCTCTCGATAATCATCATCGCTATTGTCGTTCTTTTTGGCATGTCAAAGAAAAAGAAAAAGGAGGAAAGATAATATGTTAGAGAAACATCCTTGGAAACATACGCTCTTTAGCATTTTGAAGATCGTCTTTGTTCTTTTCGTTTTCTCTTTGATGTATGTTCCGGTTATTGTGATTATTTATCAATCATTTAACGCATCCGCAAACTCGATCACTCCTCTAGCCTGGGGAGGATTTACCCTCGATAATTTCAAAGAGATTTTCACTAATAGGCAATTGGCAACCTCGATCGTCGATTCATTGCTCGTTTCTTTCTGGGCAACATTTATTGCGACGATTGCCGGTTTATTTGCTTCAATTGGCATCAACTCCTTAGATAGAAAGGCTAGAAAAGCAATGGACCTTCTTAATGAAATTCCAATGCTAAATTCAGAAATCGTCACGGGTATTTCCATCATGATTATTTTCTCGTTGCTTAAGCCTCTCATCCCGAATATCTTTGGTTTTACGACGATGCTTGTGGCTCACACCTTCTTCACCATTCCTTATGTCATCATGATGATTCTTCCTAAATTGGAGCAAACAGACGATTCCTTATATGAAGCGGCTAGAGATCTTGGATGTGGTCCTCTTAAAGCACTCTTTAAGGTCGTAATTCCTTCCTTATCAACAGCAATATTGGCTGGTGCCCTTATCGCTTTCACTCTTTCGATCGATGACTTCGTTATTTCCTTTTACACACAAGGTAACGGTTTCTCTAATTTCTCCAACTACGTATATTCTTCATACACAAAGAAGAATTTCTCCGCTGGAAGCTACGCATTTAACGCTTTGCTTACGTTCGCAACATTATTGATTGTCTTCATTTATTCTATGTATGACGCAAGAAAGAAGAAAGGAGTTAAAGCAAGATGAAAAAAGCATTGATTTTCTCATTAGTTTTCCTTTTATCGTTTACAACATTTGGAATTGTATATTTGGCCACTCCATCAACCGTTCTCTATCTTCTCAATTGGGGAGAATATATCGACAAAGATTTAGTTTCCTTATTCGAAAAAGAATTCAATTGTCAGGTTATCGAGGAGGATGTCACCTCAAGTGAGGCAATGTATCAAAAAATTACGAGCAAGACCACTTCATACGATGTCGCTATCCCAGGGGACTATACAGTTCATCAATTATATGAGGAAGGTTATCTCCTTGAATTAGATGTTAAAAATACGTCATACCCCAATCTTTCCAACTACGAAAATATTTTCTCTGACGGTCTTTCTTCCTTGATGAAGAAATACATGGTTGATTCAAATGACAATGAATTCAATTCTTATTTCATGCCGTATTTCTGGGGCAGTTATTCATTGCTATATTCGAAAAAGAATCCGGATGTTGAAAAAACAATCAAGGAAAAAGGCTTTGAAGCGTTATGGAACAGAAATGATTTCTCCTCTAATGTTCGCATAGGAATGTACGATACAGCTAGATGGATTCTTTCATCTTATTTGATGGGGCAAGGTTATGATCCAAACATCACTTCATATGACGGAAAGAAAGAAAACGATCTTTCAAGTGAAATAAAAAACGACTGCATATCCGCATTAAAGAAAAACAATTTCGATGAATTCGGCAATGATTCGCTAAAAAGAAACGTCGCTAATGGAACGCTTGATTTCTGTTACACGCAATCAGGCGATTTCTTTGATGCGTTGTATTTAACATATTCTGAGTCTAATGCCATTGATGCGGATTTTGATATATATGTTCCCGAGACAACTGCAGCTTTCTTTGATTCAATGGTCATTCCTTCTACGGTTCAAAACTACGATTTAGCAAACAAATTCATTGATTTCATGCTGAGGAAGGATGTCGCATATCAAAATGCCACATCAATCGGGTATTCGCCGACATTAAAAAACATCGTTTCTTCTTTTGAAGAGAATGCTAAAAATGGTGAATATTATTACGAAGATGATAATAAGAAACTTCTTCTCTCTGATTTCTTAGAGAAATACCCATATTATTTAAACCCGTTGTATGGAACTAAAACAGTTTATATGCTTGAGCCTAAATCGAGAGAATACCTTACGACTTGCGAAACTATTTTGAATAATCTCGCTTAAAATTTAAATTAAACGGCAGTTAACGATACATTTTTTGAATTTTATGCAAATTTTGTATCGTTAACACGATTTTTTACTATCTCCTAATATTCTCAATCATTTTAAAAAAGCCGCACCACGCGGCTTTAATTCGTTTAACGATTCTGTATTGCGTCTATTGGCTTCTTATTCGCAAGCCTTGTAACAGGCAATATTGATGAAATAATCGAGGCACCTATGGCAATTCCAAATAGTTCTAGGCCGGTCAAGAATGTCGGATTCATGATCGTGAAGGTAATCATTGCGGATGAGTCCATCACTGCCTTATTGGCTGCATAAGAAACATAAATGGTTATTGCTAAAGATAAAATGAAATTAATGATTGCAATAATAAACGCTTCAGAATAGAAGATTTTGAAGACATCACTTCTTTTCGCACCAACAGCACGCAAGATGCCAATCTCTCTCTTCTTATTATTAATAGAAACAGAGATGAAATTGTAGAAAAGTAACATTGCAAAGATTGCCATCGCTATGCCAACATAAAGGAAAACATGGGTGAGGATGACGACCATCGTAGCGGTCGTTATAACCATCGAAACATCACTATCATTGAAACTTAAAGCATATGCATTTCCCGAAAGGAGAGACGAGTCTTTGGTGATTTCCGTAAGGATATCAGTCTTTGCGAAATAGAGATTCAAGAGAGATTTAAGGTTACTTTCGTTGCCATATGCGACAAGTGCGGTCTCTTTTTGAATTGTTTTTGATGGATAATATTCATGTTTCTTTTGAATCGATTGAATATTTTCGATGCTTTCTTTTGCTGAAGTGAATGTTATATTTTGAATATTGTCAGTATCAAAATCAAGTCCAACGATCCTCAATTCAACTTTCTCATCAGTCAAAGGGTTAGCATTTTCATCATTGCCAATGCTAATATAAGCACTGATTTTAGTTTCGGAAGAATTTATTAAAGATGAATAATCATTCTTAGATAAAGTCGTTTTGCAATATGCTGCGGCCTCTTTTTTGAATTCTTTGTTTAATGAGTTCGATGAATTATAAGCAGAGAAAACAATCTTCATTGCATTTTTAATTTGTTCTTCGGTGCTATTTTCTAGAGATCCACTTTCAAGATGACGCAAAATTTCCGTATCATTTTTGAATTTTTCTAACAATGTATCATAGTTGCTATCAACATAATCATTCATAAAAGAGCCATAAACAGTGCTGTAATCGTTATAGACTTTTGAAAGCAATGAGGAGGAATCGCCTGTACTGAAATCGTAGATGTAATCAGGGGAGATAAGGACTTCATTAGCTGATAATGATGTTTTAGTGTTGTCAAAATAAAGAGTGTCTTTGTGCGATGGGTAATAAGCAGCTCTGTATTTGTTTGTTCCGCCATCTGAATTGACCTTGAAATAAGCATCAGTTAGTATCGTATCTTCGCTCTTGCTCTCTTCTTTTGCTTTGTTTTTGATGAGAATGGTATGTTGGCACTTGCCATTAACCAAAGAGGAGAAATAGGAATAATCCGAGCTTCCTGCTGTAGGCAATTTGCTTTCAGTAAGATATTTTTCGTATTTTGCTGGGAGTTTGGAATCATAAATGCCACAAATCTTATATGAAACGTTCTTATAGTCGCCAATACTGTCGCATTCACTTCCGGAGATTGTAGTTCCAATAACAGAGTTATAATCGACTTTCCCAGGTTGAACATATGTTGATGACGAAGCATCCGAGCCAACGCCATATTCTTTAAAGGAATACCAGGTGTATTTTGAAATCATTACTTCATTATCTGCGCTTGGGGTATTTCCGGCCAAAATCGTGAAATCGAAATCGCTCATCAAATTGTCGGTATAATTAATGACGCCGTTCGCTTTGCTGATATGAGCAACATCGCTCTTTGTATAAGGAAAAGAAAATGTATACGAACCACTTATTACAGGATACGCTTTAGCGCCTGTCGCGTTTATTTCCGTGATTCTTTCATCGTTGAAGCCTTCTTTATTAACGTCAGTAACATTCAAAGATACGGAAGAAACTCCACTATTAAGAATTGTACTCTTCGCGGCATCAACTTTATTAAATCCGGCTAAAGTTATACTTGCGCCAAATAAAGAGAAAGCAATAGTCGATAGAATAATTGTCATAACAAGACGGAATGGTTTAACTTTAAGCGATCTTGCGCCCATTCTAAAGGCTTGCCACATGGAGAAACGGCTCTTGATCGTTTCAAATTTATCATTGCCGACTTTGATATCTTCCTCTTTTGTTTTGATGAATTCTTCTCTGTTGCCATTTTCATTGATTTTGGCAGTTTCGCATACAGCGCGGTTAACTTGGTTATCTGTAGAAATGTACATATCATTACCGCTAGCAAGTTTTTCGTTTATCAATTCAAGGTCTTCATTTGTTAACTTCTTATTCTTCTTGATATGGATGATGTTATCGCCAAAAAGAGAGATGCCATCACTAACCTTTTCTGATTCGACGGTAGTCTTTGTAATATCAGAGATGATTTTTCCATCTCTTAATTCAATGACCCTATCACCAAATCTTTCAGCAAAGTCTCTATCGTGAGAAACAACTACAACTAGTTTGTCTTTAGATAGTTTCTTTAATGTTTCAAACACTTGTTTGCCTGTATTGCTGTCTAAGGCGCCTGTAGGTTCATCACCAAATATAATCTTCGGCTCTTTGACTAAGGCTCTAGCAATGGCAACTCTTTGTTTTTGACCGCCCGATAATTCATTAGGTTTTCTCTTGCCATATCCAGCAAGATCAACTTGTTCAAGAATGGAATTAATTGCTTCATCCGTTGCTTTCTTATGTTGAAGTTGTAAGGCTAAAGCAACATTCTCTTTAACCGTGAAGTCGGAGAGAATGTTATATTCTTGGAAGATGAAGCCTAAGTAAGTGTTTCTATAAGAATCCATCTCACTTCCCGAAAAATCTTTGCTAGATTTTCCGTTGATGATAATTTCTCCTTCATCAGCTTTATCTAGACCGCCCATTACGTTAAGAAGGGTGGATTTTCCTGAACCTGATTTTCCTAGAATGAAAACTAATCCTGTTTCAGGGAATTTAACCGATACGTCATCTAAAGCGTATACGGGGTCGTTATTTTTAATCTTATATACACGTTTAAGGTGTTTTGCTTCAAGCATCATATATTTGCCTCCTTTAGAAGATTAGGTAAGATTGTAGCATATTTTGTATAGTTATATTGACTAAATATTTAGCAACAGTTGTAACTATTAAGATCAATTCAAGAATCCTGCATAAAAACTTCGCCGTCTCTTATTTTGAAATAAATGTCAAACCACCAATATTTATATTAATGACGTTCTTATAAACACAAACATTTGATATATTCAGGTAAATGTCCATGAAAAATTCACTATTCATCGCAATTATTCGTATATTTGTCCAGGTAAATGTCCAGGTAAATGTCCAGGTAAATTAAATTCAAGTGAACGCTGTTACTTTCCCAAATTTGTTTTTTTAATTGATTTGTCACAACTGACTTATTTCATTTTCATGATTTTCACTCATTGCTATTTAGGCGAAGCCTCGCGCTAGGCGGTTCAGTTAAACTCAAAAAAGTTGAAAAAAAATGAATTCTTGTATCATTAACTATGTTAAAGGCAAAACCGAAGAGATTCGGCGTCGCAAAGCTAAAGGGTCCATCTCGGACAGCCAGTTACCGGGGATAAGCAAGGAAAAATGAGAAAAGGGCTAAACACATATAAGAGACTAGTAATTGGTACGATGTGTCTCACGCGCATTGCCGCAGGAATTGCCACGGCATCTTTTTCGTTTTCTTGGTTTAGCAATACAAACAATGTTACAAGGCCTATTGAAGGTCATACGGCCGGCGCTTATTTTGCAGGCGGTTCAGGCAAGAAGGATGATCCATATATCATTAGTAGCCCTACTCACCTTTATAACCTTGCATGGCTTTACTATATCGGTTATTTCAAGGGCGAAGAACCATATTTCACGATATCTCAAGATATTGACATGAATGGTTGGGCATTGCCACCAATTGGCACGTCAACTCATCCATTCAATGGACATTTAGACGCTGCCTCACATAAAATATCGAATCTTAAAGTGTCTAATTCCTACGATGATTTAAAATCAAGGAAGCCTAGTAACGTCACCGAAGATGACTGGCTTCAAAATGATGCAAGCAAAGGATATGGTCCAACACCAAATATTCTTGGAATGTTTGGCTATGTCGCCAAAGAAAGCGATGATAAAGGCACTCCATCTATAGAGAATCTCTATATCAACTCTGAAAAAGTTAATTCCACGACATCTACTGCTCTTACTGGTATTGTCGCAGGATACGTAGATGGAAAACTAGATAAGATATACATAGATAATTCAACAGTTACTGTAGCGGATAATACTAAAGCAGTCGGAACGTTAGGAGACGAAACAATCTCTAATATTTCGGCATATACGTCTGTTGGTTATTGCACAGAAAACTATAGAACAAAATACAATAAGTACGAGACAACGTTGTATGAGCCTTGCTATGTTGCAAGCACATCAAAGGATTCGTATATACCTGGTGGGGGATCGGGGCAAGATAATGATTTTGGTGGTTCCATAGATATGCTAACTTTGAATCGAAGAGTTTCTTATATTAAAAAGTCAGGAAAATCAGGCTATAACGTGACTTTTGGTACAACCAGTTCCAGCGGATATAATTGGTTGACAAATTCCACCTATACAGATTTATCTAGTGGATCCTATCTTCCAATTAATGTAGATATGGAAAGCACAAAGTTAAATGATGTTTCAGGAACTGATGATACATCAAATTCTTACTACACGAACAATTCATCTGAACCAACATTAGAAACAAACTCTGGCTATATTACAGGCGGTAAAGCTCGTGTTCGTGCTCAAGCAAGTAATAAAGATAATCAAGGTATAAAATATGCTGTTAAAAGAGTTAGCGGAACGACCACAGGAAGCCAAAGTGGTAATTTTGATTTGTTTTCTGATTCATCCGGTAAAGTGATAAGCCTTGACAAGCTTAAATCAAATGTTGGATTTCTCACTTATTCATTCGATCAAAGCAGTGTTGCCGCCATTTACGATGATGACGATAAGGATTTCGTCCAATCGAGTGATTTCGTTTATAAAGTAGCCAGTCAGGATCAAACATCTAAAAAATATGTTAGTGCGTCGTCTTTTGCAAAATATTCATCCGTTAAGAATAACCTTTTACAGATGTTTTATGATTCTACCAATGCTTACTACAATAATAGTGGTTCTACAACATATGCAATTTATCTTCCGGGTTTTAGATTCCAAAACATGGAAAAGGATTCCACATTCACCGCAAAAACAAAATGGTTAGGCGAAGACAAAACTGTTACATTCCATAATAATGGCGTCCAATTCGAATTGAAGAAAGATGGTTATATCACGGCCGTCGTTTCAAAATACGATTCAACAGGCAGCTTTGTTTTCTATAACTTATATTCTGTTGATATGGATAATGATGCCACTTTAACAAAAATAAATACAATACATAAAGATTCAAGTGGAAATATAACATATAATCAATCTGACTCTTCTACTAAGGTTTTCGATTTTTCTCCAGTGCTATCAACAAGTACTGGAATGTGTGCCTACCAATTGTTTTATTTCGAGGTTCCAGTCAAGAAAGGGGCATATTTCCTTTCTACATATGGAAGTAATGACGCCTCTTCAGCATATCCTTATCTTTTATATCTAGATATCGGTGCTAACGCTGGTGATGGCGGTTCCTCCTCTAACGAAGTCACGCGTACTAAAGTATTTGAACTCCTTGAACAAATAACACAAGCATTCACATATCCTACAGGTGTATATGTTGCGGACTTCGATAATGCTGTATTAGACACAAAGACATTATGCATCACATTGGGTGCTACATATTCAGGTGATGCGAAGATTGATAGAACTAAAAATGACGTTGATACAACAGTAACGGCAAATACGTCAAACAATACAGGTCTCGCCTATTTTGATTCATCATTCGAAAAAGTAACTGAAAATAGCACAGAAACCACTTCATCTGACGTCAATGAAGGTGAAAACACTATAACAACTAAACGTATGACATATTTTGATTGTTCATCTACTTCATTAACGATGTTTAGATTCTCGCAAACAAGCACTAATGGGGGAGAATACTCTTCCGTAACGGCTGAAACGCAATATCAAGCAAGTGCTACAACAGGTGACGATGGAACGATCACATTAGGCGATTGGGAAGAAACATCAGGTCAAACTGTCTATAATGATGACGGAACTAAAACTGATGAAACCAACGGTATTCCTTCAGACATCTCTAATGACGGAATCGATCAGCCAGATGATTTCTCCATATCAACTAATGTTTTCAATTTAAAAGTCAATGTTAATAAAGAAGATACGTTCACTAATGAATATTTATCTTCTGTAAAGTTAAATACAAATAAGAAAGCTGAAGTAACCGGATACGACTTCACAATCATGAATGGCGACGCAAAGATCGTTTCAAGTGATTATTCAGTAACTAAGAATTCTTCTTATTCATTAAAGATCAACGGAGATTCAATCTAGTAAAAAGTTAAAAAGAAGACAAAAAACGTCTTCTTTTTTTATTGCCGTTAAAATGAAAATCACTTTTAGGTATAAATGTCTGTTAAAAATTCAATTTGGTGTAGTTATTCAACTAAAATTTATAATTTTATGAAAATCCGATAACAGTTAAAAATTCAAAACTAAATTTATGAATCATACCAGCAAATTCATTTTATTGATGATGATAATAGCTATCAAAACGTTATATATATTTGATTCTAAGGTGTTATGAGCACGCTCGTTGTTTAGAATATCTTTTTATTGGGTTTAACCAAAATAGTTAGAATTCAGCCTTTTATTGCATGATTAAGCATAAAAGCTAAAGGTTGAATTTTAGTAACACACTCAAAATTAAAAAAACATCAAATGTGAAAAGGTGATTTGCCTATTCATAAAATAAAAAGATCGCTTTCAAAAACGATCATATTCCGTAGAGGAGGCCAAATCGCCCCTAAAAAGAAAAAAGCCCGGCGGCGCGCTATTTTCGCTGGCCTTTCGAGCCATACTATCTTCGCCACTGCGGTGCTTAACTTCCGTGTTCGGGATGGGAACGGGTGTGACCACCGCGCCATCGCCACCAGACTTCTTTCCAAAAGGCCCGATGCCCTTTGAATACCGGATACTATCTCCATGCTCCTTCGTCAATGCAGATCAATGTGCTAAAGCGACTTAGCTTACTCACTCTAAATATAGAGATTAGTGAAATTAAGTCCTCGTGCTATTAGTATCGGTCTCCTGAACGCCTCGCGGCGCTTGCAGATCCGACCTATCAACCCCCTGACTTCGGGGGGCACTTACTTCTTTCGAATGGGATGTCTCATCTTATGGCGAGCTTCATGCTTATATGCTTTCAGCATTTATCTCTTCCGGAGGTAGCTACCCGGCCATGCCGCTGGCGCGACAACCGATATACCAGTGCTCCGTTAATCCCGGTCCTCTCGTACTAGGGACTAGTCCATTCAAACATCCTACGCCCACGACAGATAGGGACCAAACTGTCTCACGACGTTTTGAACCCAGCTCGCGTACCACTTTAATTGGCGAACAGCCAAACCCTTGGAAGGTACTTCCCCTCCAGGATGTGATGGGCCGACATCGAGGTGCCAAACCTGGTCGTCGATGTGAACTCTTGGACCAGATCAGCCTGTTATCCCCAGGGTAGCTTTTATCCGTTAAGTTACGACTCTTCCATATGAAATCGCAAGATCACTTTGTCCGACTTTCGTCCCTGCTCGACTTGTAGGTCTCGCAGTCAAGCTCGTTTATGCCAATGCACTCAACGCATGATTTCCAACCATGCTGAACGAACCTTGGAGCGCCTCCGTTACTCTTTGGGAGGCGACCGCCCCAGTCAAACTGCCCGCCTAACACTGTCCGCCGCCTCGTGAGGGCGTACGTTAGAACGGCCATCCTCCAATAGTGCTATCTCATTGGCGGCTCCACGAAGGCCAAAGCCCTCGCTTCATAGCCTGGCACCTATGCTGCGAATGAAGAACAGACGCTCAATATTAAGTTACAGTAAAGCTCCATGGGGTCTTTCCGTCTAGTCGCGGGTAACCTGCATCTTCACAGGTATTAAGATTTCACCGAGTCTGCTGTCGAGACAGCGCCCAAATTATTATACCATTCATGCGCGTCGGAACTTGCCCGACAAGGAATTTCGCTACCTTAGGACCGTTATAGTTACGGCCGCCGTTCACTGGGGCTTCGATTAATGGCTTCGCCTTGCGGCTGACCACACCTCTTAACCTTCCAGCACTGGGCAGGCATCACCCCATATACGTCGCCTTGCGGCTTAGCATAGAGCTGTGTTTTTGATAAACAGTTACTTGGGCCTCTTCACTGCGGCTCCCTCGCGGGAGCACTTCTTCTTCCGAAGTTACGAAGTAATTTTGCAGAGTTCCTTAACAACAGTTCGCTCGCTCACCTCAGGATACTCTCCTTGACCACGTGTGTTCGTTCTCGGTACGGGCCACTTGCACTTAAGCTAGCAGTTTTTCTCGAGACCTGGACCCACGGACTTCCCTACTCGCCGAAGCTTTCGGTCGCACTCTGGCCCTCGCATTGGCCGGCGGATTTGCCTACCGGCCAGCCCGGAACCATTGGCCCCCAATCCAATAAGGGGTACCGCTATCCAGATCTGTCACTACATCGCATGCAAGCGGGGGCAGGAATATCAACCTGCTGTCCATCGTCTACGCCTCTCGGCCTGAACTTAGGACCCGCCTAACCCTGGGAGGACGACCCTTCCCCAGGAAACCTTAGTCTAATGGTGATGGGGATTCTCACCCCATATCGTTACTTACGCCGGCATTCTCACTTCTGAGCGGTCCAGCGGTCCTCACGGTCCGCCTTCGCCCCAAACAGAACGCTCCCCTACCACTTGGGCAGTATAAAACCACACAAATCCGCAGATTCGGTACCACGCTTAGCCCCGATAAATCGTCGGTGCAGAGAGACTCGACTAGTGAGCTGTTACGCACTCTTTGAATGATGGCTGCTTCTGAGTCAACATCCTAGTTGTTTATGTCTCTCCACTTCCTTTAACACTTAGCGTAGATTTAGGGACCTTATCTGGCGGTCTGGGCTGTTTCCCTTTTGACCATGGAGCTTATCCCCCACAGTCTGACTCCCTGCATAAGCCCCATGGGATTCGGAGTTTGATTGGATTCAGTAGCGCCCAAGGCGCCCATCAACCATTCAGTGCTCTACCCCCACAGGGTAATAAACAGAGGCTAGCCGTAAAGCTATTTCGGGGAGAACCAGCTATCCCCCAACTCGATTGGAATTTCTCCACTATCCACAAGTCATCCGCGGTCATTGCAACGAACGTCGGTTCGGCCCTCCGGAAGGTGTTACCCTTCTTTCAGCCTGCTCATGGATAGATCGTCGGGCTTCGGGTCCACGCACACATACTAAGCGCCCTGTTCAGACTCGCTTTCGCTGCGGCTCCGCCTCTTCGGCTTAACCTTGCATGTGGACGTGACTCGCCGGCTCATTCTTCAATAGGCACGCCATCAGGCGTCAACGCCCTCTGGCTTGTTGTAGGCACACAGTTTCAGATTCTTTTCACTCCCCTCCCGGGGTTCTTTTCACCTTTCCCTCACGGTACTGGTACACTATCGGTCTCTTATTAGTATTTAGCCTTACGCAATGGTCTGCGCGTCTTCCGGCAGGATATTTGACCCGCCGTACTCTGGGTTCCGCTAGATCCGCCTGCCCGTATCCCTACGGGGCTGTCACCCTCTCTGGCCGGCCTTCCCAGGCCGCTCGGATGGAGCAAGCGCGTATCATGTCGCGGCCCGAACCCCACCCTAAGGTGGTTTGGGCTGTTCCGCTTTCGCTCGCCGCTACTGACGGAATCGATGTAATCTTTCTTTTCCTGGGGGTACTAAGATGTTTCAATTCCCCCCGTGTTCCCCCGAACCGCGCAAGCGGCTCGGTGGCACGGTGTTGCCCGTGCCGGGTTTCCCCATTCAGAGATCTTCGGATCAAAGCTCACTTCCAGCTCCCCGAAGCTTATCGCAGGTAGTCACGTCTTTCGTCGTCTATAAGAGCCAAGGCATTCACTGAGCGCCTCTAAAAAACTTAACTTCGTAAGTTAAATCGGCTTCAAACGCTGACGCACGAGGCGCCAGCTTTCGATCTACATTTTATATTCAGCAATATCGCGTCTCAAAGCCACGGTAAAACCGTCTCTTTTCCTCGCAACATTGACAGAAAGAACATGTTTTGTAATATCCAGTTTTCAAAGAACAAAGAGCTGAGAGAACCTAATCCCTCAAAACTAAACAGAAGAACATGCGCCAACGGATAAATATACTAAATCGAAATAAGCTTGTATTCGTACCGCCGGAGCTGAATCAGTCCGGCATTACTTTCTCCTTAGAAAGGAGGTGATCCATCCCCACGTTCCCGTAGGGATACCTTGTTACGACTTAACCCCAATCACCGATCCTGCCCTAGACGCCTCCCCCCTTGCGGTTAGGAAAACGGCTTCAAGCATTACCAGCTCTCATGGTTTGACGGGCGGTGTGTACAAACCCCGGGAACGTATTCACCGCGACATGCTGATTCGCGATTACTAGTAATTCCGCCTTCGTGGAGGCGAATTGCAGCCTCCAGTCTGAACTGAGACCGGCTTTGTGAGATTTGCTCCAGCTCGCGCTCTCGCTTCTCTTTGTACCGGCCATTGTAGCACGTGTGTCGCCCAGGACATAAAGGGCATGCTGATTTGACGTCATCCCCACCTTCCTCCGATTTGCATCGGCAGTCTCTCTAGAGTCCCCAACCTAATGATGGTAACTAAAGACAAGGGTTGCGCTCGTTGCGGGACTTAACCCAACATCTCACGACACGAGCTGACGACAACCATGCACCACCTGTCACCGGCAATCTCACCTGATCTCTCAAGCTAGCACCGGGATGTCAAGCCCTGGTAAGGTTTTCCGCGTAGCGTCGAATTAAACC
>CAVHQU010000001.1:0-259583 GCA_963638555.1 bacterium | reverse complement strand
GATGATAAATCGTTATATTTAAATGAACTTGGATATAATGCTGCTGAGGCCAAGAAATTGGTAGATGATATTTATAAAAATACTGATGTTAGCACTTTAACATTTAGCAGAATGGAAGAAAAATGTTTTACATGCAAAGCTAAAACGGTTTTAGGCGGTAAAACGCTTACCAGTATTTGGGAACTTAAAGAAAATTTAGAAATTAGATTTATAACGATGATACCAAAAGGAGAAAAACGATGGAAATGAAATTAGGAACTAAAGTTATCACTCTTATCAGCAAAAATGTAGTAGAACGTGATAATGTAAATATATTTTTGCCACAAGGTTTAACTGGATATGTTTGTGACGTTGAATATATTGATGATGGCTTTGTAATGGTTCAATTTTTTGAAAAAGAAGTGACCGAGAAGGGGACTGGGGTTTATACATATAAAATCAATGAAATAAAAGTAGATGCATAATTTTAATAAATTCCTTGCGGTTTATGTGAATAATATAACTTAAATCTTAATAATAAAATAAAACCCATCACCTTCTGACTTTAAGAACGTGTTGGGTTTTATACGTTTCAGTAATTAGTTTAATTTGTTATTTTCTTTTAACCATTTTGCTTCATCTCTTAATGTTTCGAGATAAGGTCTAGGCTTATATCCCAATTCTTTTGTGGCTTTGGAATAATCGTATGCATTGTTTCTTTCGAGATTGTAGACAGAAAAAGTTGTCATAAGAGGTTGTTTATGTGTTTTTTTGGCTTTCTTCTCTTGTTTTAGGGCAATTTTCTTAGCGAATTTTAATGAAAGATACATTTTTGGTTTACCACAATGTACCTCATCATCAAGAATCTTACACATCTCTTTCAACGTAACTTCTTCATTTGCCAAAATATAGCATTCGCCCTTTCTACCTTTTTCAGCGGCTTGGATGGTTCCATAGGCTAAGTCTCTAACATCAGCAAGATTAAAACTCCCTTTCATTCCTATTGGCATTTTTCCTTTAAGAATATCGATGATAGTTTTTGTTGTTGTTCCAATGGCGTTATCTTCGGGACCTAATATGCCGCTAGGATGAACGATGCAGGCATTCAAACCCTCTTTAGCTGCATCTAATACGTGTTGCGTCGCAATAGCCTTGGATTTCGAATACCAACCAACAACTAAAGAGTCATCATATGGATAGAAATGATTCACCTCTTTGATTTTCGTTCCTTTTGGAAGTTCAGGTATAGCGCCAGTCGAAGAGACGTAGACTAATTTTTTGCAATTGGGATGGGCTTTGCAACTTTTGATGATGTTATCGGTTCCATCAACGTTTACTGCCATGAGTTTTTCCGAGTAAGAAGGATTAACGGTCACCAAGCTAGCACAATGAATGCAAATGGAATGCGTAGTGTTTATTTCGAAGAACTTCATGCAATCCTCTAAAGAACACAAATCGCCTTCGAATATTTCAACTTCAGAAGGAATGAATTTCTTGGCTGGATCATTCTTTAAAACGAAGGCCTTAACATGTTCGCCTTTCTCTAGCAATTGTTTGCAGATGTGGCTTCCTAGAAATCCAGCTGCTCCTGTTATTAAGTAAGTTATATCATTCATTTTATTATTCTCCTTAGATACGTCATCGATGACGTGTATATTTTGAGATTTTGGAATCTTAATTCGAATGACATAAAATTCAAAATATGTTCATTTGAAAAAAAGCAAAATGCTCTTTCAACTGATGATATAAACAAGATTATTAATATTAAGTTAAGAGTTTACGATTATATGTCTGACATAAAATTCGATATGCTGCACTCAACATGTGTAGACTGGGGAAACATATTAAATCTTCTCCTGTCCTTCATTGTCATTCGTTTTTCAATCTCAAAGAAACTACTGTTTCAACATGAGTTGTCCGAGGGAAGAGGTCAACTGGTTGGACTGTTTTTATTTCGTATATGTTTAGTAAATCCTTTAAGTCTCTTGCAAGAGATGATGGACCGCATGAGACATATATTATCTTTTTAGGCCTTAAAGATTTAACCGCATCCAAGAATTCTGGAGTTGATCCTTTTCTGGGAGGATCCATGAATAACACATCCACGTATCCTTTATTTTTTGCGAATTTAACAATAAATCTAGTGGCGTCATCCTCAAATTCTTCAAAATTTGTTATGTTATTTCGTTTTGCATTTTCAATTGAATCTAGAACAGCTTCATGAACTAATTCTACTGATATTACTTTTTTAACTGATTTAGCAGCAGTTAATCCAATCGTTCCGATTCCTGAATACGCATCAAAGACTGTATCGTTTTTATTTAATTCCGCTAACTCCATCGCCTTTGAATATAAAACTTCAGTCATTATTGGATTAACTTGATAGAAGGAGTGGGCTGATATCTTGTATGACAAGCCACATAACTCATCTTCGATGTAGCCCTTTCCATATAAAACGATATCTTTATCTCCTAATATGACATTAGTCTTTTTACTATTTATAGATTGAACTAATGTGGTGATTTCTGGACATGAGGATTGAATTGAGAAAACTAGTTTATCTTTGTTTATGAAATCTAAATTTTTAGTTACTAAAACGCATAAAATCTCTTTTTTGTGAAATGATGTTCTTATCAAGAGATGCTTAAGCTCTCCTGAATTTGTTTCTTCGTCATATGGCTTGATATCTAATTTTTTAATTATGGAGAGAATCTTATTGGAGATTTCTTCCCCCTTAGCATCTTCGATTAAACATTTTTTGATTGGCAATATTTTATGAGTCCCTGTTTTATAGAATCCTAAAATAGTTGACCCGTGTATGTCTTTTCCAAAATGCAATTGAATCTTGTTGCGATAATTTTTAGGATTATCCATTCCTAAAGTTGGAAGGATATCTACGTCAATTCCACCT
This sequence comes from bacterium, assembly GCA_963638555.1. Taxonomy (GTDB): domain Bacteria; phylum Bacillota_I; class Bacilli_A; order RFN20; family CAG-826; genus UBA4951. The sequence continues at coordinate 256,693 of CAVHQU010000001.1, read as the reverse complement.
ATCTTATGTAGTTGATTCTTTATGAGATTTCTTTTGTGCTCTTTTTCTTTTTCGTAAGTGTAGTCTTGGAATGAACACCCTCCGCATCTTTTGAAATATGGGCACAAAGATTCAATACGGTAAAGCGATTTATTAGTTAACGAAACAACTTTTCCGAAATATTGTCCATTACGTTTGTATTCTACTTGAATTGTTCCAGATTCTTCTGGATAGAAATTGGGAACATAGACAAGGTTATCTTCATATTTGCACATACCTAAGCCAAGATATGAAAGAGAAGTGCATGTTGCGTTGAATTTTGTGTTTATTAGCGAATCTTTCATAATATTGCTCCATAATGTGTGGTGGTTTTAGCGCCATCTTCGTTTGCTTTGGAGAGTATTTCTTTCCAGTCAGCAAACTTGATATTTGAAGAAGAGGCGATCTCCATGAGAATTCTACCATAGAAGGCATCGCCTGCGCCTGTCGAATCAACGACACTCACTGGAGTAGATGGAACAAACGTTGTTTCGCCCTTATATGTTACTGAACTGCCTTTAGCTCCATATGTTACAAATAAATAACAGCCTTTTTTCAGCGTAGGATAAAAAGATTCTGGAGATTCATACCCGAAGAAATTCAGCTCATCTTCACTTAGCTTTAAAAAATCGATTGATTTAAATGTTTTAACAAATACACGCATGGCCTCTTTTTCATTTTTGAAGGTATCTAAGCGCAGATTTGCGTCAAAAGAAATATATGCGCCCTTCTTTTTCACGAATGAAACGATTGAATCAAATGTTTCTCTACCTTTTTCTTCTGATAACATTAACGATCCTATATGGACTATATCACCTGGTTTGAATGGGAGCCTTTCTATCGTTTTTGATGATATTTGATAGTCTGCTCCACGTAAAAAAGAGAAAGAACGTTCTCCGTTATTCAAAGAAACTAGAGCGATAGTTGTATTAGAATTTGTTTTATCTAGTATTATCTTGTTTATTGGATATTTCTTTGACTGTTTTTCGATATATTTTCCAAATGCGTCATTTCCTATTGCGCCAATAAAAAAGACGTCCCCTCCATTTAGGGCTACATTAGCTGCAACATTAAAAGGGGCACCACCGATTTTTCCAGACATAGCTAAAGAGTTTTCTTTCTCTTCACTGAATACGTCTAATAGAATTTCACCAATTGAATATATCATTTTTCGTTCTCTAATGTTTGTTTGCCTAAAAATTTTAGGCGATAAAATTATATTTTGTTGATTTACACTTTCCAACATAAAAAGGTGCCTATATAAGGCACCCGTTTAGTTATTTAATTAAGCAGCAGCTTTCTCTTTAGGCGCTTTCATAAGATCAACGATGAATTGAACTTCTGTAGCGACATCTAATCTTGGGAAGAGTTGTTCTCCTTTATTAACAGTAACCCCGGCTAAAGAACCAAACTTCGTTGCCGTTTCGTAGTTTCTCATTTCTGTTGGTACGCCAAGCTGATCGAATAGCTTTTCACTCTTTGTAACGAGAATTGGAGACATTAATGTTCCAGCTAAGAAAATTGTGTTTGCTAAGTGAGACATACATGAAGCGAGTTCTTCTTTCTTTGAAGGGTCTTTTGCTAAAGTCCATGGAGCGCTTTCTTCGATGTATTTATTGGCTGCGCCAACTAAATCCATTACGGCCGCATATGCTTCGGTAACTTTCAAGTCGTCATTAAGGATTTCGTATGATTTGATAGTTTTTTCGGCCATTTCCTTTAAACCTGCATCAAGAGAATTGAGTTCTCCCTTATATTCAGGAATGACTCCATCAAAATATTTAATGATCATTGAAACGGTACGGTTAAGCAAGTTTCCAAAGCTATTTGCTAAATCAACATTCAAGCGATCGACGAATTGCTCCGGCGTGAATTGTCCATCTTGTCCAAAGACAATTTCTCTTGCGAGGTAATATCTAACTGCATCAACACCGAATCTCTCGACGAGCGGAGGAACTGGAATGACGTTTCCTTTTGATTTAGACATCTTACCGTCTTTCATCATCATCAAACCGTGAACGAATACTCTAGATGGTTGGCGAAGATTGAGTGCCTTTAAGAACATTGGCCAATAAATCGTATGAAAACGTGTGATATCAGCACCAATAAGGTGAACGATTTCCGTATCTTCATCCATCCAGTAGTTTTGGAATTTGGAATCATCTTCTTGAAGATATCCTAAAGCTGTAATGTAGTTTGTAAGAGCATCTAACCAAACATAGATGACGTGTCCTGGTGCTTCATTTACTGGGATACCCCAATCGAATGTAGTACGTGTGACGCATAAATCCATTAAGCCTGGTTTGATGAAGTTGTTAACCATTTCGGCTTTTCTTCCTACAGGCGTGATGAATTTAGGCTCGGAATCGTATAAAGAAGTAACGTCATTGACGTACTTACCACATCTGAAGAAGTACGCAGGTTCTTCTTTTTGCTCTACTGGGCGATGACATTCTGGACATAGCTTGTCTTCACCAACTTGTGTTTCGGTCCAGAACGTTTCTTCGTGAACGCAATACCAGCCTTTATAAGCTGAGAGATATACATCATCATTCTCAACGAATTTAGAGAAGATTTTTTTGACTGTTTCAACATGGCGTGGTTGGGTGGTTCTGATGAAATCGTCGTTTGAGATATGCATTGTTTCCCAAAGAGAAGTAAATTTTGTTGCAATATTATCAACAAATTCTTGTGGTGTGAGACCTGCTGCTTCGGCATTGTCTTGAATCTTTTCGCCGTGCTCATCTAAACCAGTAAGGAAATAGGTATCAAAACCTCTTAATCTTTTTCCTCTGGCGATGATGTCTGCCATTGTCGTGCAATAAGCATGTCCTAAGTGTGGTGAAGCACTTGGGTAATAAATAGGTGTAGTAATGTAGAATTTTTTGCTCATGGCTAATGAAACCCTCCTTGCAAAATTATCGTATGAATTTTAACACAAATTGCTCTTATAGTTTAGATAGTAATTTGGAACTTCAAATTAATACATGTATCAAGTGTTTTTGGTATTTGAATATGAAAAAAACGACAGGAATCAATCCTGCCGTTGATTTGAAACTATTCTTCGTGGTGATGTGTGTCGCTTGGACCGGTTGTAATGGCTGTATCGCGATAGTCACCGAGCATCTTTGATCTTGTTGGGTGACGTAACTTGCGAATAGCTTTGGCTTCGATTTGGCGGATACGTTCACGTGTGACGTCAAATTCTTTGCCAACTTCTTCGAGAGTTCTCATACGTCCATCATCAAGGCCATAACGTAAGCGAAGAACTTTTTCTTCACGGCTATTAAGACATTCGGCCATTGCTTGATAAAGTCTTTCTTTCAAAAGAGCTTTTGAAGCATATTCGCTTGGTGATAATTCGGAATCGTCACGAACGAAGTCGCCGAGCTTTGAATCGTCTTCCTCACCGATTGGTGTATCAAGTGATACAGGTTCGAGTGCAATACGTTGAACATCTCTGATTTGTGACGGCGATAATTCTCCATTCATTTCTTCGGAGATTTCTTCTGGTGTTGGATCTCTACCATATTTTTGAACCAAAGTTCTTTGAACCCTTGTCATCTTGTTGATTGTTTCAACCATGTGAACAGGAATACGGATTGTTCTTGCTTGGTCAGCAATAGCTCTTGTGATAGCTTGTCTAATCCACCATGTGGCATAAGTCGAGAACTTGAAGCCTTTGGTATAGTCGAATTTCTCGACTGCTTTAAGAAGACCTTGGTTACCTTCTTGAATTAAATCAAGGAATGGCATGCCACGTCCTAGATATTTCTTTGCAATAGCAATGACGAGACGGAGGTTGCGGTTAACAAGCTCGTTTCTGCCTTCATTTCCATCGGCAATGAGGAATTTAAGACGCTTGATTTCGGCTGCATCGCCTTTTTCTTCTGCAGCTGGTAAGAGTTTCTTTGCTTCTTCGCCTTCAACGACGGCTTTAGCAAATCTTTGTTCTTCTTCGACGGTTAAGAGTTTGTATTGGCCAATATCCTTAAGATACATCTTAACGGAATCATTAACCTTAACGTCGCCAGATTGAACGTTTAAGAAGTCATCATCGATTTCCTCTTGAGAAATGTCTTCATCAATTTCTTCATCTCCACCTGCTAATAGGTCTGCATCGGTAGGTTCAGAAACTTCTGGTTCATCCCCGCTGACGATTTTGATGTCATGTTGAATGAAATAATCCATCAACTCTTGGACATCTTCGTCTTCAAGGGCAAGACGTTGCTTGTCGATGTAATCGTAGATTTCTTGTTGATTGAGGGTGCCGGTTTCTTTTGCCTTTTCAAGGAATTCAGCTTTGAGAGCATCCATACCGGCGATTTCCTTGTGGCTTCCTTCGTCCTCTAAGGGATCGAAGATAGGTTCTTCTTGAAGATCTAATTTTTCGTCTTCATTAACCTTCTTTTTCTTTGTTGTTTTTGTGTTGGTTGTTTTAGTTGTAGTTGTTTTTTTAGCCATACGAAACTATTATAATCAAACTTTGACCAGTGAGTCAACTCTATTTAATAAAATTAAATATCTCTTAAATTGAACGTTACTATATACCTAAAATTCATTGAATATTAACACATGGGTTAGCTATTTTTAGATTTTTGCTACGAAAAAAGCTCCCAAGCGGGAGCTAAACAACCTATTAATAGTTTATTTCTTGTTGGCTTTTTCAAGTTTCTTGTTGAACTTGTCGATGCGGCCGTCTGTGGAAACTGTTCTTTGCTTGCCAGTGTAGAATGGGTGGCAGTTGGAGCAGGTTTCAACTTTGATTTCTTCGCCCATGGTTGAACCAGATTCGAATGTTGCACCACAGCTGATGCATGTAACCTTACAATGATGGTAGGTTGGATGGATGTCTTTTTTCATTTAATTACTCCTTTCGCCTAGTTACTCAAAATGATAACTAAGAGAGATACGGGCAGTATTTTATAAGATTATTTCCTTTCTTACAAGAAAAAATTGACAAACGGCTTAATTTCGAGAAATTTAGGTCAAATTTAATTAAATTTGTATAAAAAGTGTTTAGTAGTATAATAACTTTAGTTATCCTAAGGGGCGTTGCTCTCTTTTGATACGAAGTGCATTTTTGATAGGAGTTTTAATGAAAAACAAGAAATTATTTATCTTAGGATTATCAAGCGTAGCTGTATTTGCTCTTGGCGCATGTCAGCCTAAAAATGACTCTTCGACTGAAGATTCTAATTCTTCTGAAAGTAGTCAAACAATTGATACAAAAGTCTCTTCAATTGAAATCGTTGAGAACAGCATTAAATCATCTTACTCCATCGGTGATAAGGTGAATTATTCTAATTTAGCGATTAGAACTTTAGATGCATCAAAGAATACCATCGCTACATTGAAAGCGGCGGATCATGCTACAGAAATAACATACACAAGCATTGACACAACTGAAGTTACAACAGGAAAAAAATTCACGGTCACGTATAAAAATGCTGATGGAACTTTTACTGCTGAAATGACATATACAGTTGCTGAAATTGAATATCAGCTTACAAACTGGATGCCAAATAAAACATACACGGATACTGTTTCCGCAGTCGCCAACCCAAAACTTTCAACCTCTGAAGATTCTCCCGAAAGTGGATTCATTGAGAAATCCAAATACTATGTTGGAAATGACAACGCTGTTAATTTGTTACCAATCATGACAGCCCTCAATCCAAATAATCCTTTAGATACAAAGACGATTGATACAATTCCTTCAAATGTTACTGTTGAACTTACTGATTCAGATGGAAAATCACTCACTTTAGATGATTATTTCGAAAATGTTTCTGAACTAAAGTCTAAAGGTGTTGTTAAATTTAAAGATGCCATTGAAGGATCATTTTCTTTAACGTTCACGTCTCCAGATCAAGATCAACCAATCAAATACGAAATGAATGTTGTCGATGGCTATAACGTTACAAGCGCTAAAGACTGCTTTGCCATAGATTCTGCTTCTTGGAAATTCTATGGTGCCGATGTAGAAAAAATGAAAGCCTGGAAACAAGAACAAGGTATACCATATGCAAATGGCTTAGTTTTTCAAAAAGATGTTACTTTTAATAAATCCGATTTGCCATCATTCTATTTTTGGGGCGACGAGGCGACGGCTGAGAGTGTTAAAGGTTCTTATAAAGATTGGCAAGGTTTATTTGATTATGTATTCGAGAAAGAAGGAACAGTTACAATCTATGGCAATGACCATCGTTTGATGCTTAATGATTCTGAAACCGATTCTGATGCTTTCCCACTCATCATTACTGATAGCCAAACTGGTGAAGTTCAAGAAGCTAATAAACCAATTTCAACACATGCCTCAATCTTTTATACTCATGAATCTAATAATGTAGATCCATCGAAGTGTGTATTCGCAATACAAGATCTTGAATTCTCTGGCAACAATGGTGTTTCTGCTGAATCAACAATCACTACTGGCGGTCCTATGTTTATTAAATCAAAGACGAGCGCTAGCATGAAAAATGTTAATGCTTCTAAAACTTACATGGCCGTAATGCTTGATAATTGGACAAGTGATGGATTCCATTATTCAACGATCGATGTTGAAAATTGCCGTTTCCGCGATTTAGGGAATTCTGCAGTCTACATTTATAAGAATGGAACGATCAACATCAAGAATTCAGATATGATGACAGCTGGCGGACCATTGATTTTCTTAAACCCATACACAGAGAAATTACCAACATTCACAGGCGACGTTACTGCTTACGCTGAAGCGATTAGCAAACTTGTTTATACTGATGTTAATATAGATGGAGAATCCTTCTTATCGAACTATACAGAAGGAAAGGGCGGCTGGTTTGCTGCCTATTCAGGCGCAGAATCATATGCTGCAACAATTAAGAGCATCTCGCCTCTCACTCAAGCTCAATTTGGTATGGATTTCTTAAAAACTGATTCATCTAATGTTTCTAAATTTGATTTTACAAGTTTCGTTTTACCTACATCTAGCGGTGAAGGACTTGGATTAGACTCTAATTCAGGTGGTATTAATGCCAGTTTTAAAGTTGATGGGAAGCTTATCTATTCCACTTTAGATGGTGCTGCTACGGTTGCAGAAAAAGCTCTCGCTTATCAAACGGCTAGTGCAAGTGGTGATGCAAGCGCAATCCAAAACGCAGGATTAGCATATGTTAACGCTCTATCCACGACAGATTTTGGCAATGGCCTTACGTTTGCCGGAACAGCGGCCGCAACAACGTTTAAGAAATTCGATTCCGATGGTGTTGCACATTACGGCCTTGTCAATTCTGATGGAACAAATTATTGGGTTGAAAACACTCAATACACCATTCTTAAGAACATGGGCTATGATGATGCAACATTAACTGCTTTAGGCGTTGAAAAATATCCTGGAGATGCATTCAAGAATGAAGGCTATATCAGTGCTGAAATCAATAGCGTCACTATGCCTGGGTCTCCAACTGCATTCACAAGCTTTGAAGGTGTTTGCAATTATGGCCTTATTTTAGGCAATTATCACAAAGTTAACTGATACGTGTATCAATATTGATTATGTTTTTTAAAGAAAGAAGCCGTGAAATAATAACTATTTTAGGGACGCTTTGCGTCTTCTTTTTTGCTTTGGTTTTATGTTTAATTTTGCCTGGTTATAACAAGTATTCTTGGACGTTTTTAAGCTTTGGCCTTAGTTTGGCCTTATTATTTGCTATCTTTGGCCTTCTAAAGAAATTTCTTAAAGATAAACCTGCAAGAAGTTTCAAATGGTCTTTTTTAACTAACCTAAGTGCAAAACTTGCAACAAAAGAGAATAGGTTTAGATTCTATTTAAGCGTTTCAACTGTAATTTTATTCTTTGTTTTCTTTGCTAGATTTTATTTCTTTAAAGATTACGCTTCATATTCAGTTGATGGTGTTTCCTATTACTATAAGTATTATGACTATCTTCAATTGCAAAGTTATTTGATTTGTGATCGCTTAAATGGTCTTGTTACTTTTTCACACGTTGAAAGAAGTTTTGCAACCATTTTTAATGATTTATGGGTAGCGTTGGTGATTTTAGCTCTCGCTTCATCTATTTATGTTGGCGAATCTTCAACGAGAATTAGACGTTATATTGGTGCTCCGATTGCTTTGCTCGTGACATTGGCTTCACCTCTTGTTATTAGGGGCATAGTTGGTGATGATGGCACTAACTATAGAGTTCTTCTTATGGGCATCGAACTTGGTTTCATTGATTTCTATTATTTCTCGTCGTATTTAGAAAAAGAAACGTTCAAATGTTCAAAGAAACAGATTTTATCTCTTTTGGCTTTGACTGTTCCTTTTTTAATTTCTTCGATGAGTGCCTATACAGCATCAAATGTCTTAGGCCCTACCGTTTTTTCTTTAGGAAACCCACATGAATTAAAAGATTTCTCACACCGTTTTCTCGTTTATTTCTCCTTTATTTTACCTATTCTCTATTACATTATATTGTCTCCACTTAGTGAAAAAGAAAAAAGAGCTGCTCTAGTTCAAATATCATTAGGGACCTTATTTGGCTATATATCAGTCAATCGCTTTGATATTTGGTCTGATTTAACTACGTGGCCATTACACTTATGTAATACTGCGATGTATACCATGCCATTAACTTTGCTATTTAAGAACTATGGTCTTTATTATTTCACGTTCTTTATCAATGTTCTTGGCGCTTTCTTTGCCTTAACAATGCCTAATTATTCAAGTACATTGCCATTCCTTTCGTCACAGATCATGGAATTCTATATTAACCACTGGCATGCCTTCTTTATGCCTGTGTTAATTGTTTTGCTTGGTGTTTACAAACGGCCTAAGATGAAATATTTCCTTTATTCTCAAATAGGGTTCTTTGCTTATTTTGCATTTGTAATGTTTGTTAATACCTATTTGACTGCCCACGGCAAAAATAGCGATTTCTTCTTTATCAATTCAGATTTTATTGCTGATAAGCTAGGTCAATGGGCCAAGGATTTGTTTAATTCGACAATTACTTTCGATGTTAATGGATACACATATACAGTGCACTTAATGTACGATATTGCTTACTATCTCGTTTATGTTGTTTTAGCCTTTGGAATGTGGTTCTTGTATGAATTGCTATTCCGAGCAGTTGATGAACGTGATTTGCTTATATACGCGAAAAGAAATTCAATTAGCAGGCATCAAGCTTATTTAATATATAAGTCTCAAGGAGGTTTACCTATGTCAGAGAATGAAGTTAGTTTAAACATTAGCCATTTAGCGAAGAAATATCACGGGGCTGATAAATATACCGTAAAAGATTTCTCTATCTCTTTAAAGGGAGGGAAGATTTACGGTTTCTTAGGCAAGAATGGTGCTGGTAAATCCACAATCATTAAATCTATTGTTGGTATTCATGGATTTGAAAATGGTTTTATCAATGCTTGTGGATATGATGTTATTGAAAATCCGCTTGAAGCAAAGACTGTTATTGGCTATGTCCCAGATAACTATGCTTTATACGAAAACCTCACAGGAAGACAATATATCAATTACATTGCCGACCTATACAATGTTTCCAAAGAAGATCGCATTAAACGTGAAGAAGAACTTGTTAAACGTATCGAAATGACTGATAGGTATGACAAGCCGATGAAGACTTATTCTCACGGTATGAAACAGAAGATTACCATTATTGCTGCTTTGATTCATGAACCTAAGATTTGGATTCTTGATGAACCTATGACAGGCCTCGATCCAAATTCTATTTATCAAATCAAAGAATGCATGAAAGAACACGCTAAGAAAGGCAATATCGTATTCTTTTCAAGCCATATTATTGATGTTGTTAAGAATCTTTGCGATGAGGTAATTATCATCAAACATGGTGATTTGGTTAAGCATATCGATTTGAATGCAAATTCAGAAGAAAGAGATACTCTTGAAAAGACTTTCTTACTTTTGACAAGCGATAATCAAGAAGAAGCTAACACTTTGCTCAAGGAAGAGGAAAACGGACAAGTTATATGAGTACTAATACGAATAAAAATAGTATTTCCATCAAAGACATATTCCATGTTAATTGGAATGCTTTTCGTGTACTCATTTCCATGTTGTTGGCCAATTCATTATCGATGGATTGGAAAAAGAATAAGAAGAAATCAATAATTAATGTTACGTTGAAGGTTGTTGCATTTGCGGCAGCCGTTGCAGTCTCTTTCATATTCTTTTATTTCTGTAAGAAATTGAATATCTTCTCTTTATTGCCATATGTTCCAATGACTGTTCCATCAATAATCATAAACATAATGCTTGTCATTTCATTTTTGACAACTTTAATGAAGGTGACAAATGAATTATATTTTGCAAACGATAACAAAGTTTTGCTAACTTTGCCAACGAATGGTGGAACATTATTCTTAGCAAGATTATTTGTCGCGTATATCAACACATACATCAAAGCTTTAAGCCTTGAGATACCTTTCTTGCTTGGTTATTTCATCGTATCTGGCTACCCCGTGTATATGTATTTCATTGTTTTTGTGTTATTTTTGATTGTTGATTTAGCTTTTGTTTTAGCCAGTGCGATTATCTCAATTCCTTTATATTTCATTAAACGTTTCTTTATTTCATATCCTTTAGCAAAGAATGTTGCAACTTTAATATTTGTTGCTGCAATTATTGCTGGAGTTTCCGTTTTAATCGCAGTCATCCCAGAGAAGATTGATATATTCACTAACTGGTCTCCTTATTTTTACCGTATACAAGATGGAATGAAATGGTATATGAATAATATGTCATTCCTTTACCAAACATCTTTGATGTATTTAGGCGGGTTTAACGGCTACGCTTTCAAATATTTTTCGGGAATTGGTGCTAATGGCTTATGGACCTTTATTGCTTTCTTAGGGTCTTTACCAATCCTTTACATGGTTGCTTTATCTTTGGCCACTCCATTCTATTTGAAACTGGCATCAGGAAATGATGAACTTTTACCAAAGCAAAGCAAAAGGAAAAAGAATAGTTACAAGACAAATTCCGTCTTGTCTCAAATCAAAAAGGAATTCTTGTTATTTCTTAAAGATTCAGAGATTGCTCCTTCATACACTGGTATGTTCGTTTTCTTGCCTCTTTTGCTAGCTCTTATTTGCAAAATTTTCATGGCGATGGATTTGAATTCAAGAGGCTTGTCTTTGGTTCAGGTTGCTATGTTATTGATTACTTTATTAATCGTTTTAACGATGAACGGAATGGTTGCAAGGATGTATTCACAAGAAGGTGGAGCATTCAAAGTTGCTAGAACATATCCTGTGAAAAACGGTTTGCTTATTTCTTCAAAGATTTTTATCCCTGCATTGTTAGGAACAATTTCAATTATTGTTTCTTATGTCATTATTGCTAATTTAAGAGAAGAGCTGTTTGCAGAAAATTTGTTACTTGGCGCTGGAATTCTTTGCGTATATTTAGGACATTTGCTATATAGTGCCTCCCTTGATTTCACTAATCCTAAAGCATCGTTTGGAGATGTTTCATTCCTCTCAAACAACGAAAACAGATCAATTGTTATGGCTTTTATAATTAGCGCATTGCTTGGCTATCTTTTCTATTTATTCACGCAGGACTCCGCTATATGGATTAGCTCCATTCAAATGACATCAAGTTTTAAATTATTATTGATTGGTGTCTTGTATTTAGCATTTAATGTTGTTGGATATATAAGAAAGATTCGTTATGTTTATGCAAAGGGGGAGAGCTTATGAAGAAATTAGTATCAGTTTTAGTCACAGCAATAACTCTTGTTGCAATTGTCTTTGTTGCGATATTCGGAACAAAACCACAAGGAATAGTTCCTAAAGTATATATGGATTCAATAACGATTCTTCCAAGCGATAATAGTCTTTATCAAAAAGGTGAAGAGGGAAAACCTGATAGCATGGTTCTTGTTTATGATCCATCAGGTGAAGTAGTTTATGACGACGTTTATTACATGCCATATATCTTTAAGACGGAGATATTGCCTGAAAACGCCACAGATAGAAGCTTTAGCTACTATGTAGATGATTTAAGCAAGACATATATGGATTTCCCACCTGATAGCGATAACGCTTCGCAAAGAGGTGCATTCTTGATTAAAAAAATGACGAATAAGACATTCGTCATCGTTGATGTACATTGCCGTCCATTGGATGGTGGAAAAGCTGAAATCTCCACCCTTAGAGTTGTTATCGATTATCGCTCCGTGAACCAAGATAATTGATACACGCATGCCATCTTTTCACTCTTTAGTAAGATTTACTCCATCTTGCTGAAGAGTTTTTTCTTTCTCTGCTTCTTCGATTTTCTTTTTGTCTTTTTTATCAGAGAAATACATAAATATGCCATATGCTATTTCGCCAATGCAGATAATCATTAAAGGAAATAAGACATAATACAAGAATGATGGATCTTGGCATATCTTGTTATTTGGAATGGAAATGATTCCTTTAGCTAAGATGAAGATACAAACTGCTAAGCCTACTCCAAATAAGACGATGAGCATTAATGAAGTAATGTATTTGTTGTCTTTGCCCATTAATGCAAATTGAGAAATGAACATTATGGATAAACAAAGAATCGCGTACATCAAAGGTTTAAAGACTTGACTTAGATAATATGCGTTGACATCTGAGCCATGATCTATATACATCGATGTCATTAAGATGACCATTTCATAAAAGAAGAATGTGGCTGCGCCAACAAAAAGAATATATGATGCAATTTTGCGAATGATTTTTGCTGCTTCCATAATTGACCTTATAAAATTACTTCATCTCCAGGATGAACTACCATTTTCTTCGAAGAATTGATTTTTGCAACGACTTCTTCGTCGAAATCAACTCCAACGTGAGTATGCATTGGTATTGCGTGTTTAGGATTGATAGCTTCAATTGCTTTATCAAAATCCTCCACGTTCATTGTATATGTGCCATCACACGGCAATAAGGCATAGTCGATTTCTTCCTTTAACAAATCTCTCATTTCTGGAATAAAATCTGTGTCACCTGCATGATATAGTTTAATTCCGTTGAACGAAATAATATAACCAACGCATTCTTCTTTCAGATGATGTGAATTGTACGCAGGAACCGCCTTAACGGAGATACCGTTAAAATCAAATTCTTTGTATGAACCAGCTGTTTGAGCATTAATGCTGCGGATAACTTTAGCGCCAGTTTTTAGAGGGACAAGTTTTAATTCGTTGTGATCATAGTGCTCATGAGTAATTAAAACCAAATCGGCAGGAACTGAATACATATATGGTTGTCCGCCAAAAGGATCGATATAGATAGTTCTTGAATCATCTGTTTTGATTCTGAATGTTGCGTGTCCTAAGTAAGTAAGACTTGCCATGGCTTTTCCTCCTAGAGCATTAGCTTTCGCTCTTCATATAATTTTTTGAACGTTTCTGTCATATAACGTTCTGGTAGAAACAATATCTGTTTTGATATTGCAGGATTGGCGATAAATAAATTTAAACCTAAATTAAAGGAATAATCAAAACTTATATTTCTATAAACCTTGCAAAAATATACAAGATGGCCTTCTGATAAATTAAAAGGCAGTTGTTCATATGGGGCATTTGCAAGAGGCTCGCTAAGAAGATTTTTTAATTTTTTATCACCTTTATTTTTTTGTTGATTTTCCAAAAATCCATTGAGATTCTCCACTATTTTTTTAAAAATGATGGGATTTTCAGCCATTTTTCTTTCTGGAGAGAACAAAATTAAAGAAATCGGCGTTGAATCTGGCCTAGAATTCCATTCCGAGAAAACATAACCATAGAAAAGTTCACCAGTTCTTATTACTTTCTCTCTTTTGTGATAAGCGCTCGTTAAGAAACCATGTAGCCTGTCTCTAAAAGTTTCTTTGTTTGAAATGAAATTTATTTCTTCCTTCGTCAAAAGAAGCTGTTTCTTCCTAAATTCTTCTCTTTCGTTTTCTAATAAAGCGTAATAATCCATGCACCAATTATACAAGGAAATAAGTTTTTATGTTCATTACTTGAACATATCTAAATGTTGAACTATGATACCGGCATTATGATTAGTACCAAATTAGCAATCGATGTCCTCAATGAGGCTCTCTCGACTGGCGGAGACTACGCCGAAATTTATTTTGAAGACGCAATTAAGGGCGGTGTTTCAATCGAGAACACGCACGTTGAATCTTCTTCTAGCATTAGAAGCTATGGAGCTGGAATTCGTATCCTTAAAGGCTTTAATTCAGTCTATGGATTCACTTCAGATTTATCTCGTAAGTCCTTAATTGATTTAGCTCATAAATTATCTTGCCGTTTCTCTGGGGAGAGAATTCTAACGGTTAATGCGATTAAAAACGTTAAAACTCGTACAGTAAATAAAATCGATGTGCATTATGATGAGGTTTCAATTAACGAAAAAGCCGATTTCTGCAAGGAAGTTGCTAAGACCATATTGGATGTTGATCCAAGAATCGTAATGGCATATGTTGGCTTTTACGATTCTTATAAAGTTATTAACATTTGGAATGCCGAGGGTGAAATAGGCCATCATTACAAACATGTTCAAGAACGCGGAAGACTTTCTTTGAATCCTGTCGCAAAGGACGGAGATTCTAGACAAGAATTCTCTCATGAACCAGGAAAATGTGCAGGTTGGAATTACTTCAAGAACGAACTCAATTGGAAAGAACTTGCTATAGATGCAGGTAAGAAGGCGGTTGCTTTATTGTCTGCAGACGAATGTCCGCAAGGCAAATTTGATGTTGTCATTTCAAATGGCTGGGGAGGTGTTGTTTTCCATGAGGCGTGTGGCCATTCTCTTGAAGCTTCCGCAACGGCAAAACACCTTTCTGTTTTCTCTGATAGTCTAGGCAAGCAAATTGCAAGCCCTATAGTATCTGCTTACGATGACGGAACAATTCCTAATGAATGGGGCTCTAATGATATTGATTCAGAAGGTGTTAAAACGCGTAAAAATCAGTTAATTAAGGATGGCGTGTGCGTAAATTTCTTAGTTGATAAGCTTAATGGCAGAAGACTTGGCATGGAACCAAATGGCACATCAAGAAGACAAGATTATTGCTACGAACCTACTTCAAGAATGTCTAATACATATATCGCACCAGGAAAAGATAATCCTGAAGATATTATTAGAGATACAAAATTAGGCATATACGTGGCTAATTTCGGCGGGGGTTCCGTAAATCCTGCTACAGGGGACTTCAACTTCTCCGCTTCTGAAGCATATATCATCCGCGATGGAAAAATATGTGAGATGGTCAAAGGTTGCACTTTAATTGGCTCTGGAAAGGAAGTCTTGATGAATATTGATAGGGTTGGCAACGACCTTAAACTTGCTGAAGGGATATGTGGTGCAGCATCGGGCAGCATTCCTGTAGATGTTGGACAGCCAACAATTCGTATCAAAAATCTTACTGTAGGCGGTAGAGGAGGAGAATTAAAATGATCAATCCAAAGAAATTTTTTGAAAAAGCCTCATTAGCAGGCATCACTTCTTCATGCTTGCAAATTGGATCGTCTCAATCTACGTCTGTATCAATATACCACGGTGAGATAAATTCCTATTCCATTGAAGGCGGCCCTGTTATGTTTGCATCGGGCATATATGATGGAAAATACGGGTCTTGCTATTGTGATTTAACTGACAATTCTTGCATTGATTTTGTGATCAAATCAATCATTGAAACTGCTTCAATTTCTGAGAGAGAAGATTGCTTGGATTTCTTTAAAGGTTCAGAAAAATATAAGAAAAGATATTTTCTAAACAGGAGATTGAAAGAACAACCTATCGAAGAGAAGATAGCCTTTATAAAGGACATAGATGCAAAATTAGTTAAAATAGACCCTGAAATAAGTGATGTTGAGGGGGTTGATTATTACGAAACGGAAGATATTAACTATTTCTACAACTCATATGGCCTTAAATTAAGCTCTAAGACTAACGAATGCGGAATTGCTGCATCAATCGTATTAAAACGCGGAGAAGACGTTAAAACGGCCTCTAAAGTTGTTTATAAAGCGTGCCTTGATGAAATAGATAAAGATAAATTCATAAATGATCTAGTAGCCAAAGGAAAGGCTAAATTAGGTGCTACTCAATGCAAGGCTGGTATGTATCCAACCCTTCTTGATAAGGATGTGTTTGGGGCATTCATTTCATGCCTTTTAAGGGAAAATAGTTCAATTGCTGTCCAAAAAAATACATCGTTTTTGGCAGGCATGGAAGGCAAAGTTATTGGTTCGAGTAAACTTACCATTGACGAAGTTCCATTAAAGAAAGGCCCTTGCTATTCCTACTATGATGCTGAGGGTGTTGCTCAATACAATAAACGCATAGTCAATAAAGGTGTTTTGTTGACACATTTCTATAATCGCGAAACAGCAAAGAAAGCTAATAGAGAAACAACAGGGAACGCCTCAACAACGAGCGGCAGAATTGGGCTTTCATTTCATAACCCGAGTGTCAAACCCGGCCGTAAATCAAAAGAAGAGATTATTTCTAATATTAAGGAGGGGGTTTACATCACCGGTATTGAAGGCTTTAGCACGGGCTATGAATCGTCCAGTGGAAACTTCTCTTGTCAAGCGGAAGGCTTCATGATCCGTGATGGTAAAATTGTTGAACCTTTGAATCTTATAACTCTCGCCGGGAACATCCTTAAAATCATGCAAGATATTAAGGCTCTTAGCAATGATGTAGGTGATAAATTGAGCAGATCAATTCCTGATGCACTTATCAAAAAAATGTCTATTGGTGGTCAAAATTAAATCCTTTAAAAATCAATACAATTTACCCATCGATTTTGATGGGTTTTTTCTTTGTTTAAAACCCTTAAATCTTATTGTTAATTATCCTTATATTAATATAGACATTTGGTACAAATTCATAAAAAATTAGTAAATTTATGTAAATATTTATTCGATTGCAGGTGTTTTTTTAAATTTTTTCAAGTTATGTTTTTACCTTTTTTTGTGGTTATGATATAATTCGATTGTGCAAAGCAAATTATTAACAAACATACAAAAGAAATTTGAACCATCAGAACTCTTCTTCCTCTCGGATATTCATGACAAAAACATGACTGATGCAGCAGTAAAAGAAGAGCTCCTTAGACTAACAAAAACTAAGGACCTCAACCGTTACTCATACGGCGTTTATTACATACCTGGAAATGAAGAACCAAGTGCTCTCAAGGCTATCGAACTTAGATATATTTCTAAGGATGGAGAGGTTTATGGTTTCTATACTGGAGACAATTTTATCAATGCTTTAAAAGGCATAAAAGTTACCCTAGATGATCACATAGAAATCATGACTAACAGAGCTACCTCCGGCAAGAAAAATGTCTATATGTTTGAGAAACGTTTTACCCTTAGAAAGCCTTATTACAAGATTGATAAGTATAATATGACAACCAATGCCTTCTTATCCTATATAGCAATGACGCCTTTAGCTGAGATTAAGAAGAATTATTCGATACTTGCTAACTATTGTCGTAAGGAACATTTATCCGCTAATGATGTAATGGAGATGGCTCAATACTTCCCAACAAAAACTGCCTCAAAATTATTATCGAGTGATTTATATAGGTCTTTGTGGAAACATTGATATATCCTTTGTGAAAGAATTTGAGAGTATCAAAACTCTCTTTTTCTTTATTTTTCCTATGAACAAAATGACTTTTGAACAATAAAAATAAGTCGTGTCATTTTATTGATTTTCTTCGTTGAATATTCAATATTAAAAATATATAGTAAAACTTAATTTTTAAACTCATAAAATTGACTATCTTCAATAAAGAAATATCATTTTGCGAAGTTAAAAATTCCTCGAAATTACCCGTTTTTAAAACCCCACTTTTTCTTTGCCACTTTGGATGGTTGCTCACAAAGAACTAGGTTTTGATAATTATAAAATTCACCTTTAATCGAAAGGCAGCCAACATTTTAATAAAAGTTAGAAAATATTTTTTCGAGACTATTACGCAAAACGATTCGCTTTCTATAAATTTTCATTCATTTTCACACAAAAATAAAAATAAAGAGTCGATTTGGTAAATTTTTATTGAAATTTCACCATCCTAATGCATAATGCATTCATTAAAAAAGAAAGGACTGAAAAAATATGAAAAAAACTAAACTTCTTGTATTAGGAATATCTTCATTACTCGTTCTTGCTGGTTGCACGAATAATAACTCATCGTCACCGGTTGAAAATAATAGTTCTGAAGGTTCCTCTATAACATCTAGTAACATTGATAAAGAAACGTCTTCTAGCTCAGGTTCGGAAAATTCAACTTCTAGTGAAAATCAAAGTTCCTCATCGAGTTCTTCTGAAGAAGCTAAAGAATATGAAATTTTCGTTACAACAGATGATGGTGCAACAATAAGCGGAATGCCAAGCAAAGCCGAAGTAGGAACCGAGGTTCATTTTACCTTAGCAATTAAAACTGGTTTCAAACTCGGAGAGATTTCCGCAAAGTCAGGAACAAATTCCGTTGAACTGACAGCTGGCTTTGATGGCGATTACTCTTTCACTATGCCAAAAAGAGGCGTATCAATTACTGTAAGTACAACAAGAGAGTCTTATGAACTTAATGTCTATGATGCACAAGGCTTTATTGAATCTGTGAAACAAAAGAAAGTTGGCACTACTGAATATGCCGATTTAGAAACGGTAACAACAACCGATACAGATGAAGATGGCGAAGAAATCACATCAACATATAAAGCCGCCGAATATGGCGCAACAGTTTTAGCAACATTAAACTCAAATGTTACAGGTTATAAACTTACTGGAATAACTGTTAACGGTAAGGCTGTCGATTTAACAGATGACGCAACGGAATTCACATTTGTTATGGATCATGAAGCAACATCTATCACGGTTTCTTATTCTCTTACGCCTGTAACTCTCACTGTCGTAAATTCCGAACACTTCACCTTGTCGTTATTTGCTTCGGACAAAACAACAGCTGTCACGGATTCGTATACTCCATATGAAGACTTGTATGTCCAAGCCGTTTCATCTTCAGATGATTATGCTATAAAGACAATTACTTATTCTTATGTTGATAGCAATAGCAAAATTAACAAAGTCGATATTACCGGTTATTACGAAGATGGCTATTATCATTTCACAATGCCAAAGGTTGACACAGGCATAACCATCACTGTAACTGAATACAATTTGCACGCTTATAAAGACTATGGATTTGTTGGAACCTACTCTCATATAGATTTCAGCTATTCTGCAGCGAAAGATATCGCTGCTTTTGATTCTGTAGCAAAAATGACAATCGCCGAATCTGGTGATATTACCTATATCCGTTCCGCTTCAAGAACCTATGACGATTATTCTGTTGGCACAGTTAATGGGACAACGAGTGAAGGCGTGATGTCCTTAACAAAGGCTGGAAACTACGATACAGCAACGATTGCTTATAAAGGCAACGTCATCGTTTATGACTCTTATTTGAAAGGCTCTGCATCTGGCAGTAACGATATTGCTGTTGGCTACAAACAAACTAGCGATACTGTTACATATACAGCTAAAGCAACTCAATTCAAGATTGGTTCAGTAACTTACGCCCTTGCTACATTCTTTGAAGATGGTGTTGAAAAAGAAAATGTTCTCATTGAAAGAGGCAGCACAAACACAATTCACTATGATGTCGATGTTGAACTTCTTGAAGGAGATTACGTTTCCGATGCAACGGCAGTCTTCAAAGTTAAGGAAGGCGATGAAACCTTGATCAAGGTTGGCTATACAGGTGTCGGCGGAGCTGCAAACAGAGTTACTTTAGGCGATGAATATGGAACATATGCCACGAACGATGGCAAATCCCTACACCTCGATGGTGTTTCCCAAGCCCTCTATGATGGCAACTCATATTCATATACGATTTCTGGTACTACAGTCACTCTTTCTAGCAATTCAAAGATCATCGTTGGGACAATTGATTCTTCCGCCATGACATTTACCGTCACTTCCGAAGAAGAAGTTACTACATTCGCTTGGTATGGAAAAACATATAGCGGATCTCTTGATGGAGGATTTACGTATCATGTCGTGTTTAATGCAAGCGAAATGACGCTTGTTTGGCAAGAGTATTATACATGGGGAACGAACCCATATTACACATCTTCGGCCGTTTCTTATGAAGTCAGCAATGGCACGACGATAACCACAAAGTTCTACGATGCTGCAAATAATGAGGGAAAGAGCATCGTTCTCACTTATTATGCTTCCGGAGATTATTTCACAGCTAAAGGTGGCGGTAGTGGGGCTCAATTTAATGGTGAGCAACTCACTTTAGTCAGTTAATTTTTAATCATTGGAACATTCGAAAACATAAAATAAAAAAGTTATGAAAAAATCATTATTACTATTACTTACAACCTCAGTATTCTTAGCAGGTTGCACTGGTACGACTCAATCATCTTCCGATGAAGGCTCTTCAATGGACGAATCCTCAATCTCATCAAGCGTTGAAGATGATGATGTTGACCACACTGAGGTAGAAGAATTATCTGATATATCTTCTTCGATATCTGTTTCAACTGCGGGCTTCCTTAATGATATCAGCGTTGGCATGTCTCTTGCGGGCCACTCTTCTTATCAAATCACATTTGAAATCACCAATAATACGACAGGCGTTACAAATGTTAGAAGCGATAACGAGAATGTCATGACCATTGAGACAAACTCTTCTAAAACGGCTTGGACAATCAAAACTCACAAACAAGGCAAAGCTCATTTAATCATTGAAGATGGCGATACGATCATTCATTTCAGAAAACTCGTTACCGTCAAAAAGAAGTTAAGCCAAGAAGAAGTGGCTCAATCATTAATTGATGTTGACCACTTCGTTACCATTAAAGCGTTCGAATCATATACTGGCCATATGACAATGGTATTTATGAATGATGATGCAACGACAAATACCGGGTACATCAGTGGTACTGAATCTGGTGGAGTAACATTAAGCAACGAAAGCTTCAATTACACCTATGACGCTAAATATAGCGACATATCAGAAGATCATACTAACTGGTACATATACAAAGTTTCTAACTGGAATAATTCCGAATTCACATTCGCTTATTTCGCAGTTTGGAATACAGGGGATAGAATTCATGCTCATACAAATAATGCCTTGCTCGGTTTATTTGAACCGGCGGAAGAGGCATAAGGAAAGGAATTAAATAAACATGAAGAAATCAATTAAAACATCATTGTTGGTGCTTGCTTCAGCATTGTTGCTTGCGGGTTGTGGAGAAACCAACTCAACTGATAACAATTCAACCGGATCAGAAACATCTCAAAATAGCGGTTCTGATCAATCTTCAAAAGGCAATGAAGGAGGAAACTCTTCATCTGAACCAACAGTCACGACATATGCGATTGTTGATAGAACAGCTGATGGAATTACCATTACATTAAGCAAAACAAAAGCGGCTAAAGGCGATACAGTCGAAATTACTGTTGCGTTAGAAGATGGCTATATCTTATTAGGCATCTACGCCAATAGCAAAGAATGCACAAAAGTAGATGATACTCATTATACGTTTGTCATGGGTGATTCCGCTGTTGCCATAACTGCTTCTTTAAGCGTTACAGGCGATGTTGTTACCTCCGGTGACGTCGCAATCTCTTTAACAAAACAAGAAGATGGCACCTACAAAGGAACGTTTAACGCTGAATCTAATAAATCTTTAATTGTTATTGCTGGCGGAAAAGAATATGGATATGGTTCTGTCGATTTTGATAGATCATATGCTGATATCTCTGACGTCTATGTCTCTGGTTCAACATCAACCACTAAAATTCGCCTTGGCGGAAACGCTAAATACGAAATCACTTTCGATTTAACGAAAGAAAGACCAATCTCTTTCTACCGCACAGGCATCTTTAAGGCTCCAAGCTCCGCTTCAGAAATCTCTTCTTATTTCTGCGGTTCCTATGCCGGAAGAAACGTTCTTGATTCTGGCGCATATAATGTTAAAGGCCTTAATCACGTTTCATACCGCAACTCTAGATCTGATATTTCATACACATGGGATTTATATCAAGATGGTTCTTTAGCAACCGCTACAAAGCTCACTGATGATACAGACATCTCACACGTTTACAAATCTCTCAATGGCAACGTTTTAACTGTTGTTGACGAATATGTTGAAACAGGAAAAGATTCTGATGGAAATTATTACGACAGAACGAAAACACAAGATACAGTTAAGTATTCTGGCAAATATTCTATCGTTGATGAAGTTGAAAATTCTCATTACGAAATGACAGCTTATAGAGCTTCTCAAGAAGTCATCACTCCATCTCACGAACTTCATTCAATGAACTCTGAAATTCAATATGGTTACTATATTGGTTATACCGTTGAAGATGAACTTAAAGCATGCAACCGCACATTTACAACATCTACAAATGATGATGGTTCATTTACAACTGCTGTTTATGCCTGGAAGAACTATGAAGACGATGAAGCGGTTCATACACGTTATCAATATGATACGACTATCAATATCAATGCTGATGGTACGTTAAGCTCTGTAACATATAAGGAAGTCTACCATACCGAATCCACATGGAACTTCGATGATTCCGATACAGAAAATGGTGGATCTGCAAAAACAGGCAAGAGTGGCAAAACTGTTCAAACTAGTTCCGTTTCTTACGGATATGGCGATGCAATTTCCTCGGATTCCGGATTTGACGTCACCCCATACTTCATTTCATCCATTTCTAATGTCACCGTTACCTCTAGAAAACTCTCTACAAAGACCGATGGTCATGTTAAATACAAGGAAGTCATCGATGAATGTAGACGTGATCCATTCACGGTTGATGTCGATGAAGACTCCGCTTCAGGATACACGACAACATTAAAATTAGATTACCTCCCATCCACAGCTTTAGATGCTTGGGAATATGGCGTTGTTTCTTCTGATGACACATCAATTGTCGGGCTTAGTGAATCTCATCCAAGAGAGTGGATTGGCACGGGTGCCGGTACCACGGAAGTTACAATTGGTAACCACACTACAAACTCCGTCACATACAAAAAGGCAATTACCGTTGATGAAGCACCAGCTCCAACTTCATATTATGTTTGGGCATATGGCGATGAAGGAGACGACGATGTTCCGACATCTTCCTCCGTTTCTATCAAAGCTGGGAAGAGAATGAAAGTCTATTTATGGGCTTCTCCAACAGATTGTGTTGCTAAACCAATCGTTTCTTGCTCCAATGCAAACATTTCATTAAGCGTTAGCGAACAAGTCAAAGCTGATAAGGTCTCAATTTCTTCGTACCCTGCTTTCATCTTAACTATTGATGCATCTAACCTTACAACAGATACTAACTTAACTGAAACAATAACTGTTACAGATAGCCGTGATAGCAGCGTTTCTAGCGAGATTAAGCTTACCGTCAAGGCGGGAACTCAATCCTTGCTCCCATCTTCGATTGAAGGCACAACATGGACTGCTCATGACTACTCTGAAGAAGTTAATAGCTCCGACCCACGTTATATGGAAGGTTCATTCGTTGCTGCAACAATGAAATTCACTGCTGATGATGGCAAAGAAATTGGCGGAACCATGTATAAGAAAGGCTCATTAACCTTAACTGGAACCACAACATACAATTTCTATTATTACTATGGCATTGGCGATAGCGGTTCAATGGTCTTCAAACTTGCTGATGCGGGCAATGGCTCTTCAACAAGTGATTCATTAACAAGCTTTGAAATTGGTGGTTCAACATTAGAAGATTATGGTTTGCTTGGTCTCTATGCTTGCGAAACAACATGGAGTGGACAAGATACAACTGATACCAACTATTTAATTGGCTATCCTGAAGAAGAGGATGATGTCGTTGAATACGAATGGTTCACTCTCGATGCTTAATCATTAATCGATCTAAAATTGGCTAGGTTTATTCCTAGCCTTTTTTGTTTGAAAAATAAAAAAGAGCGTATGCGTGTACGCTCTTTCGATGATTTTTGAATGTTTTTATTGGTCTGATAAACCTGCTAAGAACGAATCGAATGCAGGGATATTTGTCGTTCCAAAATTGCAGAAATCATAAGTGACGTCTCCTCCACTTGTCGAGAGGCAGAAACGAACAATTCTTGAGGTGTTTGAATCATCTTCAATATCTTTCCAACCAATGGAGAGAGATCTGACATTAACGTCAGCAACTTGACTAGACATTGAGAAGTTTTCAATGAAGTTATTCATCATGATGGTGTCATCGGTTGTGAAGTATGCGTCTAAATCTGATGGGGTTTCATCCATTTCAAAGAATTCAGGATTGTCCCACATATACATAAGTGATGGGTAATGATATACGGTAGGAATGTTTGGATCTTCATTGTAATAGAAAGAGAGGCTTATGCTAAATTGACCATTATTCAATGTGACAAGATATGCGCCATTTAAGGCATTGCCATTGCTATCTTTTTTATGATCGATGCCAATAAGGCCTTGATTAACTAATATTTGGCCTGTTTCAGCAACATAGGATGAATCCCAGTTGACGAAGTAGTAGTTCTCGTTGAAATATTCAACACCAACGATTTTCTTATTGTAGTAATAGTTATGCGTATAGTTATTACCCTTCATAAGAGTTCTTGCTTTTGCGAAATCTGAGTCGATAACGTAATATGTTCCACCATTGGCAAGGAATTCATCTATTTCCGTGTTTTTGGTGGTTAATAAAGCATATACGACTGAATCGACTGTGATTGTGGCACCAGATGAATCTTCAATCTCGATGCTAATTCCTAAAGCGTTGCTGGAACTTATTGACGCTTTCATTGATGCGATGCCTGCATAATAAGACGAATCAAGCCCTAATATAGAAAGAATTGCTAGTTTGTTTTTCTTTCCTTTGAGAGATACGTCAACTGTTCCATCGGGAATTGTTTCTAATTGTTCCTCATCTAATGAAGCAAAGCTTTTGAAGAAATCATGACCCCATAAATCTTTATAAGCGTTCCCTTCATCATCATGATAAATTTCTCCGCCAATTAAAGAGTCATTTTTGATGTTAACTGCATACACGCCATCGTCGGATTGAATATATCCATAGGAATTTGAACCGAAATCATAGTAGTAGGATTTTGTATCATATTTGGCGACAATATAGTTTTCATACGTAGCTGCAGTGGAAGAAACCGTTTCAGAGATTGTGTAGTTGTGGATGCTCTTTAATGCCTTCAAATAATCCTTGACGGAATTTGTATATCCATCAGGAAGAACATCAACGATTTCATCTTGTGCTGACGAGGATTCAGTGGAATCTAACGAATCGTTTCCTCCGCATGAGAATAATGTGGTGCTAAGTAATGTTAATAAAATAAGATTAGATTTTTTCATACCTAGATATAATGCGTAAATTTAAAAAACTTTCAATGTTTATTTTATAAACGAAGGCAATTATTTCTTACATTATTCCTTGTTTCTATATGCATTTGTTAATTAATTTATAGAAAAAAATAACAAAAAATATAAAATGTTACATAAAATTATTGTCAAAGATACAGAATAGTGTATAATGTAACCATGCGAGAAGGAAAGACCTTCTCAGATAAGGAAAAAGAATTATGAAAAAAACAATCAAAATGATGATCGGATTACTTGGATTACCGATAATGTTAGCCTCCTGTAATGGCATGGGTGGAAATTCAGGAAATATAGTTTTCTCAAAGAGCGATTCAACATCTAGTGAATTTTGTCAAAAAATGAATGCTAGCGAAACTGATAGTACACCAATTTACGTAACTACATTTAGCGTCGCAAATAGAACTGGCAAAGCTGTTACAGTTTCTAAAGATGATTTCACGGTTACCATTGATGGCAAAACAACATCATCGTACGGAATTGTTGATGGATGGCAATTCACTGCTGGAACTGAAGGCAAAAAGGTTTATATAACTAAGAGATCAGATACAACAACAATTGATGCAATAGATGAAAATGCGACAGTTATAACTCATCCAAATGTTTTAGTCGCATTCACAGTTGATTTTTCAAGTTCAACTTCGTATACATTTGCCTATAAAGGCACAACAATTAAAGGACTCCTCGAATAAACTCGATTTCCTTATCAAAAAGGTTCCCGGTAAGTGCTGGGAACCTTTTATTTTAAAGAACTAATGAATGAACGACCTTTGTTGTGTATGCGCGATCAAATATGTTCGCTGTTTCGGTTATAGTGAAGTCAGGTGTGGCGCCATCATCAATGTCCTCGTAATGAGAGTTCTTTTCTGTACATAGGACTCCACCGCCTGAAATATTGATTACTGTGCCATCCGTTGTCACAAGAGGGAAAACTTGACACGCTCCTCCGCCAGATGTTTGACCAATGATTTTTACTTTTTCACTAGCTTTTGCAAAACAAGGGAATGCGTTACCACAGGAGAAGGATGAATGAGATGTAAGAATGAATTTGTTATATCCTTCAAGAGTATCGTTCGTGACATCATATTTCCCGTCAAGATTTACATCAGCATTGTAATAAATGGTTGATGCGCAGTTAGTAACAGGATTTTTAAGAGAAACTCTTGCATCATTGCCTAATAACCATCCGAGAGCAAATATTAATGAAGGTTCTTCTCCACCTCTGTTTGTGGCCATATCAACTACAACATTTTTAATTGCAGAGTTTTCTTTAATCTTTTTATTTGCATATATAATTACACCAAATAGATCTGTTTCATCACCTGTCGGTGCGTTTTGATAATAATCTGGAATTTCGCTTAACATAGAAAATTTATCAAATCTAACATAGGCTGTATCTCCGTCTTCGTAATAGCATTTTCCATAATCTGGATTTGTTTCAGCGGCAGAAGAACGGAATGTTCCATTTTCAGTTAATGATTTTATCAATTCAACATAACCAATATTGACGTAAGACTTAGCTGATGCTCTTACTTCATCGTAAATGTTTGCTGTAGAGTATGGACTTCTTCTTTGAAATGAACAATGGCCATCGCCAAATGCGTTGTAAATAAACTTAAATATGCCAGACATGTATTCTTTTTCGTCTGTGGATTTTAAAGAATCCTCTAATCCTAAATCTTTAAATTCTTTTCTAAAATCGCCAAATGAATGTCTTTCTTTTAGTCCGTATTGGTAATTAAGGTTGAGCATTAATGAATTGTATGAGAACTCAGCTAATTCTTTGCTTCTTTTCTTTTTAGCATTTGAACAAAAATAGAAATTATTTAAATATTCTTCAGATGGATTATCAAGACCGGTGAATGTAAATATAGCATCTCCGTTATAGACGAAATTGTTATACGTATAGCTTAAAAAGAAGTTGTTGAAGAGATCTAATGGAATATACGCTTTATTATCTTTTTCATATACAGGTATGCTGTATTCTTTAAGGGAAATAACCATTTCATTGCCCATATATGCATAGGCTCTAAGACTGTCGCCATTTTTCTGATGAGTTACATAATGAATCGAAGAAGAGGATGAATCCATGCATAAAATATCATATGGAGTGTCGTTATATGAGTACGCTTGGACTAAACCCAAGTTTGGAATTGTTAGAGTTTGATTTTCAATATCGAATGTAGCCGTTCCACGTTTGTTAATCGTGACGGTATATTGAGATCCGTCTCTAGCTATTTCGTATGTTGATTTATTTGGCGTTTCATAAGTTGTTCCTGAATCAAATAACGCTTTACGGATCCTGAATGCATCATCCATCTCAATATATGGAATTTGTTCATCCTTATCATAGAAATGAAGATTTACAGAAGCTGTTTTATCAAGCGAATTTAGATACACGCTCACGCTCTTTTGACTCAATTCTTCACTTGAAAGACTGCTTGATGATGTTTCATTTGAACAAGAAACCGCTCCAAGGACAAACAATCCTGACAATAATATTCCTAAACATTTTTTCATAAAATAAACCTCCTGAGTATTTTACTTATTTATTAGCGATCTGGTTACCCCTTTTAAAAGGTTAGCAATAACAAACATTTTAAACTGTACTAATTTCGCAAAAAAGTTCGATATTTTCTTGATAAAGCAAGGCAGAAAGTGATAAAGTATATTTCGATAAAAAGTTATCGATAAAATGATAATGATATATTCCTGGAGTCATTTTTATGGAAACGAACAATAAAGAAGAACTCATTGCTCTCATTAATTACATGATTAATCATAATGAACATCACAATGAAGAATTGCAAGATTTGGCCAATTCTTTAAAAGATGTTAATTCTGATGCTTACGCAGAAGTTGAAGATGCGATTAATTCTTTCGAGGAAGGCAACAAATCTCTTTCATTGGCTTTGAAAGAATTAAAGAAATAAGGAACCATATATGTGTTTATCAACGATTTATAAAGACAAAATAGATGATAAAAACATCTTGATGAAGAATGTTATGAGTATTGAAATGAAGCAAAACTCATTAATCTTCACCGATTTGATGGAAAGAAAGGTGGAAATAAAAGGTATTCTCTCCAAAGCTAACCTCGTGGATGGATACGTTATTGTCCATGTAGATGAGAAATGATTATGAGTAAGCCAGTTATATTAGCCTTTTGTGGAAAAGGTGGAGTCGGTAAGACTTCAATTTCTGCCTTGTCTGTTAGATTGCTCCATGAAAAATATCCAGATAAGAAAATTTTAGCCATTGATGCTGATCCTGCCATTGGATTAGCGACAGCGTTAGGCGTTAATTCATCTTCAACGGTAGATGATATAAGAAAGTTATTCATTGAACATGCGGAGAATGGAGACTCAAAAGCAGCTCTGGAAATTCTCTCCGAAGCAAAATACCAAATCTTTGATGCTTTAGTTGAAATAGACAATATCTCCTTCCTCGCTATAGGTCGTCCTGAAGCGAGTGGATGTTATTGCAAGGTTAACGCTTATCTCAAAGAAGTAATAAGCCTTCTTGCCAATAATTTTGATTATGTGGTTATTGATGGTGAAGCGGGTATTGAGCAAGTTAATCGCAGAGTAATGGAGAAGGTCACCCATCTAGTTCTTGTTTCCGATGCGTCTAAGAAAGGCATTGAAGTAACAAAAACGATAAAGAAGGTTGCTAAAGAATTAGTCATGTACGAAACTGATGGATTGATTCTTAATCGTGTTAGCGAAACAGTAGATATCAATAAACTTAATCTCGAATCGTTAAACTTATTGAGCGTAATTCCAGATGACAAAGAAATGATGCTCTCGGATGTTGAGGGCAATTCAGTATTCTCTCTTAACGAAGATTCAAATATCGTTAAGAACACAAAAATTGCATTAGAAAAATTAGGAATATTATAAGGAGGTCAAAATGAAAGATTTAAAACATTTGTATTATTTCGAGCAATTACTAGATAACGCGAATAATGATCTAGTAAGACAAGCAAAAGAAGAAGGGCTTAAGTGCCTTGGCACGACATGCTCGCAAATTCCTGAAGTTCTTCTTAACCTCAAAGGATGCTTCTCCTCACGTTTAAGAGCTCCACGTACCGGCTCTCTTGAGATGGGGACATACTATATGACCTCCTTTTTATGTGAATATACGAGAGCGTTATTAGAAAGAGCTATCGAAGGCGGATATCAATATCTTGATTGCCTTTTTACGCCTGATGGCTGTTCAATGATCAATCGCTGTGTTGAAAACATGGAATTACTCAAAACAATGCCAGCAGATAATTTCTTCTACGAATATCTAGAAGTTCCTATGAAGGACGATGATAACGGCTTGAACTTATACGTTTCTGAATGCCGCAAGAAGATTTTAAACTCTTTGCATGAACATTTTGGAATAGACGTTTCTGATGATGCTTTAAGAGAAGCAGTTAAGGAGCATAACAAGATTTGCCGCATCATAACCGAACTAGGTGAATTTAGAAAAGAAGAGAACCCACGTATCACTGGATATGAGTTCCATATCATCACCATGTGCACATACGTCTGCCCTCATTACTTATTAATCGATAAACTTGAGGAGACTCTTGAAGAAGTAAAAACACGCGTTCCAGATGCAAAAAAGAAATACCGTGCAAAGGTTGCTGTCGTCGGATCAGAAGTTGATGATGTCGATATGATTAAACTCATTGAAGAATCTGGCGCCCTTGTTGTTGCTGACAGATATTGTTTCGGTTCTCTTCCAGGAAGACAAGAAATCATCCTTAACGACAATGAAGATGTACTAACCCAAATATGTGCCCAATACATGCATTCATGCATGTGCCCACGCCATATGAATCTTCCAAAATTCAGACAAAGAAAAGAATATGTTAATCAAATTGCTAAAGATTACCATGCCGATGGAATTATTTATGAGCAAATGAAATTCTGTGACCCATGGGCATACGAAAGAATGACTGGCACCCATATGCTTAGAGACGATTACAACTACCCTGTTCTCTCTATTGATAGACCATATGCTGTTGGTTCATCTGGACAAATTAGAACCAGAGTTCAAGCTTTCGTTGAAAGCATTGAGATTAAGAAGATTCAAGGAGGCAAAAAATAATGGGAGCAAAAGTAGGTTCCGAAGCCTTAGGAAAGCTTTATAACGGAAAAAAAGTCAGAAAGAGAAGAGAGTGGAGAGGCTTCGTAGACACTTTCTATGACTTCAGATGCTGGCTTAAAATCATGTGGATGTTGGCTAAATTCATCGTTAAGCCAAATAATTTAAAAGGTTTCTTTAGATACAGATGGATGCTTAACTATCTAGCTGTCCCGATGATGATTGATAAACATACGACGGGTTTGAGAAAGGAAGCACTTAGAATCGCTCATACTGAATATGATTTGGTTGCTCTAGATATTGCTCAACTTTTAACGAGAGTATTCAAAGCAGATAAAAGATGTGGAAATAATGAAAAATTCTCTAAGAAATGCGTTGTTCTTGATGAAAACGAAATGTTCCACGTCATGTGTGGTTTCCCTAACTTATATGCTGTTAGTTGGGAAACTGCAGCCGTATATGTCTCTGTCTTATTAAATCCAATGGCTGTCACTCACTATCTTGATGTTCTTCAGGAAATGGGTATTCCTGGCGACGTTTGCCCAATGCCTGCCGCTGAAGCTGGCTGCGCAGTTGACGAAGATATGCCAATTTATGGCGCATGCGCCGTTCAATGTAACACAACATGTGATGGATCTTTGATGGGAAATGGCATCATGGGTAAAAAATATGAAGAATTTGGTGTTCCTACTTTCCAAATTGCTGCACCTCTTAGACATACTGAAGAA
The DNA here is from genome assembly GCA_963638555.1 of bacterium. Taxonomy (GTDB): domain Bacteria; phylum Bacillota_I; class Bacilli_A; order RFN20; family CAG-826; genus UBA4951. The sequence continues at coordinate 225,418 of CAVHQU010000001.1, read as the reverse complement.
GGCGTTCAAGAATATGCTGCACAAGAAATCAGAAACGCTATCAAATTCATTGAAGAAAAAACTGGTGAAAAATGGAATTGGGATAACTATTTCAAATGTGCTAAACGCTTCAACGAAGAAACAAGGCTTCGTAAATCCTGGATGGAAATGTCTAGAACGGATTACCCACAAGTCTTTGGTGCTAACTTAGCTTTATATTCTGAAACAACATACATGGCTGTTGCCGGTCGCTCCGATGACTTCGTTAAGGCTGATAGAAAGATTACAAAGCTTGCTGAAAAAGCTTATAAGAGAAAAGCAATGGTTTGCAAAGAGATGCGTCATAGAGCAATCATCTGGGGCGTTCAATCTCAATTCTATACGGACTTCCTCCCATGGCTTCAAAACTGCTGGGGAATCGTTCCATTAGTCGATATGCTTTCTCTCTGCTACTTTGACGAGATTTCAGAAGATGATCCTGAACAAGCAATATACGATATCGCTAAACTTTATGAAGAGATGATTATGAGAAACAGAACCCATGGTGGCTATGAAGTCTTACTTGATGATCTTTGGAAGTTCTGCGATTACTACAAGGCCGATATGGTTATTCTGTGGGAACACATTTCTTGTAAAGCTCTCGATGGCATGCATGGTATGTTTGAACAACGTGCTAGAGAACATGGTATCAAACTCGTTTGGGTCGATCACGATTTAATGGACCCACGTGTCATTTCTAAACAAGGCGTTAGGGATCAAGTTAACAGATATATGCGCTCTGTCATGAGAGAAGAACCTGTTGATCCAAGCTTAGAAGTTATTGATGATGCAAAATCATGGTAAGGAGATAAATGAATATGAAATATTTTGGTGGTTGTGATTCCGGCAGTACCTATACAAAATGCGTTATTGTCGACGAAACTGGTAAGATGGTAGCAAATGTTACCTTAAGAAGCAGAATTAATTCCGTTTTAAGCGCTCAAGATGCTTTAGATCAAGCAATTGTTCAAGTCGAAGGATTAAATTCCCCTAAAGACTTATCTTACTTGGTTGGCACAGGATATGGCAGAAACAAAGTTCCTTTTGCGGATGAAAATATTTCTGAGATTTCCTGCCACGCGATGGGTGTCCACGTTACTGATCCAAACGTCAAAGCAATTATTGATATTGGTGGGCAAGACGTTAAAGGCATTGCCGTTGATACGGATGGAACAGTCCTTAATTTCGCTATGAATGATAAATGCGCTGCTGGCACAGGAAGATTCTTTGAAGCGATGTCTAGAGCCTTCGAGATGGATTTAGACACTTTCTCAAAACTTTCTTTGAAAGCAAAGAATATTATTCCTATCACTGCTCAATGCACGGTTTTTGCTGAATCCGAAGTTATCTCATTAGTTGGTGAAGGAAAACCAATGGACGAAATTGCTGCAGGCATTGAATTCTCAGTTGCAAAAAGATGCTTCGTCATGGCAAAGAAAGCTGGAGCAGTTGATAACATTACCTTAACTGGTGGCTGTGCTAAAAACGATGGCTTAAAAGACGCGATTGAAAAGGTTTTACACTTAAAGGTTGTCAACCTCCCTATCGATCCTCAATTAATGGGCGCTTTAGGTGCTGCTGAATATGCCCGTCAAAAAGGCTTAGCAGGAGGAAGATAAATATGGGTACCGCTTTAATTGTCTTAAGCTGGACACTTTTCCCATATCTGAACTGGGCTTTGTGGATTAGCATCCTTTGCACGGTCATTGGCGCATTCATTGCTCTCTTTGGCTTATTGTTCATTATCTATTTCTTCAACTTAGATATGAAATTAACTTCTTCTTTGGAGCCTCTTTTAACAAAGATCTACGACAAGAAGAAAAGAAACCGTAAAATCTAGTTATGTTTATTTTTGATGATTTAGTTAATGACGTTAATGAAATCAACAATAAATACGAAGCAAAAAGACTAACTCTCAATCAAAATCAAACATTTATTGAGAATAACAATCAACTAATTTTCAGCAATGAAAAAGCCTTTGAATTAGGTGCAAGCCAATTTAAAGGGGTTGTTCTCGATTTATTAACTGATTCTGAATTCGATGATGAGATTCTTCTAATAGGTCAAGATTTGAATTCAATTAACGGCGATGGGAATTATGCGAGGATTACCGTTGCAAGCGTTAATAACGACCTTATGGGCTCTGGAAACGTCCTTTATAACAGCATTCGTAAGTTTGACTATGTGAAATATCATTTTGCTTATGATGGTGTTATGGTTAGAGAATCCGCTTTCAATAAAAAAGAAAGCCTTCTGGTTTCTAAAAATTCTTTAAAAAAAGATCATTTAGATTTTTCTAAGCTTGGAAATTATTTCATTTCCAAATACAAAGAACTCCCTTTTGTTAAAAATGTTAAGACAATCTTTGTTACTTTTGATGAATACAAATACGATGAGCTAAGCGCAATTGTAACGAAATGTGAAAACATTACTAAAGCGTTAGATCATTTGATGAATAAGGTAAAAATGGATTGCCATTCCTGCTCATTACAAGTTATTTGCAATGAAGTAGAGAAAAAAGTAAACGAAGATTTCAAGAAATGATAAGCTCGGTCAACGAGCTTTTTTCTTTTTTAATGATTTAAAAGTTTCAAAACACCGAAAATAAAAGTTTCAAAACACCGAAAATAAAAGTTTCAAAACACCGAAAATAATATTGTTTATCAGTGAGATAGGAATATAATTTTTATGTGAGGTGCTTATATGGCAGATAGATATATAAAAAGACTTGCAGAAGATGCGTTGAAATTAAATTTGAGTTCAATGGGCTGTGTTTTGGTGACAGGGCCAAAATTTTGCGGAAAATCAACAATGTGTACCCAATACGCTAAATCGATTACCGAATTGAAGACGGCCAATGCCATTGGATTAGCGAAAGCTGACCCAAGATGCGCACTGGTTGGCGAGTATCCGCATTTGATTGATGAATGGCAAAAAGTTCCTGACATATGGAATTACATAAAAAGCGATTTGGACCATGATTATGTTTTCGGAAAATACATAATCACTGGAAGTACAACTCCAGTCGGTGCACAACAAATACAACATTCTGGCGCTGGAAGAATAGTTTCAATGACGCTCAAGCCTTTTACTTTATATGAGTCTGGAGAATCACTTGGAATTGTTTCTTTGAGGTCTCTTTTTGAAGAGAACGATTATGAATTTAAAAATTTATTTGACTATGACAATTCTATTTCGTTGAGCGATATTGCAAATCTAATTTGCAGGGGAGGATGGCCTTTGGCCAGCAAGGTTAGCAATCCGGAACAAGCGATACGTATCACTAAAAACTATTATAAAGGTTTATTCACGATTGAAGATGAGAATGATGATTTTTCGCTATTTTTAAAAGGTAAAAATATTGATCTGTTGACTTTAATTTTAAAATCATATGCAAGAAATATATCTACACAAGCCAAAAAGACGAAAATGATATCTGATATTATTGAATCTGGGAATAGATCAAAACTAGATGAAGATACGTTTGACACTTATGTTAAAGTTTTGAAGGATTTGTTTATTGTCTATGATATGCCTGCCTGGAATCTTAATCTGAGAAGCTCTGTTTCCGTTAGAAACGCTCCAACTCATCATTTCATTGATACGTCTATTGCGGCTGCTTGTTTAGGGATAAATCCAAGCGATCTACTGAATGACTTAAATTCATTTGGCTTATTCTTCGAAGATTTTGCAATCAGAGATTTATCTGTATATTCCGAGTCTATAGATGCAACGATTAAACACTATAGAGACAGCAGTGGGCAAGAAGTAGACGCCATTGTTGAATTGCCAAATGGCAAATATGGTGCAATAGAAATTAAATTGGCAGACCCCGATAATATAGAAAAAGGAGCTAATTCTTTAAAATTATTTGAGAAAAGGGTTGTAGCTAGCAATCATGAGGCGCCAAAATTTAAAATGGTTTTAACGAGTCATGGTTCATGCTATAGAAGAGAAGATGGGGTTTGTGTTGTTCCTATCAGTTGTTTGAAAAATTAATCCTGCAATAAATTAAAAAAAGACATATAAGAGACGAAGAAAATTTGCTCACCTTTCTTTATGCGCTAAACGGTCGTTATAATGAAAACATTTAAAAAAATATAATAAATAAATTTATTATATTATTTTAATCACGTTCATAGATTGACAAAATATTAACCTACAACTATACTTATAGCCACATCGATCAAAACCCAATACTACACACTACAGCGGGTTAATCGACTAAATGTAGTTTACTTGATAATAGTATTTGTTGATTATTTTTTAGTATTACCAAACATTTCACTTTAATGTTATTGAAGAGGGGGTATGAAGTTATTGTTAAGGCGAATGCTTGATAACACTATTGAGTAGGCTAAAGTTAACAACCTCAAAATTCAGAAAATACACTTACTGATAAAGATAACAGCAATAAAGGTTATAAAACCTAATTTTCAGCAACGACTTTATTCATGCGTCTACATTGATAATTAAGAAAGGAACAATATTATGGGCTTTGAAAAAATTATTGGCTATTCATCAATCAAAAAAGAATTAGCAAGGCTTTGCGATTCAATTAAGAACAGAAAGAAATACGAAGAATTAGGAATAACCCTTTCACAAGGATTGTTATTAGATGGTGAACCAGGACTTGGCAAAACTCTCATGGCAAATTGCTTTATTGAAGAATCTGGGTTAAAGGCATATACGTGTAGAAAAGATAAATCTGATGGAGAGTTTGTTAATCAAATTAGAAATGCATTCAATTTGGCTTTAGAGAATGCTCCATCTATTGTCTTCTTGGATGATATGGATAAGTTCGCCAATGAAGATGATTTTCACCGCAACGCAGAGGAATACATTACTGTTCAATCTTGCATTGATGAAGTAAAAAACAAAGGCGTGTTTGTTCTTGCTACAACAAATTCACTGGAATCTCTTCCTGATTCTCTAATCCGTGCTGGAAGGTTTGATACTGTCATAAAAGTTGATGCCCCTAGAACTGATGAAGCAACGGGAATCGTTAAGTATTATTTATCGAATAAGGTCCACGTTGAAGGAATTAACCCAGAGGACATTGCTAGATTATTAAGCGGTCATTCATGCGCTGAACTTGAAAGTGTAATTAATCTTGCTGGACTGTATGCTGGGTATAACAATAAAAAAGCGATTGAAGAAGAGGATATCATTAACGCATGTATGAGAATCATTTACCGCGCTCCAGAAGGCGAAAGTGGATATTCACCAGAAGTCGCCTTAAGAACGGCTTATCACGAAGCGGGGCATGCTGTTATTGCTGAAATTCTCAATCCTGGATGCGTTAATCTTCTTACTATTAAGAACCATTATAGCGATAATGCTGGTTTCACTTCTTTGAGCAATCCGGACGATTATTGGGCATATAAATCTAATATGGATAACAGAGTTATGGCTTTATTAGCTGGCAAGGCTGCGACTGAAATCGTTTATGGCGAAGAAGATATGGGTGTCGAAAGCGACGTTGATAGAGCTTATAGAATTCTCCATAGATATCCAACGCTTGGCGCTTACGGATTTGATGCAATGATTTGTGATGGTAGGACGGCTTCGGAAGATTTGAAGACTAAGCAAAACAACCTCATTGCACATGAGATGAACGTTTTCTATGCTAAAACAAAACAAATGTTAATTGATAATCGCCCATTCTTAGATGAACTCGCTCATGAGCTTGCTAAGAAAGAAATTCTTGCGCGTTCTCAAATTATAAAAATTAAGGATAAATATCAAAAAGAAGGGGTGCGTGTGTAGATTTAAGGGTAAAGACTGAGAATATTTAGTATAATATCTTCATGAAGAAAAAAATCTATTGGTGCATTCAACAACTTAATAATATTGGAGGAACCGAAATGGTTACCCTCCAAATTATTAGGATGTTAGAGAATGATTATGAGATTCACCTCATTCCGTTTTCTAAAATAGATAGAGAAAAAATAAAATACGATCTTCCCAAGAACATCGTTTTGGAAGATATTTCTTTTAAAGATGAAATATCTCAATTGGATTCTAATTTTGGCAAGAAATGGAATGACCATCATTATCTTAAAGCCTTAAAACTTCTATTTACGTGTCTTCATGAATATACGTTTGGAAGATTCAAATGGAGAAAAAAGCTAGAAAAGATGTCAAGCAAAGATGATATTTTCGTTTTTGCTAGCCAAGAGCTTCTTTTGTTTGCACCAAAAAACAGATTTATTGTTCAGCATTTTCATTTCAACTCAAAATTATATAAATCGTTTGTTTCAAAAATATTCAGATGCTTATCGAAGAAACCTTCTTATTACATTTTTCTTACTGATGCGACCAGAAAAGCAATCGATAAAGATAACAAACTTCCTAGTTCAGTAATCTACAATCCATCAAGATTTAAAAGAAAAGAGAATTTTGAATATCATAGCAACACCATCATGAGCGCTTGCAGGTTCGAAGATCAAAAAGATCCGATGATGTTACTAAAGGTGGCTAAATCTCTAGATGAAAAAGGTTTCAAGTATGTTTTTAACATATATGGTAATGGCAGCATGAAGCCAAAAATGGAAAACTATATCAAAGAAAATAATCTAAAAAACGTTCATTTGATATCAGGCATATCTCAATTAGAACCTCATTATCTAGAAAGCGATCTTTATTTAATTACATCTAAATTTGAAGGTTTCCCTTTAACTGTTATTGAGGCCAATACTCTCTCAGTTCCAACTATTTGGAAAGAGATGGGCGACCCAACGAGTTCCGTAATAAAAAATGATATTAACGGTTATGTTATTGATTCAAATGATCCAGATGCTTTTGCTAATAAGATAATTGAACTCTTAAAAGACAAAGACAAGCTTCAATCCCTTAAACGAAGCACATATGAATTTGCAGAAAAATACCAAGAAAAAAACATTGAAAATTCTTGGAAAGAACTTTTTGAAAGACTTTTTAACAACTTATAAAAATATAAAAACAAGGGGTACGTATATATGAAATACTTCGTTTCCAGTGATATTCATGGATTCTTCTCAATATATATGAAGGCTTTATCAGAAGCTGGATTTGATAGAGAAAATCCAGAACATAAAATTATTATTTGCGGTGATCTTTTTGATAGAGGCAATGAAGCGGTGAAGCTCTATAAATGGATTAAAACTTTGCCTAGAGATAGAAGAATTCTAATTAGAGGAAATCATGAATATCTATTTAGAGAATTATCGCATAAAAAATATCCTGATATATGGGATAACACCAATGGGACTAGCAAAACATTTTTTCAATTTCTCGAAGCAGGCAATTATAAGTTGGATCCGGAGGAATGTGGACCATCTTTTCTTTCTAATCACTTGCACGCAAGAATAATCAAAGAAATAGTTGATTGGATGTTTTCTGATGAATGGGTTAACTATTTTGAATTAGATAACCTTATTTTTGTTCACTCATTTATTCCTTTAAAGAATATGGATAGACTTGATACGCAATGTACGTTTTTTGGTTTTAAATACGATCCAAATTGGAGAAACCAAACTGATGAAAAGATTTGGGAAAACGCAGCATGGGGTTGCCCATATATTATGTATTTAGAAGGATATTTCAATCCCGAAGAGGCTAAAGGCAAAACTTTAGTTGTTGGCCATTGGCATTCTTCAGCATTCTATCGATATCTCGCTCCAGACTCTTTTAACGAAGAAGTTGCTAAAACAAATCCTATATTCAAAGACGATAAAAACAAGATTATCGCCTTAGATGCGCGCACTGTTGCAACAGGCAGAGTAAATGTTATGGTTATTGAGAAATAATTGAATTCTCAATCGTCCTTACTTATTATTTCGTATTCGCCGATTTTATAGTCTTGTAAAGCGAATGAACGTTCACTTGTTTCTGCGAATTCCACAAGAATCGTTTCATCATAAACTTCACATACGAGGCCTTCACTGCCTTTTGGCAATAGAAAATTGCCACTATCTCCCCAATATGTGGTTTTATCTACTAATGTTTTATGCGATAACCAATTTTAATGGAAGTCTTAACTTTATACATAATAAAGGCTTTCAAGATTTTTCATACTCATCTGCTCTGTAAGAAACTAATGCAAACGGATGTTCGTCGTTTTCTTCGATTTCGACAAGTACTCCGCCATCGTTGTAGACTTCGCATACAAGTCCTTCACTTCCTTTTTTAACGATAAAATAATCGCTATCTTCCATGTAAGTTGTTTTATCTACTAATGTCTTTATGCAATCGCCAATTTTAACGTTCATTTCTTTAACCCTCCTGGTATTAATGTAACAAATTTGGCTGAAGAATCATCTAAATTAATTTGCCAATATGTTTTTACTTTATGCCCTTTGAGTTCGATTTCTTCGACGCAATTCAAACCATATTCGTCCAATCTAGAAAATATTAATCTTTCTCTTTTGAATGCAAATTTTAATCTTTACTTAATTCATCAGGCCTTTCTTTTGAATAACCTATTTTCTCAAGGTATTTGCTTTTATCGTCCTTTTCGTGCCAGGTAAGGAGATATAGCATCTTACGATTATCAATATGAAATGAAGTTATCTGTTTTCGGAAATATTCTATGAATGTTTGACAATAATCTCTATCATGTATTTTCATTTTTGGATAATGGAACGGATATTTTGAAATGTCATAACCAAATATATTGCACAAAGACTAGATTCTCCATATCCTTTTTCTTCATTTCATGTAATTCCTCGTCGGTATATTGACCGGTTTTTATGTCGTATGCTTGTAAATGATTGCCACCGCCTGTTTTAAAGCCCATAGTTGTTCCTCTCTATGCTGTTTCGTTTCTACTGTTAGAATACGCTCCTTTATCAAAAGGGCAATTACATACTAGATTTTTCTATACAGTATATAATAAAGTTACGAAAATAAAAAAATGTTACTTTAGGTATTGACAATCATTACATAATAGGTCATAATGTTGCCATCAAGAGAAACAAAAACAAAGAAAATGTTACTCTTGAATTAAAGGAGGTAGCTCTTATGAAACTAAGGAAGGGAATTCTTAAAAGATAATATATGATAGAAATTCAAAATAGTAGAACTGGGTTAGAAGTTGAGTTACCATCAACCGACTTATTAATCGAAAATTTAAATACAATGATGGGAACGAAAGACTCATTCGAAGATTTATGGGATCTTCAGAGAGATTAGTTACTAGGAGGTAAGATAAGGTAATGCCAATATAGTAATAAGAATATATAGTTTACATAGATTCAAACCATAAGCATGTGAGATAGAAGAAAACTATCTCACATTTTTGATTTAAATGATGAAGATTTTATTAAGCTTGCAAAAATGGATATTTATAAACGATGTAATAAGAGAAATTTGTTATTCAGTTAAAATAGTTAGGGTAACTACTAAAATCTCCATATCTTTCAAATGAAGTGCTTAAAGACCCCACATTGATTTGAGGAATGATTTGATCTCTTTCTTTATTTAAACTAATACCAACTGCTATTTCTTCATCATCAAATGTATATTTACTTGACTCTAACCATGCGTTAAAGGATTCTTCTGTTTTATAAACGGTCTTAATTGCTGAAATTATTTTTTCGCTTTTTAGAAACGATTCAAATGAAAAGATTTTGACGATTCGTGGAGATTCTGAATCAAGGATTAATTGCCAGCTGTCGCAAGTTAGCAAAATATCCTCAACGCCTGGCAATAAGTCATTTGCTGAAATGATTTTTTCATAGCTATATTCATCACATATTGTTGAAAAAAATTCATCAATGTTTGAGATTTTAGGATAAACTACGTTTCTTTTGGCGTTATCTTCTATAAAAGTTGCGATTTCTTCTTCAAAATCGTATTTGCAATATGTGCCACCAAATAGGCCATAGATGCAATTGTCGTAGATAGAAAAAAATGCAGAGCAAATAAAACCATCTTTCTCTTTGTAACGAAAACTATTTTGATTAGACCAAGATTTTTGTGTTTTGAAAATATTGATTAGTGTGTCTGAGTGATAATTATCCAAATCCACCTTACTACACGAAAAAAGTAAGGCGGAGGACAGGGAAAAACATATTTTTATTCATTTGGTATCAAACTCCAACTATTAGTGCAATACTGACCATCGATAACGTAGATGCCAACATCATTGCTTTACTCCCAGTAGTGTTCCTAATGGATTTTCTATTGTAGATTCGCCAATTTTGAATGCATTAAAAGTGATGCAAGTAGCCATTATTGATAATCCGGCTAATATATTCATAATCGTTCCCCTCCAAACACGCTTAATTCTATTTGAGCATAATCCTTAAGTCAATTATTTCCTTTAAATAAAATTTAAGTACATTTTTGACTAAATACCATCAAATAGAAAAAACCGATCTCTTGAGAGATCGGGAATTATTAACTATAGAAATCCATGCCGCCTAAGTCGTTTATGACGCGTACATAGCCTTTTGTGGTTTTCATGACGAATACGTAATAATATTCACCTTTGAAGACCCTGCTATAAAGAGTGCAGTTTTCATATTCTTCATATGTTTCGGACTCTTTATATCCAGCGTTTGCTAAGCCTGTCTTGATTGATTCGTATGCTTCATCAATATTTGATGTGTATACGAACGCTTCATCACGGTGACAATAGCCATATTTGAGAAGATCATAATATGGATCATCTTCCCACATATCTTTCCATACTTCGACTTTAGCGTCGCTTGGTAATGCTGAGGCATATGCAAGAGAAGAATCCTTAGCCGCATACAAATCTGATAGAGGAGTCAAATCAGAATAGGTTGGAACAGTGATTGGAGCATCTCCACGATAGATTAGTATTTCAACACGGTAATTCCATTTGGCGTGACCCGTGTATGTATAATCGGTTGTTGGATATGTAGCAACATCAACGAATTGGCCTTCATCTTTTTGAAAGACGTAATGGACTTGTCCTCTTGATTTATAGGTATAGGATTTACCATCAACTTTGTATTGCTTATAACCCATCGTCTGAACAAGAGTCTTTTTGTAATCTTCGCCAACATTTGTGTTGAGATCTAATGTTACGGCGATTAGTGGTTCGTCATATTGAACGTTAGCGTAATTACTAATTTCAAAGACGTGATAATCTGCGTCATAGCTATCTGCATATCTCAAGAAAGATGAAGAATCAAACCATGGGGCTTTTTCCTTTATGCGTTCTTGAACGGTTGGGCATCTAACTATATTTGCGGTATCGGATTTATAAATCCAGATACTTAATTGGTTTGAAGCCCCAATCCAAGTGGCTGCAACAAACATCGTATCAATGATGTAGCCATTATATGTGTAAATGAGGTGACGATAGCTATACGTATCCTCTATTTCATCATATTTGGTGACACCTATTGTCTCTAGGCTAGAGATAAATGTATTGTAGTCATCTTCTGAAATATCAGTTTCGCCAACGAACAAACCGTTAACGTTATCGCTGGTTGTGATTCCATATTGTGATTCAAGATTGTAGTCAGTGCCTTTACCAAATTTATATGATAAAGGAGTGACGCTTGTTGGCAACGGGAAGTTTGCTAAGCCACATATTTGTTCAATCTTTTGAACGGCCGTAAGCTTCTTATAAATTAAAGAACTTGGGAGGAGTTGAAGGGAGAAACCTTTAACTGAAGCGTTTCTTCTCATGATGATTGAGTCAAAACATAATTCATATGCATCATCTTCGCCATAGATACCAGCTGCTTTAAGAGTGTTATATGCCAATGTTCTTGTTTCATCGTTTAAATATGAAGGAAGGACAAAACTTGCATAATAAGTCTCGGTAGCGCTGTAAACATTAGGGAAGACAAGTGATACGACTAAATCCTTACCGGAAACCAATTCTGGCAATGTAGCAACATATGCATATGTCGTATAGATCGAATCAGCGTAGTATGTAGAAGAAGAGAAATAGTAGTAGGCATAGTATCCTCCACCATAGTAATCAACAATCCCCTCTTCAGAAAATTGAGGAATATAATTGCCTTCAGAGACGTATGTAATAACACCATTCGTACCGTAAACAACATTGTTATTTGTTGCAATTGTGGTTTCAACTACGACATTGTCATAGACTTCGAAGTTTTTGTTAGAGACTCCTTCGATACGCATGCCAATGTTAACGCCTGTTGAATCTGTTTGGGCAACATAGACATCACCATTGTCATCGACACCAGTGACTATTGCGTTGAATTTGACGATTTGGTTATTGTAAAGAGACTTTGGGTTAAGAAGAGCGCTATCTAAGTTCTTGTAGTCTTGGATACGATCTTCAATAATTGAGCCATTCTTTACCCAGTCGTTATATAGGTAGACATCTGTACGTTCGACCTCAGAGATTGCTGAATCCATGAGTGATTCATCGTCTTCGTTAATGTAGAGATGAGAAATTCTGCCTAAGTCATCAACATCAAAAACGATGTTATTGGCGTAGCGAAGCAATTTGGATTCAAAGAAATATGCAACTTCAGAAATAAGAGTTTCATCAGTAGATTTGAATTTTGTATCACTTACCTTTTCGAAAGTTTTTACGTAATTATTGACCAAACCTAAGAATGTAGAACTTCTGATAACTGAATATTGCTTGGCTTCAGCTACACGCCCATAAACGTTAATTGCTAAAGAATATGAACCATCTTCGCCATCACTGTAATTGCCCGATACTGGGTGGATGTATCCACTATCTTCTTCGGGAATCATGTATCCGGATGAGCTAGTGCCACTATAGTAGAAGTTATCAGTAAAAACTTCTGTGTAATATGTTTTCTCGCCGGATGAGCTCGTGATTGCGTAGTAACGTGTATTGCTTAATGCTTCAGAGAAATCATCAACGATGATTGGTGAAGCGGATGAGGAGGAAGCAACGCTGCTCGTAGAATCATCTGACGAAGCAACGTCGCTTTCTGAACTTTGATTGTTTCCGTTACAACCAGTGGCAGCTAATGCCATAAGCATAGCCGCACTGGTAATTAATATTTGTTTTTTCATTTAATATAGTCTTCTTTCCGAAGAGATATATTAACCTCTGGTATAAGAGCAGTCTACAGTTTCGGCCGTTCCATCATAAGAGAGAGTGACGCTTAGTTTGGAGAAATCCTTTGCCATAACAATCTTAGTGATTCCATCGAAACCAGAATCCATTTCGGCAATTTCGTCTAAGTCATCTTGGCTGAGAACGATAACATAACCTTCATCTGTTTCACTGATGGAGTAATCCATATAGTATTTATATGCATCAAGCGTGTAATCCCAATCGCCCCATTCATCATATCCGGAAATGCATGTTTCGAATGAAACTGTTCCATCGTACATGAAACTAAAGGAAACATCTGCATCATTGCTGGCTGTAGCATACCAGGCTGTGTTCTTTAAGATTGTTGCGACATCGAATTCTTTAACGATTGTTGAAACTGCATCATCACCGCTTCCAGTTGTAATTACTAAGTTATAGGATGTGGAGAATGCTAAGCTTACAGTCGTATACGCTGCGCCATCTTTCGTTAATGAGAATGATCTTGTTACTGCATCATATGTGTAGGAGCATTCAACGGTAGAGCCAGTTGAATTTTCATAGTCATATGTGTAGATAGAAACGGTACCTGTTGTTGCATCAGATGCACTTGGGGTGAATGTGATATCGTCGTAGATCTTAACGCCAGTGCCAGGTTCAGCGACTGTGTATGTATATCTCTTTGCAAGTAAGCCAGAGAGTTCTGGAGCAGCAACGACAGTGATTGTGATTGTCTTGCTGACAGTTGTAACTGTTGCGGAAGTAATCTTAACTTCGTATGTGCCTGGGACGTTGGATGTGAATGTATAAACACTTGTATCATCAGACCATGTATCTGGTTTGATTGTTTCGGAAACCAATGTTGCATCATCAGCATTATCACCTACAATCTCTGCTGTGTAGGATTGATCAGCTTTTGTTGGAGAAATTGTTGCGCTTAAAGAGATAGATTGTCCAGCATAGACGGTTGCTTTGGCTTCTTCATTAACATCGACATAAGAATATGTATCGCCTTCTTTTGTATAACCTTGGACATAGCTGATTTCGCTTGCTGTTGGTTTTGTGACGTGGAGAAGGAATGTCTTAGAAGTGTGGGCTGTTGATAGTGTAACGTTGTAGTCGCCTTCGTTATAAGCGTAGATGGTATATTTGCCATTGTAGTAACCACCAGAGATGCCATATGGATTGTCGGTATTATCGTGGGTCAACGTGATTCCATCGATGCTAAAGCTTGCTGTAGATGGTTCATACGAATCAACAGTAAAGGCAATGTTGCTGGATGCACCTACTGAATATTCTGCGCCAAGATCGTTTCCATCGGAATCTTTGTAGTTGACGGAAGTGAAATATAAACCTTCGATATCATATGGGTTTGTTGCAGTTTTGTCGCCAATTGATTGAGCGAATACAAATCTGGTTGTTTGTTCAGCATCGGCTCCTTCAACAACTGAATATTTGTTTGTTTCATAATCGGCTTCGATATTGTCACCTGTATATGATGTGCATTTGACTGTAAGGACACTAACTATGTCATCTTCCATCGTGAAATCAAGTGACCATACATGTAAGGCCGTGCTGCCCCATAATGTTCCGACGACACCAACGCTAAATGAGAATGCTGTGCTATCGCCATCGACTTCAAAATCACCATTGGCATCGGCTTCAATAACGCCAGAGATATGCTCAAGAATGCCTTGAACACCATAAAGGTATGAACCAGTGTTTACAGAAGAAAAATATGCGCTAGGGCCGTAGATTGATTTTGCATCAACGCTCCATGGGGTTGATAAAGATCCATTATACGATGAGACTTGGAGACCGTAGATGTCACCTGCAGCATTATAACCATAATAGTATGTGCTATAGGAATTTGTAATCTTTGTGAAGTTACCGTACTTATCTGTACCATATTCATATGATGTGGTTGAACCATAATCATCCGACATTACACCACTGCAGACTTTTGTTCCTTGAGCTGTGATTGCTTTTGCAATGATGTCAGAAACATCAGCCTTTGATAAACCTGCTGGTGTTGAATCAGAACTTGATGAACTGCTTGATGCTTCTTCGGATGATGAAGATGAAACTTCTGAACTTGACGATGAAGATGATGAACTTCCGGAAACGCTAGATTCAGTGGATGAAGATGCTCCTTCGGATGAAGAAGTGTGAGTTTCGCCACAACCTGCTAAGGCCAAGACTGCTCCTAGAAGAGTGACTGCTAATAATTTGGATTTTTTCATAGTTTTTTACCTCGATGACGTGATTTTATACACGTGCGTGAAAATTTAAATAATTATTTTTCATAATTTTACTGAAAGCGCTTACAGATAAAAATCATTAGATATTAACTAGTAAAATTGAAAAAAAGTTAGTGACAAATTATCGATTTTATTTATAATGCGATATTGCACTGCGAAAAATATAAAAAAGTTAACTTGTTTTTCTTTAAATCGAAGGAACCTTTATTTCTTTTCCAAATGTAAAAATATTTGTAAAGAAACAGTTATGAGCATTTCATAATCTTTTTATATATAATATGAATCATGAAAGCGATATTCATTGATGTAGATAACACTCTCTTAGATTTTGATGAATATACAAAATATATTCTTGAAAAAGGTTTTTCCGATTTTTCTTTAGGAAAATTTGATTTGAGCATGCTTGATATTTTTCATGAAGTTAACAATCAACTTTGGAGACAAATAGAAAAAGGTGAAATTAGCATGCCTGAACTCCAAAAAGTTCGTTTTCAAAGATTTTTCGATAAATTAGGCATAGAGTTTGACAGTGTTAAATTTGATAGATATTACAAAGATAATCTTTTTGAAAGTGCAATAGTGGTTCCTCATGCTTATGAGATGCTTGAATACCTTTCAAAGAAATATATCTTGTGTGTTGCATCAAATGGCCCTTATGAACAACAGTTACATCGTTTAAAAATTGCCAATATGGATAAATGTTTCAAATATTTCTTCATTTCAGAAAAACTTGGCCATTCCAAACCATCTAAAGAATTCTTTTCCGGCGCGTTTAAAGAATTGAATGAAGAACAACAAATATTGCCTGAAGAAACATGCATTATTGGTGATTCCTTAACTTCAGATATGGCTGGCGGAAGAGATTTTGGAATGAAGACATGTTTTTATAACAAGAAGAGCATTGATACTGACAATATAAAGGTTGATTTAGTTATAGATGATTTAATAGAAACGCTTGCTCATTTTTAATGAGATTTGATTGAAGAGGCGTAAAAATATTTATACATTGTTAAGCACTTTTATGTTGCTTTGATTTTTTCTTAAGTGGTTAAATAGAGCGTATGGAAAAAATAATAGTTTTAGATTTCGGTGGTCAATATAACCAATTGATTGCCCGCCGAGTCAGACAAACCAACGTCTACTCGGAAGTTCTTCCTTTCACGACATCATTAGATGTTTTAGCATCTCCTGATGTTAAGGGCATCATCTTTACTGGCGGCCCTAATTCCGTTTATGATCCTAAGTCTCCTCATATCGATGAGAAGATTTTTTCTTTAGGAAAACCAATTCTTGGCATTTGCTATGGTTGCCAGCTTATGGCTTATACCTTAGGCGGAAAAGTCGAAAATAGAGGTAATACCGAATATGGAAATATTCAAATATCAGTACACGCATCCTCTCTTTTGACGAAAGGCGTTCCTGAAATCAATAACGTTTTCATGTCCCATAATGATGAAGTTACAGTTCTTCCAGAAGGTTTTAGATGCTTGGCAAGTTCTAAAGCTTGCAAGAATGCAATATACGCAAACGAAGAAAGAAAACTTTATGCAACGCAATTCCACCCTGAAGTAGAACATTCAGAGTATGGACAAAAGATGATAGAAAATTTTGTTTGGGATATTTGTGGATGTTCACCAACATGGAAACCATCTTCATTCATTGATGACAAAATTAAAGAAATCAAAGAACAAGTTGGTGATAAAAAGGTCATCTGTGCTCTTTCTGGTGGAGTTGACTCATCCGTTGTTGCTGCTTTAATTGGCAAAGCTATTGGCGATCAACTTACATGCGTATTCGTCGATCATGGCTTATTAAGAAAAGATGAAGCAAAGTCCGTTATATCTCTCTTCTCCGATAAATCTAAATTCTCATTCAATTTCATCCCTGTCGATGTCTCTAAGTTATTCTTAGAACGTCTTGCAGGAGTCACTGATCCTGAGCAAAAGAGAAAAATCATCGGTAAATCTTTCATTGATGTTTTTAAAGAAACAAAGGAGAAGATACCTGCATGTGAATATTTAGCGCAAGGAACTATTTATCCAGACCGTATTGAATCTGGTTTAGGCATATCTCAAACGATTAAATCTCACCACAATGTTGGTGGCCTTCCAAAAGACATTGGCTTTGAAGGAATCGTTGAACCTTTAAAAGATTTATTTAAAGATGAAGTTAGAGAACTTGGTTTATTGTTAGGGATACCAGCCGAATTAGTCTATCGTCAACCATTCCCAGGACCTGGATTGGGCATCAGAATCATAGGTGATATCACGCAAGATAAGATCAAAATTGTTCAAGACGCCGATGCGATATTCCGCGAAGAAATAAAAAATGCTGGTCTAGATAAAAAGATAAATCAATATTTTGCCGCATTATCAAATATGCGTTCTGTTGGTGTTATGGGTGATGGTAGAACATACGACTATGCGATTGTTTTACGCGCAGTAACAACAGATGATTTCATGACTGCTAAGCCTGCAAACATTCCGTTTGAGGTCATTACTCATATTTCTAATAGAATTGTCAATGAAGTCAAAGGGGTTAACCGCGTTGTCTATGATTTCACATCAAAACCACCGAGCACAATTGAATTAGAATAATATGATTTACGTTTCTGAATATGAATCTCCTTTAGGAAAGATGACTCTTGCTGAAGAGGATGGTTTTCTTATTGGCTTGTGGTTCAATGATCAGAAATATTTTGGATCTAAGTTAACTGATAAAACAGAATGTAAAGACACTACGACAATTTTAGAAACCAAACGTTGGCTTGATATTTATTTTATTGGAGAGGAACCAAAATTTACTCCTAAATTAGCATACGGGTTCTCTCCTTTTCAAAAACTAGTTCTAGATATTCTTCTAACTATTCCATATGGACACGCTAAAACATATGGTGAAATAGCAAAAGAAGTAGCGCATAAATTAAATAAAGAAAAAATGTCTGCCCAAGCTGCTGGCAATGCCATATCACATAACCCTATATCCATAATAATTCCTTGCCACAGGATTTTAGGCAAAGATGGTTCTTTAGTTGGATATGCTGGAGGAATAGATAGAAAAGAAAAGCTTCTTAAATTAGAGAATATATCATTTAAGAAATAAGGATATTGAACGATAATATTCGTGTTATGAAAAAAAGAACTAAAAGAATAATTATTATCTCATCCTCAATTGGTGGAGTGCTTGTAGCGGTAGCGGCTGCATTCTTTATTTATGTTGGCATTTATCAGCATGCCACAAATGATGCGTTAACGTATTTGAATGATTCAGCATTATCTAAAGTAGAAGATAAAAACGATTACGTTACCTTCCAACCAAAAGATGGAAAATCCACAAACGGATTTATTTTCTATCCAGGCGGTAAAGTTGAATATAAGGCATATGCCCCCTTATTGAGAGATCTATCTGATCAAGGCATTTCATCGGTCTTGGTTAAGATGCCATTCAATTTAGCTGTTTTTAATATGAATGGTGCAGATAACAAACAATCTTTAATGCCGAATGTCACTAATTGGTATATTGGCGGCCATTCTTTGGGCGGAGCAATGGCGTGTTCATATCTAGGAAATCACTCAAAAGAGTATAACGGGGTCGTTCTTTTGGCTGCATATTCAACCGTTGATCTAACTTCTAGTAACTTAAAAACATTATCTTTATTGGCAAGTAACGATAAGGTTATCAATAAAGGCAAATATGAATCAAACAAGCAATATCTTCCTCAATTAGAAGAACATACGATTGAAGGCGGAATACATTCGTATTTTGGAGATTATGGCATTCAAAGTGGTGACGGAACTCCAACAATAACAGTTACAGAGCAAAGAAAAGAAGTGGTTTCCTTGATTTCGTCATTCATTAAATAGTTGTATTCAAATACAAGAATATAAGTAAAAAATATTGTAGTAAAATACAATCATGATAGTTTATCATGGTTCAAATGAAATAATTGACAACCAACTTATGAGCTAGCAAATATGAGAGTGGCGGTTATGTCAACACATATGAACTTGAATTAAAAGGAATGAAAACTCTTAATTTAGCCGATTCTGATGGTGAGTATAGAAATGGTAATAAATGCAAAATTCTTACTCAAACCGAAAACGAATTTATATTAGAAAAAACTGTTAAAGATTTTAAAAATAGCGGAGGCGTGTATTTCTAATTAGGCTTTTTTAAGCTTCTAATTGCTTCTAATTGCTCTTTAGATAATTTGCTTTTTGGAAGGAAATAGAAGTTGTAGAAACTTCTTCCAATCTTAAAATATTTGACATATTCTTTTACATATTCAATTTCTATTTTGTTAGAACGAGTATCTCCATTTTTTGCCATGAATGTCCCGGTTACAACTTTTTCGTCGAATGAAACTTTCAATTTTAACTGTTTACCATACATTTCCTTGGAGTAATGCTTATATGGCATTATTGACGATGGTAATAACAATAATGATATGAAGTACCAATATGTATATATGTTTGCAGTTTGAAGTCTTTCGATATTACCATTTACGCTTAAAATGAGTTCAACGGCAATAAAAATTGAAAATGGGATGACTATAATTGCTGGTATTAGGTAGCCCCATCCTGATTGAAATTTCCATTTCCTTAAACCACTAACATTTAAAACCATTACTAAATTTTCCATAGCTAAAATCCTAATAAGTTGTATAGAGTGTGTTCGTCTTGAAAACCTATTATCCTTCCGTTTATTGGACTTCCTTTCAATTGATGAGTAATTTGATCTTCGTTATATCTATTTTGACCATCTACATCATAAGATGGAGTCCAATCTAAATACCAACGTTCTTTTTTAATGAACCTATATTTGAACTTTAACATTACGACTTCTTTATTATTGCTTCCTTTTCCAACTTCAAAGGCGCTTATTGCATTTATTAAATAATTTATCAATTCTTGTCTTTCTATTTGGAATTGATAACCTATAGCAAATGATAAAATTGTTGAAATAAAACCCATCGAAAGTGAAGTTGCGGTTATTGCACCAGTTAATAAAGCCGATGTTGCTATATTAGCCAAAGATATAGTGCTTACAATAAGGCCGCCTATTGAAATAAATAAATTTGCCGCATTCCAACTTATATTAAATGCATTGAAATATGTTTCCTCTCTTTCGTAGATTTCTTCTAATATCAATTGTAATGCAGATCGTATCAACGCTCTTAGTTCAACATCCCATACATAAACTATGGCGTATGTAATTTTTTCGTCAGAAGAATATTTATCAATCAAATGCTTTATGTACGGATAAGTGGATGAATTTGCAAGACCTACTTGGGCGTTTTCTTCTGATATGTTTACTGGAGTAATTCCTAACGGTTTGTAGTCGCTGCGCCATACTGCACCTAAATCTCCATCATTTCTTCCATTATTTATAGAATAATATGAACCATACCTTGTGTCATCTACATCCTCTTCAAATGTCAATTTATATGGGTTGTTGTTATCAAAAGTTTGGTCTTTGTAAGAATAGACACAAGCGTAATATGTTCCAGGTTTAACCGAAATCGAAACATTCTCATCCGTATTCGATGCATTTGCACTTGAGGCAATCGGATCATCAAAGTTACAACTGGCATATGAGCATTCTAATTTGTCTTCAATTTTATATAAACGTAGATCATAATCACAATTAGTAGGAATATCACTTAAAGTAACCTTTAAAGTTCCAACCGAAACTACATCAAAAGAATAGAAATCCTTGTCTATATAGGTCTGTTTCCACCAAAGCATGCCTTCAGTTTTTTGACTAATTGTTGCATAGCACCAAACCCAATGTTTATATATTCCACCATCGTTCGTGCCAACGGCATAAGCACTTGAAGCGGTTAAAAAAGAGTCATTGTTTTCGCAGCTATCGTTATAAGTTGCTGTAGAAATATCACTTTTAGTAACATTGTTTTCATTTTTTGTGACATAAATTTCCCCGTTATTATTTTCTATTTTTTCTCCTGACCGTTTTCCATCGTTTAATCCCATAGATTCGAATTCGTCGGACCCATTGTTTGAGAAAGAGGAAGAAGTATCAAATTCATAATCAAAATTTGAATCATCCTTTTTAGATGCTTGGAGTTCTAATCTTTTGCTTATTTTTTGCCCACTAAAGAATGATAGGTTTTGACTTCTTGCTGAGGGCGTCAATGATGATAAAATGAATAAAAAAGCTAAAGATATGTTTTTTGTGATTTTGTGATTTCTCATTGATGATATTTCTCAACTTTCAATGGTTTTATTGCTCTGATTGTTTTAATGTCGTCTTTCTTCATTCCGGCTTTCGGGACGTAAAAGAAACGCCCCCATTCTCTGCCCAATATGAAATATTTTTTCTTTTCCTTTTTATATGCAATTTTATTTATGGTCGTTAGTACATTGCCCCTGTCATCCTTACTAGTGACGGTTATTGTTTTGGTGAATGGGTCTATTTCTACTTTGACATCTTCGAAAAGAATTTTATTTGAAAAATTAATGATTAAACGTAACGTTAATAGTCCTAAAGGAAGACAAACTAAGAAGATTATGTATAAAAAGAAATAAGAATTGTCCATTTGATTTAAATTGATTTTACAGCCGATAGCAACAAAAGAAGAAAATGCTGCCAAAAAGGATGAAACCATCACTAAATAAAATGGCCAAGCACTTCTGAATTTCCATTTAAAATGCTGAGATTTGCTGATTATGTAATTTTTTTCTATCATGATTAACTCCTTAAATATTTTTCTAAATCGGTTGTTGAGTGTATTCCATGTGCCGTTCCTTTTATCCCACTACCTGGAATTTGAAGTGAAACGTAATCTTCATTATGCATATTTGCTTCGCCTAATTCGTACCTTGGTGACCAATCAATATATTGTTTTTCACTGAAGTGATATCTGAATTTAAGCATTATCGTTTGATCTTCGTTACTGCCGGTTCCTATTTCAAAGGCCGCCTTGATATTAACCAAATATTGAATCAAATTCTTTCTGCTGATTTGAAACTCATTCTCCAAAGAAAATGAGTTCACAAAAGAAATTAGAGATATCACAGATCCAGCGAGACTGGATAAAAAGCCTAATGAGTTTAAAGCGGCTTTTGCAGTTTCTGCGATTGTGGCTTCGCTTATTGTGTTTATGATTGTCCCACCAACTGTTACTGCCATTGAAGCATCGTTTAAATGGACCCCAAAAGAACTTACAGAATCATTTGCCCAATTATTGTAATTGTATAATGAGTTCAATATGTTTTGTGCCCAAGCATATATATAAGCACGCGCTTGCAAATTCCAGAGGTAAAGAACTGCGAAATTGATGCTACAATCTTCATAATTGTTCGCTAAATGTTGTATATATGGGTAACAATCATAGTTTGTGAATTTTTTCCTTGCTTGGGTGTCCGTTAAAGTCATCGGCGATAAACCGAAAGGAGAGTAATCAC
Organism: bacterium; assembly: GCA_963638555.1. Classification (GTDB taxonomy): domain Bacteria; phylum Bacillota_I; class Bacilli_A; order RFN20; family CAG-826; genus UBA4951. The sequence goes on along the minus strand of CAVHQU010000001.1, from coordinate 202,700 downwards.
TTATCCATATAGCTCCTATGTCGTTTTCAACTCTCCCGACATCTATATAGTAAGAAGTTTCGCTTGTTCCGGAATTAGATATTTCTTCAAACGTAATTTTATACGGATTGTCATTATCATAAGTTTGATCGTTATATGAATAAACACAAATATAATATGTTCCAGGCACAACAGAGTATGAGATATATTCATCCTGGCCTTTTGAATTTCGGCTGCACCCTTCATAGTTATCAAAATTTAATGTAGCGGCGTTTGCGTTTATTTCATCTTCTAATCTATATAAACGCATGTCATAGTCACAATTCGATGGAATCTCAGTTAAAGAAATATTTAACGTTCCGCTGCAAGCTACATCGAACGAATAAAAATCTTTATCAATGTATGTTTTCTTCCACCAAAGCGGTCCCTCCGTTTTTTGATTTATGGTCGCATAACGCCAAGACCACATTTTTGTGATTCCGTCCTTATATGAACCAACTGAATACATATTGGTTGCAGTTAAAAAAGTATCATTATTCTCTTTGATATCGTTATATGAAATCGTTTTTGTGCTTTCACTATTTGGCTCAGTAACTGCTTTCAATACAGTTTCTCGGCCCGGTTCATTTTGAATTTTTATTGATGAATTTGAGCCGTTTATACAATCAACTTTTTCAAATTCATCGCCATTAGATTCCCGGTATTCGTTTGCTCCATCAAATTTATAATCAAAATAGGAATCCTCATTCTTTTCTGATTTCTTGGTTGAACGAATAAGTTTCCTAGAAAAAAACGTTTTTTCGTTAGTAGACTTTTGACTTCTTGATACGCCAAAATTAGAAACGGAGACGATTGTAGAGATAAATAGAAGAAGGTGCGATAATTTTTGGCACATATTTTTTTCTCATGACGAAAGTATATGTAAAATTTAGTTAAAATTCAATTATAATGAAACAAACGTAACAAAAAAGCGTTACATCATGTAACGCTTAATATTGAATTGAATCGATTATGCCCTAACTAATGGCGAAGTTACTTGTTTCAAATATGCAAGGAGATCGTAATCATCTTTGATGAGAGCTGATAATTTCTCATAAACCATTTGATTATAAGAATTTACCCAAGCAAGTTCTTCATCAGTTAACATTGAGACAACGATTCCTCTAGGATCATATGGTGCATATGTGATTGTTTCGAATTTATAGAAGATACCATCATTCGTTTCAAATGCAGGAACAACAAGAAGATTATTCTCCAAACGGATGCCATGTTTTCTTGCTTTGTAGACACCAGGTTCAATTGTAATGATGTGTCCAGGTTCAAGAATTGCATCATCGTAAACTCCTTCGCGGTGATAATATCTGAAACCAATTGGACCTTCATGCACGCAAGACATATAGCCAACACCGTGACCTGTTCCGCATTTGTAATCCAATCCTTCTTTCCACATGATTTCTCTAGCCATGATATCGATTTCGTGACCTGAGCATCCTTTTTCAAAGACGCATGTAGATAAATTGATTTGTGACTTTAGTGTTTTTGTGTAGTCTACTTTGACTTCATCAGAAACGTTGGAACCGATAATGAACGTTCTTGTTGTATCAGTCGTTCCGCCATAATATTGTCCGCCTGAATCAACAAGAAGAAGTTGGTTGTCAGCACTGATTTTGGGTGAATCGTTTTCGCTTGGATGGTAATGCATCATGGCTGCATTTGCATCTAAAGCGGCAATAGTAGTAAAGGAAATGTCGAAGCATTTATCATCACTCTTTCTTGCATCGTCAATGTATTTTGCGCATGCATATTCGGTGAGTTCTTCTTTTCCAAGATTCTCATCAACATATTTCATGAGCTTCAATACTGCTAAGCCATCAATTTCTTGAATCTTTTTTGTGTTTTCAATTTCTTTTGGACCTTTGATTGCTTTTTGAGCGATTGTAGGGTTATTTCCAAAGACTTTATTCTTCAAAATAGAACAGATTCTTGCGTTTGTGTTTTGTGCATCGACATATGTTTTGATTTCACAATGTTCTCTAAGGAAGTCAAAGAACGTATCATAGCCATGAACTTCAACTTCAGGAATTCCCCCATCAGGAAGTTTTTCATTATCGATAAATAAGTGAACTTTTCTTGTTTCATCGATGTAGATATATGAATAGAAGACGGGCGTGCATGGAATATCGTTACCACGATATCCTAAAATGTAGGCAACATCATCAAGGGCTGGGATGACTAATGCTTTAGCGCCTGCTTTATTAACGACATCCATGGCTGCATTAACTCTTTCTTCCATCGTTGTGGAGAGAAGAGATTGATCAACCTTCCAAATCTTTTCTTTTGGCAAGGCTGGCAAGTCTTTAATCATATAGCGATAGGAAACTTGTCTGATCTTATGCTCTGAATCTTTGTAAAGATCTTTTAAACCTCCATAAGAAAGTAAGGATGAATCTAGGCCTAATGGATATAAATCATTCTCTTTAACGAATTCGGCTAAAGTTGGAACGCCTGCTCTGCCAGCATAGACGAGTTTGCACTCACTTCCGTCTAATTCCCATTCAGCTTGAGCCCAATATCTACCATCTGTGTAAAGGTAGTAAGCATCTTGAGTAACTAATAACGTTCCATCATTTCCTAAGAATGAGCAGAAATAGAATCTCTCTCTTGTGAAATGTGAATGAGATTCCTCAGACATATGAGGATCTGTTGCTGGAATAATATATGCTTTAATGCCATCCTTCTTCATGTGTGCTTGAAGAAGAGCAACTCTCTTATCGAAGACGTTCATGTGTTTTCCTCCATCTTTCTAGATAATAAATTACCAATTTATGTGAATATTATAGCCATTATTTACTGACTGTTAAAATAAAGAAACGTTATTTTTAAAAACAGGGGATGCGTGTATCAATTATTCAAATAAAAAAGCACCTAACCAAGAGGCTAGATGCTTATTGTTGAATGCTTTACTTAGTCTTCAAATTTACTTTGTTTCATGAATAATGCGAATATTTCGACGATAACGCCAATCATCATCGCGATGAACATGCCAAGGTAAATACCTAGGCTTCCGCCAAACCAGTTGACTCCAGTAGCTAAATCGGCAATTGGATAACCGGCAAGATAGAGTTGTCTTCCAGCCGCAACGGAGAAACAGGCGAACGAGACTAGGGTAATGCTTGAATTGAGGAAACGAACGTCATAGAAAGCGGTTGATAATCCAAGTATGGAGCCAGCAATCAACATCCAGAACGCTAATGTTTTAGAGTAATCTGGAATTTTCATTGCTCCGCCATCAAGAATAAGATAAACGATTGCAACGATTAACATATAGACGCTGACGCCTAATGTAATCCATTCGCCTATATTTCTTTTTCTAAGCAAGGTCCCTTTGATGTAGTTATTCATTATTCGTTACCTTCCTTTCTTTTTTTGCTGTAGGAGAGGATTCCCCCAACGGCAGCTGTGCCAGCTAAGCCGACTGTGATAACTGCTTCAACGCTTATTAAAGCGATTAATGCTGTTTTCCACCAAGATGTCTTTGATTCGACAACTGTGTCTTTTGATAAACCAGACATACAGAAGTTTCTAGAGATTGTGTAGAAGTAGTGATGGGCTATCTCCCTTGCCCTCTTCCAAAGATAACCATCTTTTTCCTTGATGAGATAGTTTTTCATGTCTGTTGTTCCTCTGGTTTCGTCGTTGTTAAATTGATCGATACCAGCTGCAACTGATTCCTTTGTATAGAGATAATGAGTTGAACCTTTAGAGGAGTCGGTCATGGCCGTTCCTTTAAATCCCCATTCGTTTCTAAGAACAGTTGTCATAGTGCCATAGTCCATAGAAACTGTTCTAAAGCCAACACGGGCGTTAGAGGTCATCGTTCCAAGAGATTCTCCTTTGGTGAAGGAGCCTTCAAAACCTTTGAGTGGTCCTTGACGATATGCTTGTTCGCGCATGATTGTTGAAGAACCGTTTCTCCAAACTTCTTGGTCGTTAGCGCAGAAATGCTTAACGTATGTTGTTAATCCTTTATCTTGGGCCGCTTTTGTTTGGGCTGCGCCAGCAAGGTAAGAAAGAATCATATCTTCGGAATAGTATTCAAAGTTTCTTCCGGCATATACGGTTCTATGCATGTTTGCACCAAATCCATAAACACCGTTTTGACCTGAATACATGCCGTCTTCAGCCATGAATTCACCACGTTTCTTCAATAATTCATCATTATATGTTGAAGCTGCAAGGTTTTCGCATACATGAGAGAAGCCAGTGTTTGCTTGAATACCATCTGGGCCATCGGCTGCAGAGTTGTCTGGGCAACCATAGTCAGTTAAGCCTGTGTTGCCAAACTTTTCGCCAGTGATTGCGGCAAGTTGAGAAGGCGTTAATTGATCAATATACGTATCCCATTTATCGGAATCATATGGCTCATTGACGAGTTCAGCTAGCATCATGGTCTCATCATATTTTTGAGAATATTTGAATTCGGAGATGTCTGGTGCGTCAGCTGGTTTTGAATATGTATGACCATCGATGATAGTTTTCATATCATCTGTCGCAGATAAACCTGTATAACGAACTGGATAGGTATTCCAATCATCTCTTGTTAGATATGTGACTGCGTTATCTTCGAAATAGTTGATGTCCATATCATCAAACTGGTTGGAAACAACAACATTTTCATTCTCATGAGATTTTGCATGGGTAACGTTATCCAATTGAGCCAAAGTATCAGTTGCAACCTTTGAGACGTCACCTGAAACAGATTTACCATCTGCATCGAAGAGACCTGTTTTGCCTTTTTTAGCTAGAACATTGTTTAATGCGTCATGAGCATCAGCACCAATAGCGAAGAAATATTCACCTGCATCAAATGTGTAGCAGCCTTTCTTTGTTGTGTCGGCTCCGTTTGTTGCGTTTTGGTCGTATGTTGCAAATAGATAATCATCAACAGTGATTGTGACTGTATCTTCCTCACCTTTAGCCAACTCTTTTGTTTTGCCATAGCCAATCAATTGAATGGCTGATTTAGCCGCTTGGCCTTTTTCATAAGGAAGGGAAGCGTATAATTCGACAGTATTCTTAGATTTGCCAGTATAAGAAGTTGAACCTTCATTCTTAACTGTGACTTTTGCGGTGACAGTATGAGCGTCCTTGTCCCATTTTAATGAATCAAGTTTTTGAGTGAATGAAGCATAAGATGTACCATAGCCAAATGTGTAATCCATTTCGGCTGCATAATCCCAAGAAGAAGAGGAAGCATAGCAACCTTTGCTTGAAGTGGCATTGTTGATACCTAATATTTGATCGTTGTAACGTGTTTCGTAATATTTATAACCAATATAAATATCTTCTGCATAAACCAAGTACTTATTTTGACCTGAAGCTGTGATGTTATCCCAGTTAAATGAACCATAGTTTCTCATTGCAGGCGCACTTAAGGAGTTAGTAGCATATGTATCAGCTAAACGACCTGAAGGATCTGCCTTTCCTGAAAGGATGTTTGCAACCCCTTCAAAACCAGTATAGCCAGGAATCCCAACCCATAAACATGCATCAACGCCTAATCCTTTGAGTTCACCAATTTCCATTGGGTTAACAGTGTTAAGCAAGACAACGACTTTGGAGAATGCTTTTGATTCAACCGCCATCTTGATCATGTCTCTTTCTTCATCATGAAGAGCGAGCATACGAATACCTGAAGAATCCACAGGATCGCCATTGGCATCAACCGCATTATCTTGACCTGAGTCACCTCCAGCGCACAAGTCTTGTTGCTCGCCAGAGTATCTCCCCAAGACGATGATGGCCGCATCACCGTATTCTTTGAAAGAGTTTTTCATATCATCCGTGTAGAAGGATGCAGGAACTTCGCCAATATCGCCTCTAGCACGTTTGATTGGTGATTCTTTTAAGGCATTATAAACTGTTTCGTTGATTGAATATCCTTGAGCAGTTAACGCTTCATAAAGGGAAGTGGCAGTTTCATCTGTGGTAGTTGATCCGCCTGATCCGCCTTTGAAGATATTGTCGGCAGCCGTTCTGCCAAGTAAAGTAACTTTCTTTGCATTAGATAATGGAAGAGCATTATTTTCATTGTAGAAAAGGACAGAACCTTCTTCTTCCGTTTGGATTTCATTTGCCTTTTCAGCGACATGCATTTCTTCTAATGAAGAGTATGCACTTTGTTTGGTGTTTTTCTCACCTGTGATGCCTAAGGCAATATCGACTTGCCCAGAGTTCTCAAAGGCAAGAATTGAAGCGAATGTGCTCAATGAAAGAACACAAACACCAATTGCCGCACCTCCTCTAAATTTTCTGAATTTCATTACACGTGCCCCTTAAATTAGTTAAGTTCAGCGCTTAATTTAATAAAATCAAATGACGCTGTTGAAGTGGTAACAGAGATTTCTTGATCATCGAATTTGACTGCATTCAAATATTCTGCCCCAGTTTTATAATTGATTGTTTTCTCACCAGTTGTTCTATCGGTTGTTGCGGTTGCATTAGACATTGCGTCTGTCCAATTGTCAGAATCAATGAAATAGGCAGCATCGTATGTTAATTTAACTGTCGTTGGTGATTTGATTGTTAAATCAATCATGGTTTCATCTAATTCATTTGTCTTGGATGCGTATTTGCCATAGAAGCTTTGAATATAGTTCGCACGATCAGATCCACTAGCATCATTTCCTTCTTCTGGTAAGTTTAATCCAGAGAACATAGAAGAAATGATATCTGCGCGATATGTTCCATCTGAATATGTTTCGATGTACTCTTCCGCGAATCTTGTGGTGTAGTAGTTATATGTTGGGCGGAAATTGCTATAAGCTAAACTTGATGGGGAAAGATAGGCACCGGTTAGACCATATGTTTCGGTTGAGACGGTGACTTTTGGATCAGCTGCGCCATCTTCTCTTAAAGTGAAATAATCGAATGATGCGGTAGATGTTGTAACGGAAACTGTCGTCTTATTGAAGGCTTGGGACGCTAAATATGTTTCAGCGGTGTATTTTGTTTCTGAAACGTTACCATAGGAATCTGTTGAAACGGCTGTTGCCATTGCATCTGTCCAGGCGGCTGTATCAGCAAAATATTGACAGTTATATGCATTAGTAAGACGTGTAGGAATATCAAGAGTGATGTCTAACATACTATCATCTAATTCATTTGTTTTAGATGTATATGTTCCATAGAACTTTTTGACAAAATTTTCTCTTTCGGATCCACTGGCATCAGAACCTGATTCTGGTAAGTTTAAACCTGAATAGCACATTGAAACCAACGTGAAGACGTAAGAACCATCTGAATATGTTTCAAGGCCTTCGAACGAGAATTTTGTGGTGTAGTAGTTGTATGTTGGACGCATATTCATATAAGAAAGTTGAGCGCTAGTTAAATATGAACCAGTCAATTTTCTTTCTACTACAGGTTGGATAGAAGAAGCGGTTTCTTCAGAAGAGGCACCATTTGCTGATGAATCGGTGTTTTCCTTGCTTCCGCCACAGGATGTGAGTGTCATCAAAGCGCCCATTGTCGCTAGGAGACTAATTGTCAAAATCTTTTTCATTGTGTTTCCTCCAAAATTTTGATTGTGAGGAAACATTAAAGAAACCGCTTACATTTTAAAAGACTAATGAACCAAACTCTAATTTAGATGAACCAAATTAACATTTTTAATTATCTGGAAAATAGATTAAGACGCGGAATGTATTGTCTTGAGTTTGATATTTTATTTCGCCATGATATTCCTTAACTACGTAAGATATGTTTTTTGTTCCAAAGCCATGATTATGGCCATCTTTTTTGCTTGAAATTGGGCGGTTTTTGTCATCAAAAGAGATTTTGCCATCAAATGTGTTCAACTCTTCAATGATGATGAAGCCCATTTTCTTTTTAATTGTTAAATCGATGATTCTTCCCTCTTTTAGTTTCGAAGTTGCTTCGATGGCATTGCCCAAAAGATTATTCATCAAAGAATATAGATGTTCTTGCTTAATGAAAGAAACTGCCTTTCCATCTAACATGCAGGTGAAGTGGATGTTTTCTTTTTCAAAACGTAGTTGCTTTTCGTATATTATTGCATCAAGAACATCATTCCCAGTTTGAATTGTTGAATCATATATACGTGTTGCGTCTTTTAACTCTTTGATCTCTTCTTGTGAGAGTTTCCCTTCAAGGGAAGACAATTGATGACGAAGATCATGAGTTTTTCTATTGATTACATCGATTGAGGCTCTGCATGAATCAAATTGCTGTTTTTCTTGCGTAAAGAGTTCATACATGAGTTCCGCTTCGTTTTCTTTCTTCGATTGATTAAGCAAACCTGCACGGATGAAAAGAATGAATAAACAAATAAGGCATGTGAAAAGTTTGATAACTATCATTAATGCCATCGATTCCGTTTCGTAAGGACTTGATATCGAAAAAACAATATTCATTAAAAGAACGGACCCAATAGTTAATGCAAGGATGTTTCTTTTTGCTTTGTGTGATAGAGATTGGCTTCTTTGATTGAAGAAAAGGAAGACGAAGAGTATGTATAGAATGATATGCAAAATCCAGTATATGCTCCAATCTCTTAGATTATTGCTATCTTGGAAAAAAGACATCGATTTAGTTGTATCTTTGCCTGCCATATTTAGAAGAAGTGAATAGAATTTACCAATTAACATTGTTGAAGCATCTATGGAAACGAAATCAAGCATCGTTTCATACGTTTCTTCTTTATGGGCAGCAAACAAATAGCCAATAATCAATAAAGAGCCGTAAGTCGAGTGAAAAATGCCTGTGCCGAATCTATTCCAATTATTTATATATAAACGCAATATAGAGACAGGGAAAATTAGTAGGAAACAGCCTACAATATAGACAGGCACAATCCAAAAGAAGCCTTTTCTCCTAGGGATTCTTATTCCAAATATTAAACATGCAACAATCATTTCTATCGTATACGAAAGAACGATGACAAATTGTGTAGATAAACCTGGAATAAGATTGTTTAGAAAATTGCTAAGCCAAGTTGATATCATTTGCCCTCCATATAATCTATAAATCTAGATAGAAATTCTTTCTTTCTAGGCTGAGAGATTTGCAAAGTGATGTCGCCTAATTGACAATCGTGATCAATAATGCCAGTGACATATCTTAGATTTACGAGATAACAATTGTTGCATCTAGCAAACATGTCTTGATCCAAAATCTTTTCTATTTTACTTAACGGGGTCGTTACTTTATATATTTCGTTTGCCGTGTGATAGAAGGTTCGATGATGCATCGACTCAACGTAAATGATATCTTCTTGAAGAATTTTAATTTCAGTTGCCCTTTGCTTGATCATTATGAATTTTTTCTCATCTTTATGAATTCTACATAAGGCACGTTCTATTTTTAACTTGAATTCATCATATTCAATCGGTTTAACGACGAAATCAAGTGCTTCAACTTGATAGCCTTGTATTGCGCATTGTCCTAGATAAGTGATGAATACAATTAAAACTTTCTTATCTATTTTACGAATTTCTTTTGCTGCATCCATGCCATTCATATTAGGCATTTGAATGTCAAAAAATATCAAATCATAATCAGAATGATATGTTTTTAAGAAAGGGGTAGGATCCTCAAATTTCTTAATATCAAAATCTACTTTATTTTCTCCCTGATATTTGACTAGGAAAGATTCGAGCCTTTCGGAATCTTGCTTGTTGTCTTCAACGATAGCGACATTTATCATACGGCATTAGTATATCACATAAGAAAAATAAAAATCATTTCGTTAAATTGAAAGATTTTTATAAGTTAATTTATACATACTTTTCATTTGGCCTTACAATCCATGTGTATGGGAAAGCTATTACTTAAATTATTTGTTAAAGACTACAAAAACGTTAAAGATCCAGTGGTTCAAAAGAAGCACGGGCTTGTCGCATCTTTTTTTGGATTAATAACTAATTTTTTGCTTTTCATTTCTAAAATTATCATGGGTATCATTTTAGGACTATACTCATTGATATCTGATTCCGTTAATAACCTTTCTGATTTTGGGAATAACGCTTTAAGTGTATTTGGCGTGAAAATGACCTTTAAGCCTGCCGATAAAGAACACCCATATGGCCATCAAAGAACCGAATACATTATTTCTTTGATTATTGGCTGTGTAATCATCGCCTTAGGTGCCGTAATGGCATACCAAGGAGCAAGAGATTTAATAACCTTTATTCAATCAATAATTAATACGGGTACCCCATCAATTAGAGAATTCTCTTATACGATGTATGTTGTCTCCTTATGCTTACTTTCTTTAGCTATTTTAGTTAAGATAACCCAATCCTCGATATATTTTTCTTACGGAAAGAGAATTAATTCTCAACAATTGAAGGCGTTAGGTAAAGATGCTCTTAATGATTGCATATCTACTTCCCTAGTAATCATTGGAATTCTTATTTCATACTTTACTAAATATGATGTTGATTGTTTCTTCACCTTGTTCGTTGCTGTTTTAGTTATTGTTTCTGGCATAGGAATCATCAAAGAGGCGGCAAATTCTCTTGTTGGAGAAAAGCCGTCTGAAGAATTGATCAAGTCTTTGGTAAATCTCCTTTTGAAACATAATGGTGTTTTAGGCGTTCATGATTTGGAGCTTCATACTTATGGACAAGTTATTTTTGGTGTCATACACGTTGAAGTAGATGCAAAAAACGATGTTATGATTTCTCATGAACTGTGCGATTTATTAGAAAAAGAAACCTATTCATTGCTACATATCCATCTCACTGTTCATATGGATCCGATAATGATTGATGATCCCGATACTGAAAAATACAAGAAACTTGTCGAAGAATTCATTTCAAAAACAAACAAAGATATACATTTCCATGACTTCAGGATTGTTTCGGGAGAGAAAAACGTCAATCTTATTTTTGACATGATCCTCCCTGATGAGATGGATAATGAGAAGGAACGAAAACAAATAAAAAACGATTTATCTAAATTTATCGATAATAGATATGGAAAAACTGTCCATATCGTTATCAATTTCGATGACGCTATAACTGATTTCTTATCAGGAACAGATGCTGAAAAATAAAAAAGAACGGACACACGCATCCGTTCTTTTTCTTAATTTAATGTTTTCTTGTTACTTAAGAGAGTACCTGTAAATTCTTCAAACTGCCCTTGAGTGTATTCTGTTGTAAGAGATACTTTCAAAGTGTTTGTTGCAGAACTCACATATTGATTCATCTCATATTTTTGTTCAAGTTTCGTGATTAAATCATTTTTAATCGTGAATGTGTTTTCGTATTTGTAAGAAGTTGTTAGAGTTTTTCTCCCTTCTTGCGTTTGATATATGGAGATTGTGTAAGAATACTTGAGGAATTCATCCTCTTCGATGCCTTCGATGTTATCAAATGTCCATTCAAAGAGCTCAGGGGTTCCTTTTTCGGCGTACGATTGCTCATTTAATAGAATGGCTTGGAAATTTGCTATTTCTGTTTGAGCAGGGCCAACATCGTATGTTGCTTCGACTTTTTCAACATCGTAAGTATTACTTTCGACGGTATTGCTTTCGCCTTCGTATGCAGTTACTTTATAGAACTTCTTTGTGTCGTTGTATATTTGAGTCTTGTATGTTGAAGAAGAGGAACCCTCAATTGTTTCCGTTCCGTTTGTTTCTACAACATAATCTGACGTGCTATGAGTATATCTAGTTGTTTCATAGACATTCTTAACATTCATTGTGAAAGAGCCTGTTCCTGGATAGATGAATTCTCTATTCATGATCGTCTTGGCTGTTTTGACTTCTCCCTCAAGAGAGAAAAGTTTATCAGCTAAGGCATTCAATGCTTTGTATTGTTCTGATTCGCTAGAAGATGATTCAATTGAAGAATCGGAAGAAATCTCTTCACTTGATGAAGAGGTATTTTCTTTTGCTCCTGTACATGCTCCGAGCAATAAGATTGAGCTTAATAAAGGCAATAAGTATTTCTTCATGTTCTTCTCCTAGGCAATCTTTTCATTGTAATTATATAAGAAGATATGCGCTTCATTTTCAGCAGCAGTATCTCCTTTGTAGAATATGACTCTTAAAGAATATGTTTTAGCAGAATCGTGTCCTGTGTAGAATGTTTGCTCTGAAATTGTTCCGCTCTTGTAAGAGAGTTCATAATTATCATCTAATAAAGTTTGTAAATAAGCTGAAGTGGTTGCTAAAGTTGCGCCGAAGCAAACGATATCAGCACATTTAACTTCATATAGTGGCGATGTATAAAGTTGCACTGCATATGATGTTGCAGTAAAAGTTGGTAAATCTAAAGATGTTTCTAGGTATTCCTTAGACTGCGTCATTGGGAATGTGTCACCTTCATAATCATATTTAGAAGATTGAACTGGTGTTTTAGCGGCATAGCCAAGATCAGATTCGTTTGTGTTTTGATATGCATAGTCGGCGTAATCATGATCTTCATCGTACGAAATGATAAAAGAAATCGATCCATATACGAATTTATAAGTTTCTTCATATGTTTCGTAATGACCACTTAGTGTCAAGGTTCTTTCACCTATTTCAAGCGTGTCATCAGCGTTTACGGTAAATATTCCATTGATTGGCAACGTTCCCGTAGTTGAAGAGTTGATGTACCATGTACCAACTAATCTTGTGTCAATATGAAGTTCTTGAGAAGATGAAGATTCCTCGCTTGATGATTCTTCAGATGAAATAGCTTCAGAAGATGAAGATGCTTGATTTGGAGAAGATGATTCTTGAGAGTTTCCAGTGCACGCTCCAAGCAACATGCTAGAGGCTAATAATAACAATAAATTCTTTTTCATAACGTGAGAATTATATACATATAGAAATTAAAAAGCACACTTTAATTCTTTTTGTAATATAATGCACGAGTCTTAGTCTCACTAAGAAACCCCTTTGGAGGTCATAACATAATGAAAAAAACTAAATTAATTGGCGTACTCTCATTAGCAATATTACTTGCTGGATGTGGAACTGCAAATTCGTCCGTCGATGCAAATTCTTCCGAGAATAGCACAAGTGAGAGTTCTTCAACGAGCGAGAAATCCTCTTCAAGTGAATCTGAAATCTCTTCTGAGTCTTCATCAAGTAGCGAATCTTCATCGTCTTCAATCGATGATAACTCCATTTCATTTGAAGATGCTTTAGCTGAAATCGCCAAACTTCAAAAAGAAGAATTAAATAATGCCGCAAGTGTTACTTATAAGAATGTTGATTCCAGCACATCAATTGTTAATACGACTGAACAAGTATACACAAACTACTTAGATGGATCATCTTCCTCAACAGGAACCTACAAACGTCTTGTTGATGGAAAATTAGAGACAAGCGATACTTTTAAAACTGTCGCAACAAAAGTAACTGATGCTTATGAAGATGAAACTGACTCTTCTAAAACAAACGAATTTGAGATGTTCGTTAAAGTTACCGACTACAGCAATCCAAGCAAGAATCCACAAGCATATCAAGATTCTGCTTCAAAACTATTTATAGTGGATACTGATGCAGAAGCAACTGCTGCAGGATTATCCTCCTCTCAATATATTCTTTCATCTGATTTCCAAGCGAATGCAGCTGCAAACTTAACTGGCAATTTATATAACTTTATTGGCAGCAATATCGTCGAAAATATGTATGTTGCTCAGACAGGAAAGACTAAAGTAACACCAGTTACCTTAGAAAATGGCGATATCTATTACAATATCGATGTTACATATTCTTACACTGAAAGCGGTCAAACTGTTACGACTCAGCTTAAAGCGGAATATACGATGAATTCCACTAAGACAAGATTGATTTCGTATGATTGTTTAAATAAGGTCACATATTCTATGGACGACGATCCAACGGATACTGCTTTTTCTTCATTAAAAGAGTCTGGCACAATCACCTACGGAACAAAGACCGATGGATTTGGTGATGATGTTATCAATCCAAATGATTATTTCCTTACGAATGTTTCATCGGTTAAATTAACTGCCAAAGACTCATATTGGAAAGTCCATGATGTTGAAGACTTAACCGTTTCAAGCTCATATTCAACAATTTACGGCTATGCAAACAAATATGAACCAGCTAATACTGTTTATACTCAATTAACCGCTTCAGCGTCATCAAACGAAGATGTTATTAAAGTTGATGATCAAGGCAATTTCGAAATCGTTGGCGCGGGTACGGCTGATTTAACGTATGAATATTACGCCAAGAGAGAAACGACAGGCGCTTATTACTTAACAAGCATCACTGTTAGTGGCGTCACCGTTACTAAAGCGCAAATCGCCTCAATTTCCTTTAGCTCAACATCTGATATCGGAAACAGATCAACAAGTTTACTTTCTGGAAAAACATATACATGGCGTTACGCTACTGAACCATCAAGCACAATCAACGAACCAATAACTGCGACTTCATCGAATGAAGATAGACTTACAGTTGAGGTTTCCTCTAGCGGAGAATTAACAATCACGACAAAAAAACAAGGATTGGTAACAATTACTTTGGCTTCAGCAGCTGACCCAACAGTAAAAGTCGAAAAGAAATTCTATGTCATCAATTCACAAACCAATTTTACCAATTTCTTAGTGAATCATACATTCACACATACTAGTATTTGGGGATATTCCGTTACGCTTAAGTTCTCTGCTGATGGTACATGTGAAAGAGTTCAAACTATCACCGATTCTGGTAAAGAATATACGGATACGTTCAAATGGGAATTAGATGAAAATGAGATTTCATTCTCTGATTTTTCCTCTTCTTGGAAAAACTGGGATGAAGGCCGTGTTAGCATGTTCCTTGTTGATGGAAAGGCAGACAAACTTGGCTTAACTCTCGAATGTGATTCCGATTCATCTACGATGGAATTCTCACAAGTTGTAACAGCCGAATAAACTAATATTTGTTAAAGCGTCTCAGCACAGAGACGCTTTTTCTTTTGCTTACATTGCTAACGAATTGCTTAAATATCGCTACACGCACCCTTTATTTTGTTATTAAGAAAGGCAAGGAAGCTATTAAAAATCCCTCATGCAAGAGGGATAGTTTTATAAGTCCGAATTAAGCGAGAAATCGCCTTTTTGAATCCAACCTAGTTTTCTGAATAATAAATCAACTAAGAATACTAAGATGATTGGCAAGATGATGCAGAAACAAATTACTTCGATGATAAGAACCCAGTTGTAGTTATTAGCTGCAAGAACATTTAATGGGCCAACCAAACCTGATGTTCCCATGCCGCCTGCAACAGACAATGATGAAGTAAATCCATTTTCAGCATAGTAAGCAGCATCTTCAATTGGCATAAGCATTGCTAGAGGGCCTAAGATTGCTGAAACAATGATTGTCGGTAACCAAACCAATGGTTTTCTAACGATGTTTTTAAATTGAAGCATTGATGTTCCAATACCGACAGCAATAACTGAGCCCCATTTGTTATCTCTTGCTGTATGGACTGCAAAACCAACCATTTGGGTGCAACAACCAATCAAGGCCGCGTAAGCAGCTAAAGGAGTTCCACCAATCTTGATTGCAACACATATTGCCACTGAGGATATAGGGGCAGTAAGCGCCATACCAACAAGAACGGAGATTAAGATGCACATTAAGAATGGAACAACGTTAAATGTCTTTTCGATGATCCAGCCTAAGCCAACGGTAATGTAATGAACATAAGTAGCTAATAAGAAGGAGTAGAGCAAGGAACAAACCAATCCAACAAGAGGGAGAAGAATGATATCGACAGGTGTCTTCTTTCTCATGATGTATTTAATGGCTAAAAGGCAAAGAACTGAACTGATGTAGCAAGAAAGGGGATCACTGATTGAAGAAACCGATCCATCTGCAAATGAGAATGCATAGTTTCCAATCATGCCAGCCGCCATTGATGCTACAACGACAACGCCGCTTTTCTTTAATGAGAGAGCAACACCTAAACCAATGCCGGCACCCATTAAGCCTTTAATGACGGTTGTCCAGCTAGATAAAGACGAAAGGAATGGTATTTGAGCAAATAAATCTAGTATCGTTCCAATAATCAAAGTTCCAAAAAGACCTATGGCCATACCATTTGTGGTGGTCATCAGTTTTTCTTTAAGGTTCTTCCAAAATGAAGGCTTCTTTTCTTCTTGAATTGTTTCTTCCATATTATTTCTTCTCCTCGATATATAATGCGGTTGGTTCAGAATTAAATGCTAAATCCTCCTTGTATAGATGAGCGTCATCTGCTAAATGAAGGATTTTTGGAAATACCAATCCATTTTCATTTGCTTTAAATTCAATTTCCGTGAAATTAGTATGACCCATGTCTATTCTTAACGATAAATATGAATATGGTATATCTAACAAAGAAGACAAGAAGGCCATTCCAAATCCATGATGAGCGAATAACGCTATATGGTCTTCGTCTTTTTTGATTTCTCTGTAGCATTTATGCTTGCGATCATGTTCATATCCAAGTTCTAACATGAACTTATCTACGGCTTTGTCTGTTGCTTCAATCCCTTTTCTAAGATTGATTTCATCGTATACAGGAAGCTTATAGAATTCATATCCTGCTTCCATACTTTCGTCTGACATGAATTCCTCGACCCATTTAGGAATCCAGAATACCCATGTGGTTCCTTTATTGTCTATTGGAGCCGCGTAGTTTTCCCAGGTTTTATCTTCTCTAGCCCAATCACAAGAAATGATTGGAAGATTAAATACTTCGGCTGTAGGCTTAGCGGTAGCTTGTGCCCTTCCCATGCTTGAAGCATATATCTTATCAACGCCTTTTTTCTTTAATAATTCTGATAAAGCAATTGCTTCTTTCTCTCCTAATGGAGTTAAACAATCTAACTCATAATTAGGTTCTCCGTGACGAATGTAATATAGAATCATAGACTTGTCTCCTTTAAGACTAATAAATTTTAGTAAGATTGGTCTGCTAATTCAACGAAGTAAATGTGTTAAAATATCAAAAAGAGGTAATGCGTGTATGAATTATAAGGAAGCAAGTGAATATTGGATCAAGAGAGATGCTCAATCTAAGAAGATCGAAAAAGAAGAACTCTTTAAGAAGATTGAAGACTTTATCTTAAATCACAATACGATGGCTTTAGCCACAGGGTATGGAGAAGAAGTTAGGTGTACTCCAATTGAATATAATTATTATGATGGATGTTTCTATCTATTTTCCGAGGGTGGGCTTAAATTCAAATATCTTGAAAAGAATAAGAATGTCGCAGCTACAATATATGAACCATACAGTGGTTTTTCTTCGATTCATTCTTTGCAAATAGAAGCAGTTGCAGAAGTTGTATCTGAAGATTCTAACGAATTTATTTCAATTGCTAAAAGAAAAGGCATCAATCTTGAAACAATCAAGAAAATGAACGCGTCCCTTCATTTATTAAAACTAATGCCAAAGAAATACAATTTCCTTGATTCTTCATTAAAAAAAGACGGTTACTCTAACCGCCAAGAATACATCTTTGATTAAGGGTGCAATGTAATGTTGTTTTCTTCGTCTTTAGGAAGAAGATCACTACATGAACGTTCCGCAATAAAGTTAAGATGGTCCCCGCATCTTTCAAGATTGCCAACTAAATTGATAAATATATTTGAGTTTTGAGGCTTACATTCCCCACTCTCAAGCCTTTTTAGGTGACCTTTGACCATTGATGTTCGCATATCATCAATCCCATCTTCCATCTTGCGGGCGATATTCAAATCATTCAATGTTGGTTTATCGACGATTTTATCTACTTTGGCAAACATCTCTTCAATCTTTGCCTTCATTATTTTCAAATCATCAAAAACGACGGCTGAGAATGTTAATTCATCATTAATTTCATGGTTTGTATAACCTGTTATATTGTCTGCAACCTCGGTTAAACGGACAATGTCGGCAATATCTAATTGCATTCTTGAAATTCTCTTTTGAGATTCTTCCGAAACTCCATTAGCGGATATTTGAACGATGAATCCGCTAAGCTCTTTTGACATACGCAAAACTTTGTTTTCTAAGTCATCAATTTGAGACTTCTTATTACCATCTTTTACCACAAACGCATCTAAAGCCATATTTAAGTCGTCTAAGGCTAGTTTAGCCATGATGTGATAATAAGAAATGGCTTGGGTTAAGGCGACTTCAGGGGTAGCGAGGAATCTTGAATCGAGAAGATCTTCTTCTGGATTCTTGCCTTTTTCTGGAATAATTTTGCTTGCTAAGAAAGCCAAGAATTTTGTAAATGGCAAGAAAAGGATTGTTACAACAACATTAAAGAAAGTGTGGAACATAGCAATTTGAGTCGCAGGAGAATTAGGGAACCATTTTGCTAAGGTGCTTTCCATTGCGTTAGGCCAGCAAATAAGAATAATAAAGAAGATAATGGAGCCAAAGACGTTGAATAACAAGTGGATGACTGCAGTTCTTTTGCCATTAGTTGTTGATCCTATTGCTGATAATAGCGCAGTAGAACATGAACCGATGTTGGAACCTAAGATAAGATAAAGGACACCGTTTCCACTGCCACCAACGACAGCACCTGCCATTGCAAGAGCTAAAACGATTGAAGTGATAGCAGAAGACGATTGAGCTAATGCAGTTAAAACGATACCGATTAACAAGAGAAGGAATGGATTGGTGAGGGACGTGAGTGCGTTTTTGATTGCTTCATTGTCTGTAAGAAGAGCACTCATATTTGTTGTCATTGTATTCAAACCTAAGAAAATGAGACCTAGACCAGTTATCATATCTCCAGCGAAGGCAACCTTCGGCCATCTCTTGTGGCAAATCATTCTCATGATGACGCCAACGAGAGTTAAAGAAATGATGATTTGCGTTAAAGGAAGAGACGAAGATGATAAACCGCCTAATGCGACTATTTGAGCAGTTATAGTAGTGCCAATATTTGCGCCCATGATATATGTAGCAGCCTGAACCAAAGTCATAACGCCTGCGTTAACAAAGCCAACTACCATGATAGTCGTAGCTCCACTTGATTGCATAATCATGGTGGCTAGTGTGCCAATGCCAACACCTGCTAATTTTGAATTGGCGGTTTTCTTAAATAATTTTTTAAGACCTCCAGTTGCGAGCTTTTCAGTTGCGGCTTGGAGCATGTTCATACCAACGAAAAGGGCACCTAACCCACCGATCATTAGTAAGATTTGGACTAACAGAGAACTGCTTGCTGAACTTTCGAGGATTAAGTTACTAAACATTTACGTTTCTTTTACCTGACCTTTACATAATAAATGATTCTTGAAATATTGGCTAGTGAGCAAAAATAAAAATGTCGATGGAATGGAACAATTACAAAACATTTACTTGATTTAATCATTATGCTTATCTAATATCTTGAATGATTATGAGCAAAGAAAGATCATTATTAATAAAAATCATTTATTGTGCAATATTTATCGCTTTATGCTTTGGCGGAACCTTCATTTCGATTCCCTTAGGAACAAGCAAAATTCACTTAGGCAACTTATTCTGCGTATTGGCAGGTCTCTTATGCGGACCGCTTATTGGTGGACTTGCCGGCTCTTTAGGCATGGGATTTTGTGACATTGCTTTAGGATATGGATGGAATACATATCTTAGAAGTTTCATCGTCAAATTCCTTTTTGGGTTTGTTGTTGGATTGCTTTTTAGAATCTGCTTAAAAAAGAAAATTAATGGCACGTTAATGCTCGGAATCGCTACAGGGGTCGGCTTAATTGCTTTTGGCTGGATACTTTATGGATATCTCACCAATGGATCTGGCTATTCATTAACCGCTGTCATTGCCTCATCAATTCTTTGTGGAATTTTGCTTATTGCCTTGATTGCATCATTTTGGATGCCTGTTTCAACTAAATGCTTGTTGTTTGCCCTTGTTTGCGGCTTATTGGTCAATGTTGTTGGCGAATTCTTTCTTAGAATACTTTTCTCTATTATGCTTGGGACGACTTTTGAAGCGGCATTCATTGCATCGGTTAGCAAATTGCCGGCTGCATTATTCACCTCAATCGTGACGATAATATTCGCCTTAGTTTTCTTTTATCCTCTCTACTTTGCGACAAGAAATTTGAATCAAGCAAATGACTTGAATGAGTATATTCTTCCTACCAAAAAAGCCGAGTAAGGATTATCATTCTTAATTGCTATGAAACTAGATCCTGAACAATTCAAAACTAAAACTGACAACGATACGAAAAAACATCCATTCAAGAATTACAATTTCTTTGGCTTCACTATTTTCGATATATTTCACATTATTTTTGGCGTTACTTTGATTATCTTATACACAATAGAGAAAAGCAGCGTCACTGGTGATGCTCTTACTGATTTAAACCAAGCCATCTCTTATGAAGCCATCCAACTTATCTTTGCCATCATCTTGTTTACCTTTGTTGATGGCATAGCTGATATTGCCAAGAAAAAAGAACTGATAGGTATACAAGGATTGTCTACTTTCTATCTTTTTGCTTGGGTGGTTGTTGCTGGTGCCATGGTAACGCCCGAGTTAATTGCATTGCCCGAGAAACTTCATGAAGCCTTTACTCTTCGCAATATTTTATATTTTATTGAGTTTGGCTGCCTTCTTTTATCGATATTGACATTTGCAATAACCGTTTTCTTCCCTAAGGAGAAACTTATTTGGGAAGTCTTGATGTTAATTGGTATTGGTTTCATCACATTAAGCGTTCCATTTGGTATTGCTCAATATTATTTGCCTTTTGAAAGTTATATTTCGGTTCTTGAAACTTTGAGTAATCTTGCACCGTTGGTGCCTGTTGTTTTTTGTATTCTTTCCTTAAAAGACGTTCATAAAACGATAAAAAAAGAAAATGTACATGAAGCTTAGTTCTCGAATTAGCTTGATGCAAACAAAATATTTTTAAATATTTAATATTTAGGTATGACTAAATATTTTTTGCATTTATAATAACGCTCGATAAACGAATAGGAGAAAAAACAATGAAAAAGAAATTACAATTAATACCATTCGTCAGTATTTGTGTTTTATCTGGCGCTGCATTATCGATACTTACCTCATGCCAATTCGGCAAAACTGACCCGAAAGCAGCTGATTTAAGCGAAGTCAAAACAGCAAACTTATATGGCGGAACTCTAAGCGACGATAAAACAGATATAGTTACAAAGTCGAAAGGAACACTTAAATATAGAACATATGAAGACATTCCTTATGTTTCGTTTTCTGAGGTTTTAAACGCACTTACCGGTTCAGATTCTTATTACAGCGATTTTGATGATAACGTATATACTTTTGAGCTTCCTAGCAAAGAATTTACATACACGATCGCCATCAATGTCGAAAAAGATACGATAACTTTTAATAGTTATGAGAAGTTTATACAAGCTTTAAGCGGATCATCTGTCATAAATGGCTTAGCTGATACGGCTGATAAAGAAAATTCACTTATTAAGACAGATACAAGCAAATACAAATTCACCGATCCAGGCTCGACAACATTTAACCTTGCCGCTTCAAATTTAGATACAATCGCTGATGGATCTGACGTTTATCTTCCTTACAGCGTTGTTGAGAGCACTCTTTTTGAATCTGTCGCATCACCATTTGCTTTCAATGGAACCGATTTCTATGCTGCAATTTCTTCGTATTTCACAAAACCTCAAAAGTCAGCTTCAGGCGAATCGGTAGCCTCTTCATACTGTAAGGCCTATTACAGTGGCGCTTATTCAAGTGGCTCTAAGAGGAGTTCAACAATGGCAGAATACGCTTATAATTCCCTTTGTTTCAACTTCAACAACTTCTATGGTTTTAATGACAAATACTTTAAGAATTCTGATTTTGATACATATCTCAAAGCAAATTACTCAACAGTTCGTGATCATTTGAAATCGCGTGATACACGTACTTATGAGACTGGAATCAATGAACTTTATATTACGGTATTTGGAGATGGTCACACTTCAACGGGCACCTTTTCATCTTTCTATGGGGATGTTAATAACACTACTAGAGGAAATGTTCAAAGTAGTGAACGTGTTAGAACTCTATCAAATTCATACAACGAATTAAGAGCCTTAAGAATAAATGCTTTTGGCGGAAATGTTCCTGGTTTCTCGATTCAAAATAAGACGGCGATTATCCGTCTTGATTCCTATGAAACAAATGGAACTAAAATCACTCCACAAAACGCATCTTCTCTAACTTCAACTGAAACGTTTGCAATCTTCTATTCGTGTTTCAGCCAAATTCAAAAGCACTCAGAAATTGAGAACGTTGTCATCGATGTAACTCTCAATGGTGGTGGAGCTGTCGATGCTTTAATCGAAACAATGGGTTTCTTAACAAAAGATGTTAAGATTTACCTCGATAATCCAACAACTAAGTCAACTACAACTCTCTCTTATAATGTTGATACGAATCTTGATGGAAAATTTGACGATAATGATTCATTTGCTGGCAAGTATAATTTCTACGCTTTGACTTCATCGTACTCGTTTTCTTGCGCCAATCTCTTCCCGACCATTTGCAAAACAACAGGTGCCGCTAAAATTATCGGTGAAAAATCTGGCGGAGGTTCATGTGTCGTTAGAAATTGTGTTACTGCCGATGGAATGATCGTTCAAATGTCAGGCACCGAACGTCTTAATTATGAAAAAGACGGAAAGATGATTGATAATGATGGTGGTATCACCCCAGACTATGAATATGAACGTGCTAATTTTTATGATAATGCTAAATTAGCGGCCTTCGTTGAATCTAAATAAATACCTTAAGAGCCATTAATGAACTTAATGGCTTTTTCTATGTTATAATGTTTTCATGAATTACGATTATCTAATTATTGGGGCCGGTTTATCCGGATTAAGCATCGCTAGACTATTAGCCGATGCTGGCAAAAAAGTTTTGATCTTAGAAAAAAGAGACCATTTAGGTGGAAACATCGCTACAGAAAACATTGATGGAATTATTGTACACACATATGGCCCTCATATTTTTCACACATCCGATGACTTTGCTTGGAATTTCTTCAATGAACATTCTGAGGTTTATCCATTCATGAATTGTCCTATTGCAAACTATCACGGTGAAAGATATCACCTTCCATTCAATATGAACACGTTCCATGAATTATGGGGTGTAAATATGCCAGAAGAAGCTAAAGCAATCATTGCTCAAGAGATTGAAAAAGAAGGTATCAAAGAGCCAAAGAATCTTGAAGAGCAAGCTTTAAACATGGTTGGAAGAACTGTTTATACAAAACTCATCAAAGAATACACTGAGAAACAATGGGGAAGAGATTGCAAGGATCTCCCTGCATCAATTATCAAACGCCTCCCATTAAGATTTGAATATAACAACAATTATTTCAATGATTGCTATCAAGGCCTTCCTAAGGGCGGTTACTCTGAATTCGCCAAGAATCTTGCTAAAGGAATTGATGTTATATATAACGTTGATTACCTCAAAGAAAAAGAAAAATATGCCTCCGTTGCACCAGTAATCATATACACGGGTCAGTTAGATTCCTATTTTGACTACTGTTTTGGCAAACTTGAATGGAGATCATTACGCTTTGAAGAAGAAACTCTCAATATTGATGATTATCAATCAAATCCAGTTGTTAATTACACTTCAAAAGATGTTGGATACACGAGAATAACAGAACATAAGCATTTTGACCCATATTGTGAAAACCATCATTCAACAATTATCTACAAGGAATACCCAGACACATATTCTGATGGAAAAATTCCTTATTACACCGTCAATGATGCAAAAAATAATGATTTAGCAAAGAAATACCTTGATGAAGTAAAGAAACTTGAACCACATGTGTATTTCTTGGGACGTTTAGCTCTCTATCGTTATTTTGATATGGATGATGCGATTATTGCTGCAAAAGAATTGTTTGATAAATTAGTTAAATAAAGGAGAAAACAATGAAATACGTAGGAATTGATATCGGTGGAACTTCCATTAAAGGTGGATTCGTTTCCGAGAAAGGAGAAATCCTTAATCGTTTTGGCTTCCCAATTGATAAGAGTGCAACACAAGAAGAACTTATTAATCGTTTAGGTGATTTAATCAATGAGCAGATCTTTAAATGTGATTTCAAAAAATCTGATTTTGCTGGAATCGGTATTGGCTCGCCAGGATCCATTAACTCTGATACGGGATGCTGTGATTTCTCAGGAAACCTTAATTGGCATCATCTTCCGATTGTGGATATTGTTGAAAAGAAGACAGGTATGAAGGCAAGAATTGCCAATGATGCAAATGCTGCTATGGCTGGTGAAGCTAAATTTGGCGTTGGAAAGAATTACCACAACCTCGTTTTATTGACATTAGGCACAGGCGTTGGTGGAGGAATCTATCTCAATGACCATCTTTATGTGGGTAATGAAGGCAAGGGCGGCGAGATGGGCCATATGATAATTGCCATGAATGGAGTTCAATGCTCTTGCGGCCTTAAAGGCTGCTTCGAAGCATACGCCTCAGTTACGGCTCTTATTCGCCAAACAAAAGAAGCAATGGAAAATGACAAGAATTCCGCTATGTGGGATTATGTCGCGTATGATCTTTCAAAGGTTGATGGAAAAACTGCATTCGAATGTTCTAAACAAGGCGATAAGACTGCATTAAAGGTAGTTGATCAATATGAAGATTATCTAACAGTTGGATGCTTAAATTATTGCAACATATTTAGACCTGATGCGATTGTTCTAGGCGGTGGTCTCTCGAATCAAAGAGAATATCTTACAAACGCTATTGAGAAGAAACTCAAAGAAAAGAAATACGGCTTTGAATGTACCGCTCCAGTTAAAGTGTTCGTTTCTACTTTAGGAAATGACGCTGGTATCTTAGGCGCAGCCGCATTGTTTATTGATTAAATTCAATTCGTTGAAAGCTGCATTGTGGTTAAACCAATGCAGTTTTTATTTTTCTATTTTTTTGCAAAGATTAACACACGCACCCCATGAATTAAAGAAAAAGCATCACAACGTGATGCCAATGGAAACTTATTTCTCTTCAAGCAATGCAACAGTATCTTTCATCGATTTAGCAAATACTTCATCATTGGAGTTATCAAATATAACTAATGAATATGGATCATTTTCAACTTTGAGATATGTCGGAATGTTGAAATCTTGCGTCTTAACCCATGAATCAAAATTCTTAATCTTGAAAACGTCTCTATCCGAGTTTCTTGCGATCATTCTTGCTTTAACCGTTTTAATATCGCAAACAACCCAGACAATGACTAAGTGAGCGTTGTATTGCTCTGCGAGTTTCTTTCTTAATGTTTCAATATACTCTGGGTGATGTATTTCTTTTGTGAATGGAGCGTTAATTAAAACGATATCTTCATAATGCAAAGCGGTAAAAGCCATCTCTAGGATGACATCATATTCAACATCACGAATGTTCTTTTTAAAGAATTCGCCTTCTCTTTCAACTGGAAGACCTGCAATCTTATATGCAACATTGCTAAGAGGAACTAAGCTATCTTTATCTAAATATGTAACATGTTCCAATGATTCGGCTAATTTCTTTGATACATATGTTTTGCCGCTTGCTGGCGGTGCGCTGACGATAATTAATTTCTTTTCCATAAATACAATTCGACTTTCAAACCTATACAGTCCGCTAATATTAAAGCGATATATGTCGAAAAAAACAAGTAATAAATTACTTATTCAGCAAATTTCTATCTAAAGATAGGAAATATTATTTAGCAAGAATTAGCACTCAAGACTTGCGAGTGCTAAAAGAATGAGTATAATAATGGTGTTCCTGCTAAAGGAATTGAAAATAGGAGGTTTTAAATTATGAATGAAATGAATGGAATGGAAGACTATTCCCAAGATGAAAACATCCTTGATAAATTTGGCCGCAACGTTAATGCGGATGTAAAAAACGGGAAAATAGATCCAGTTATTGGCCGTGATGAAGAAATTCGCAAGGTCATACAAATATTAGCAAGAAAGACAAAGAACAACGTTATCTTG
The DNA here is from genome assembly GCA_963638555.1 of bacterium. GTDB lineage: Bacteria > Bacillota_I > Bacilli_A > RFN20 > CAG-826 > UBA4951. Next base: position 176,727 of record CAVHQU010000001.1, on the reverse strand, counting down.
CTTGGCGAACCAGGCGTTGGCAAAACAGCAATAGTAGAAGGGCTTGCGGAAAGAATCGTCAAAAACGATGTCCCTGCTACATTAAAAGACAAAGAAATATATGAACTTGATATGGGTGCTCTTATTGCGGGCGCTAAATATCGTGGTGAATTTGAGGAGCGTTTGAAGGCTGTCCTGAATAAAATCAAACAATCAGATGGCAAGATAGTCCTTTTCATTGATGAGATTCACTTAATCGTTGGCGCAGGCAGAACAGATGGCGCAATGGATGCTTCAAATATGCTTAAACCGATGCTTGCTCGTGGTGAAATAGACTGCATCGGTGCGACAACATTAAACGAATATAGACAATACATTGAAAAAGACCGCGCTCTTGAAAGACGTTTCCAAACTGTAATGATCGAAGAGCCAACAGTTGAAGACACAATAACGATTCTTCGTGGTTTAAAAGAGAGATTTGAGTCGTACCATGGCGTTAGAATCACTGATAATGCACTCATTTCTGCTGCGACATTATCTAATAGATACATCACTAATCGTTTCTTGCCAGATAAGGCAATCGATTTGATTGATGAAGCGTGCGCAGGAATCAAGGTTGAAATTGAATCAATGCCAACTGAACTTGATGAAACAAACCGTAAGATTCGCTCATTAGAGGTCGAACGTGTAGCGCTTACGAAAGAAAATGACGATTCTTCAAAGAAACGTTTAGTTGAGCTTGATAAAGAACTTTCTGAATACAAAGATAAATCTAGTAAATTAACTGCTGAATGGCAAAAAGAGAAAGCCCAAATCAAAGAAGCAAAAGATCTTAAAAACAAGATAGAAGAAGCAAAAGTAGAACTTGCCAACTATTTCCAAGAAGGGAACTTCGAAAAGGCTTCAAAACTTCAGTATCAAACAATTCCTGAATATGAGAAACGCATCAAAGAGATAACCGAATCTACCAACGATACGGAAAGACTTGTTGATGAAATAGTTGATTCTGAATCCATTGCAAAGATTGTTGCAAAAAGAACAGGCATACCTGTATCAAGAATTTCTAAAGGAGATAAAGAGAAGGTCCTTGATTTAAAGGAAACCCTTCAAAAGAGAGTCATTGGACAAGACAATGCCATTCAATTAGTATCTAACGCTATTCTTCGTCAAAGAGCTGGTATTCAAAATCCTAATAGACCTATCGGGTCCTTCATGTTCTTAGGCCCTACCGGTGTTGGTAAAACTGAAGTAGCGAAAGCATTGGCGGAAGCCCTTTTCGATAACGAAAACAACATTATCCGTATTGATATGTCTGAATATATGGAAAAATATTCTGTATCACGTTTAATTGGTGCAGCTCCCGGCTATGTTGGCTATGAAGAAGGAGGACAGCTTACTGAAAAGGTGCGTAGGAATCCATATTCAATCGTTCTCTTTGATGAGATTGAAAAAGCTGACCCTGAAGTATTCAATCTTCTCTTGCAAATACTTGATGATGGTCGTTTAACTGATTCTCAAGGCCACTTAGTTGATTTCAAGAATACAATCATTATCATGACATCCAATTTGGGCAGCGAATATATCCTTAACGGAGAGAACTCGAAGGTTGAAGATTTGCTCCATCATACATTTAAGCCTGAATTCCTTAACCGTATTGATGAGATAGTATATTTCAATCCGTTAAATAAGGATGTCCAACTAAAGATCGTTGATAAAATGTTGAACGAACTCAAGGAAAGACTTGAAAATCAATTCTACTCCGTCGAATTTACTGACAATCTTAGAAAATATGTCCTTGATTCATCCTATTCACCAAATTTCGGTGCTAGACCAATCAAGAGATTCATCCAAGACAAAATTGAGACTGTACTTGCTACTGCAATCATCAAAGGTGAGATTGATACGAAAAACAAGTTCACAGTTGACGTAAAAGATGGACAAATAGTCGTAGAAAAATAAAAGGAAAATGGTTAGCATAATCGCTAACCATTTTTAATACTCAACTTTGGTTTTGAACGTGAGCGTCTCACCTTCTTTACCAAATAACTCATCTTTAGTAAATTTTAAATAATAGTTTTCTTTCGCAAATGACCATGATCCTTCGCTAATAGAATCGTTAATGGTCAATTTTATATGAGTTTTGTCGGTAAAAGCCGCTTCTATCAATTCGTTGTTGAAATATGCATGCATCTTATAACCACCATCATTTTTTTCTTCAGAGTAGTTTATTTTGAATTTAAGATCTAACTCAGGACTGTATATTTTTGTCAAAAAAGAATAACGCATATCGATATCTTCACTGTTAAACTCTGCTTTAGAAAATTTTTCTGACCAATTATTTGAAATTATTGTATCGACTCTATAAGGCTTGAGAGTTAGTTCATCATTTTTTGAAGCGTTTACCGTTTCAACCATCCTTATGGATTCATCGCGTTCAGGGAAATAAAAGACCATATTATCGTTTTTGCAAGTATTGTTGTAACCAGTACATGTCGTCCAGCAAAAAAATTCCTCTTGACCATTAATTGTTGTATAGCCATATTCACCGTATTTGCAATTCATGCAGTATATTCTCGTTGAATAATCAGCATTTACCCATTTTGTATATGGAGAAAAGTTAGTTTCTTGGTATCTATTGGAGTAAACATCATTAACTATTGCCTTAAAGAATAACCCAAAAATTACAAGACCTCCGACAATTGTGACGCCTAAATAGGAAACGACAAATATGACTGCTTTTTTACCTGCGTTCATGCTTGCCTCCAAACGTATCCATAGATATATTGAAAATATAGTTTTTGTGTGTAGTTATTTTGCCTGATAAGTTTTGACTTCTTTAAGAAGATAAGCGGCCAATTCATCAATGCCTTGGCCAGTTTTGGCAGAAACGGGGAAGAACTTAGTGTTTGGATTCAATTTAAGGATACGTTCTTCGGCTTTTTGAATATCAAAATCAAAAACAGAGATTGCGTCCATCTTAGTAAAGATAACAACATTTGCCACTGTAAACATAAGTGGATATTTTAAAGGCTTATCATCGCCTTCAGGAATTGATAACAACTCGAAAGAAGAGGATGCCCCTGTATCAAATTCAGCTGGACAAACAAGGTTTCCAATGTTTTCTAGGAAGACCAAATCTAAATCATCAACGCCAAATCCATCTAATGAGTCATCGACCATCTTAGCATCAAGATGACATTCTCCTGAGGTATGGATCTGAATTGACTTGACCCCTGTCTTATTTGAAATCGTTTCTGCGTCGACTGTAGCATCAATATCTGCTTCCATAACGCCAATTCTAAGATCATTCTTCAATTTGTTAATAAGGGCAACCAAGAATGTGGTTTTTCCGCTTCCTGGAGAGGACATTAAATTAACAAGATAGACATTTTTCTCTTTGAGCTTCTTTCTAACTTCAGCGGCTCTTGCATTATTATTTGCAAATACGCTTTGTTTTACCTTTATTACACGAATTGAATCCATAAGCAACCTCTCTAAACTATTTGATATTTTAGAAAAATAATGCACTAGATACAAGGATAGCGCATTAATCTTTAGATGTTGAAAGAGCAAAGAAGACTGTTCCTACGGTTGCTGGTATAGGTATTAGACCGATGAACCATAAATTCCACCCAATTGTAATATCCATGCCAAGTTCTATATACAAGGCAAAGGCAAATGTCCAATACAAGCAGATTAAGCCAATGAGGATGTGTTCTTTCCTCCCCCATTTCTTTCCAAAGTAAAGCGTAACAATAAACGATGCAGGAACAGCCCAGATATATATCAACCATGGGGACCATGTATCAATCTTCGCCATTCTTAAAGCGGAATATATTACAGCTGCAATAGTCCAAACAAAGACTACGGACAAGGCAACAACAATGATTTTGTTTCTCCTAATATCTCTTGGGTCGACTTTCCCATCATGTTCAAGCATTTCTTCTGAATGCTCTTGAATTAGGTAGTCAAGCGTAACACCATAGAAAGATGCTAATTCTGAAAGAATGTTGATATCTGGCAGGCCTTCGCCCGTCTCCCATTTTGATATCGATTTATCGGAATATGAAAATTTTTCAGCTAACTGGCCTTGAGTTAACCCTCTAGCTTTTCTAAGCAATGATAAATTTTTTGATACGGTTTTAGATAAGTCTTTCATCTACGTGGATTATTTTATAGCAAAAAAACCTCTCTTGCATTGTTTCTCGTTTAAGGACTTACATTGATTGTAAAACTTGCTCATTTTCATATGACAATTAACATAATTTTGGCTTTTGACATTTTTTAAGTTACAATCATATTGTAAGGAGGTAAATATATCTACATATGTATCAAGAGGAATTAGAATCCTCGAGCTTAGCGAAATTCTTAAATGAATACGACTACGTCTTCGTGGACACATGTTCCTTGATGGAAGACACCTTCCCATTATTCATGGATAAATTGGTATCCTCAAAAGAATATTGGAGAGAAGAATTGCAAGTAATTGTTCTTGGTGAATGCCTTGATGAGTTAAAGAAACACGCCAAAGAGAAAAGTAAAGAACGTGCTTCGTCTAGACTCGCTGCCGCAAGAGCCTTAAAAATCATTCGCCACGATAAATGGCACACCCATGCATTAACAATTACTAAAACGTTAGGGGAATCGTTTGCAGACAATGCAATTTACACCAGAGTGTCAGGTCTTAGAATTCACAATAAATTGTTAGTTATCACCCAAGACAAAACATTAACGACAGATTTATTGAAGATGAACAATCTTGATTCACAAAAGGGGAGATACCTTAACGTGTATCGCATCAATCAAGATTCTGAATTAGAAAAGAATCCAGGGGAAAATGGACCTAAAGCACCTTTCAACAAGAAACGTGACGCTTCGTCTTTTCAGAAAGAAGAAAAAGACAACAAAAAACCAATCCAATTAACAAAACTTCAAAAAACATTAATTCAAGAGGATGAGAAATTAAGCAAGAACCTAACCAATCAAAACTATAAGCTTAAACTCAAACTCAGAGACATTGATGACCAATTATCTAGATTGAAAAAAGCAGGGGATCAATCTAAGAATATCAATCTTCATTTCAGCAAAGAGATGCTTATTAACACTAAAGAAAGCCTCATATCCGCGTCTAAAAAGGCTGATAAAAAAGAAAACCCAGTTAAAGAAGACAATCTTCCACTCGGACAAGGGAAACTTCCTAGCGAGGCTCTAAAACGTCTTGCACTTAATTATCACACGATTGTCAGAGACCCATCTGTATCCTATTTTGCTGATATTCATGGTGAATTAGACTTAACGCATGACGATTTAACTGCAGTTGATGTCTTGGGTGCTAAAGGCAATAGTTTCACTTTTAAAAAAGGCGATAAGGTATACGTCTTCAACAAAGATAAGGAATACACTGTATCAATCGCTAAAAAAGAAGATAAGCCTAAAACGAAACAGCCTAAGATGGAGAATAAACCACTTCTTGAAAAGAAGAAAGTTCAACCTCAAAACCAAAAGAAAGAGACCCGTGTAACTAAAAAAGACGATGATCTATCCAAAAAGAAGATCAAAGTTGTTAAGGTTAAAGGATCTGTTTCTGGCGGATCATCTTCTGCCATTCCTGAAGGTATTATTCTTGTTGTTGGCGAAAGCAAGAGAAAGAAACCTGAATCTAAACCAATGGACAAAGGTATCTCTTTAAAGAAGCCCGAGCCGAAGAATGACAACAATCTTCTTAAGGATGCGATGATTGCCGATAAGATTCTCAATGCCAATCTTAATAATCCTAATTATCCAAAGGAGAAATCTTTATTGGAAATTAGTAAGCAAAAAGAAAGGCTTAAGAAACTTTCAAAAGAAGAAACTAAAAATTTTCAGTTAAAGTTAGCTGATTTAGAAAAATTTGAGAAATTGAAGAAGTAGTTAATTAAAAATCCATCCCGGAAAGGTAGGGATGGATTTTTTCATACGTTTCCTCAAAAACAGGAAGGAGACAGGTGGAAACGTATGATATGAATAGGTGAAATGGAGAATACTCACCTATGCATGGACTACATTAATTTTTTGAAGAGAGCAACGACTTCATCATGTGTTGCTTCTTTTGGATTGCCCGGATAACAAGCGTCATGGAGAGCATCGGTTGCCAAACTATCTAAATCGCTAGCGAGAATCTTTTCACATTTTGTTGGAATGCCAACATCACTTGAAAGTTGCTTAACGGCATTAATGGCAGCAGCGCGATATTCTTCTTGAGTCATATTATCAACCCCTTTAACGCCTAATGCAATAGCGATATCTTTATATTTTTCGCCTGTTACGTCTGCATTGAATTCCATAGCGATAGGAAGAAGCATAGCGCAAGCAACGCCATGTGGGATGTCATAATATGCCGAAAGAGTATGAGCCATAGCATGGTCGATGCCTAAGCCAACGTTGGAGAAACCCATACCAGCAATATATTGCCCTAAAGCCATTCCTTCACGACCATCTGGATCATTTATAACAGCCTTGCGGAGAGACTTTCCGATGATTTCAATGGCCTTAAGATGGAACATATCGGACATTGTCCATGCACCACGTGTGATATAGCCTTCAATAGCATGTGTTAAAGCATCCATACCTGTTGCGGCCGTTAAACCTTTTGGCATTGTGGACATCATATCTGGATCAACAATGGCGACAATAGGCATATCGTGTGCATCAACGCAAACGAATTTTCTCTTCTTTTCAACATCGGTGATAACGTAGTTGATCGTGACTTCAGCAGCTGTGCCAGCAGTTGTTGCGACCGCAATGATTGGCAAGCATGGTTTCTTTGTTGGAGCAACGCCTTCTAATGATCTAACATCAGCAAACTCTGGATTTGTCATGATGATGCCAATCGCTTTAGAAGTATCCATTGAAGAACCGCCACCGATAGCAATAATGAAATCTGCGCCAGCTTCTTTGCATGCAGCAACACCGCTTGTGACGTTCTCAATTGTTGGATTTGGTTTGATGTTTGAATAAAGCTTATAAGCGATGCCGGCCTTATCCAATAAATCTGTAACTTTTGCTGTGACGCCGAATTTTACTAAATCTGGATCGGAGCAAACTAAAGCTTTTTTAAAACCTCTTGCTTGGACTTCAGGAACGATGTTTTCAATAGCGCCGTGTCCATGATAAGAAGTTTCGTTTAACATGAATCTGTAAGACATAATATACCTCTCTATAATTTCATTCTTTTTGAATGATTACATGTTTAGTTTATCACTAAATAAAACTTTACCGGTATAGAATTATCAAATTTGATTGAAATATTGAAAAACGATCAAAAAAGATGAAAGAAGAGATTAGCTCGCTAATTTTCGTTAACAAAAAAAGCTCGCGATTAAGCGAGCTAATTTTCATTAATTATTAGTTTAATGTGATTGTAAGCTTTGCAACTGCACCATATTCTGCATCGTCTTTGATACTGGTAACTTTTAAGTTGAAGTTGCATGTCATATCTTCGTCGATTTCATAATAGACGTCGTTGCCTTTCCAACCTAAGGTTGTTTTAGCTTTGTTCCAAAGGTTTGTGCCAGACGGCATGAAGTTCTTTGCCCAAGCAGAAGCAGTGCCTTTTGTTGTCTTTAAGTTGAAACGTTGATTCTCTGTAAAGAGGGTTGAATCACTAGAAGCGTTGAAGTGAGCGGAATTTGTCCAGTTTGTAGCGCCGATTGTTGATTCCATTAAGGATATTTCAGTGAAATATGCATTAACGTTGCTATTATCTGTGCCTTTCATTTTAGCAATGCCGCCAAGTTTTGCGTTTGGATGATTCTTGGTGTAATTTGATGGAACTGTTCCATCTTTTTCTTCTGGCCAGAAGTCGGAGTCATATTTGACACCCATACGTCCACCATAGGTGTTGCATGTACGGTTATCGCCACCATTTGCACCTAAGCTATTTGGATCGGTGACAGTAACATCGTGGCTTTCGTTATACATTCTTGCATCGATGTGAGTGATTCTGATACCTGGAGTCTTATAACCTGTTGTGTTGGAATAACCAGATGTGTAGTCACGTTTTGCAAGTCCATAAGGTCCCATTAATTCAACCATTAAATACTCATCAAAGGCCGTTCCATTGTAATTTGGAGAAGCCAAGACTAAGGCATCACCTGAAGTGGTTCCTGCGCGAAGAGTGATTTCAGCGGTTTTTCCACCGGCTAAATCTTCTTCTTTTAAGATATATGGATTAATCCAGCCATAAGCGAACTTTGTGTAAGCACAATGATCACCAAGGTTTTGATCCATGTAATCAATTGAACCGATTGGCTTCCATGTGTTTGTGTAGTCATAGAAGTCATTAATGCCTAATGTATGGCCTGTTTCATGGATGAATGTATGTGGATCATAGCCATTATAGGAATCCATGAATTGGGTTGAAGCCCAAGCAAGAGTCATAATATTAGGATCTGTGTAGTTTGGCTGGTTGCCTGTGTATGTAACGTAAGCCCACCAGAATGAGGTATCGTTATTGTCATAGTTATAGGCGTAGACTTGCCAGATTAAATCGAGATAGCCATCGTTATCCGTATCAAAATCAGACCATGTATATTGCCAATCTGCACCTAATTTACCATGATCAGTTTTTGCATATTCACTGATGTACCAATCACGGACATATGAGGACATAGAAACACCTGCTCCGCCATTGGCTTTATTTTCGAATTGTTTGGCAGTGCCATTATATTCAATCCAAGTTGGCAAAACGACGACATCGAAAGCACCTTTGCCAAATGATGATTGCTCATAGAATGATTGAACTGAAGTGATTTCTGAACCGGATAATTCTTTTAATTCTTCATCGCTTGCGGTGAATGTTTTGTTGATTTTTGTTAATAATTCGTCGCTTGGGTTGATCCAGTTGGAATCTGTTGAATCAGCAACGAATGAGATAGGTGCAACAAGTAATTTTTGCTTAACCCCATTATCTGGATGGGAATTAACGTGTGGGGCACCTGAAGCCTTATAGATTCCAGAACGTGTAAGGTTGAGCTTGGAACCATCAGAAGCAGTATAGGTTGTTTGACCTTTTGCTAAATTTGCTTCGGTGATGACATCGCCTGAAGTGGATGAGGAAGATGATTGGCTTGATTCGGTGCTTGAACCAGCATCGGAAGATGATGTTGTTCCGCCTTGTTTTGTGCAAGCAGCCAAGGAAACGATCATCAAGAATGAGAGTGTTAACAATGATTGTTTTTTCATAACTGTCTCCTTTAAATGTTTATATAGATAATTAGCAGGATGATGCCCACTATGAAGAACGTTCCGCTAGATAAGAGAAGAATGCTTACTGGTTTCTTTCTCTTTGTATCTTTCATGACTTTGTAGTCATAATAGGTCTTAGGGAAACTTGTTTGACGATACTTTGGCCTAAACGTTACAAGGAATAGGGTTTGAATCGAATAAGACAAGATATCGAATGCGCCCTTTGAAGAAATGTAGGAGAGGGCGAAGAAACATAATCCTAACAATCCGCTTAATGAGAATGCATCAGAGAGGATATGCATGATGAGGTTTTTATCTTTGCCAGTGCCTTCAGGGCCGTTTGTCAAAGTGTAATATTCAACAACGCCAATGATGACTCCAGTAAGAATTAAAACGAGCAGAGAAGTTATTAGAACCCTAACTCTTCTAGGGCTCCAAAATTTCTCCTCTTTCCCTTGCTGCTCCCCTTGATTTGGGTCTGCATAAGGGATTTTGCTCATTTAGAAAGCTCCTTTTTATATCTTTCTTCCTCTTCGTCATTACATCTGACAAAGTGGCCAGGAACTAATTCACGCCATGTTGGACGTTGCTTGGAATAGTCATGATCTCTTGTTGGATCATATGCAATTCTTTGACGGTTCTTCTCGATGATTGGATCAGGGAATGGGACGGCTGAGAGCAAACTCTTTGTGTATGGGTGAAGTGGATGAGCGAATAATTCATCAGCGGAAGCAAGTTCAACAAGATTGCCATAGAACATAACGGCAATTCTATCGCAGAAATATTTAACGACTGATAAGTTATGGGCGATGAAGATGATTGTTAATCCAAGGGAGTTACGAAGATCATTTAAGAGGTTGATAACTTGAGCTTGGACAGAAACGTCAAGGGCGGAGACTGGCTCGTCTGCGACGATTAGTTCAGGATTCATGATAATTGCACGAGCGATGCCAATACGTTGTCTTTGACCACCTGAGAATTCATGTGGATAACGGTTAGCATGTTCAGGCACTAATCCGACGAGTTTCAATACACGTGCGACCTCATTATTGATGAATTCCTTATCACGTATGCCATTGATTACCAAACCTTCAGCAATGATGTTTCTAACTGTCATACGAGGATTCAATGAAGCGATAGGATCCTGGAAGATCATCTGAACCTTATTTGATAAAGTTGTATGCTTGGCTTTATTGAGTTCCTTCTCATATTCTTCTTTTTGAACAGTTTCTTCTGCGCTTAATAGAGATTGAGAGTTGATTTTCTCGATTAAATCCTTGTATTTCTCATTAACAAGTTCGACTTCATGGGCTGCAATATTCTTATTGAAGTTCTTGTCATCGTATTTGGCTTGCTTAATTTTGGCCATTTGTTCGTCGTGAACTTCTTTTTGATGAGCCTTGATTGAGATTATTTCATCATCAAATGGCTTCATGACATTTTCGTATTTATCGAAATATGCGCGTTTTGCTGAGTCTTCATCATTTTTAAGAGAAGATACTTTGAATTGAATGCCAAATGTTTCTTCAAATTCGGCGCGAATGTTATCTTCCGCTTCCTTCTTTTTTGCTTCGATTTCTTTTATTTGTTCTAAAGCACGGACATTTGTCCATTTGATTTCTTTTTCGTTCCAACGTGTACCAGCAGAAACTCTAACTCCATCAAGCCAGATATCTCCGCTTGTAAGAGGATAGAGCTTCATGATGTCACGACCTGTTGTGGTTTTACCACATCCAGATTCGCCAACAAGTCCGAAGACTTCGCCTTTATAGACGCTGAAGGAGACGTCATGAACGGCTTTTAAGTATTTAACATCCCCATTTTTGAAACGGAAATATTGTTTAACGTGAGATAATTCAAGAACCTTTGAAGCGTTTTCGTAATCAAATGCTTTCTTGAATTCTTCTTTTTTGACATCAGGTGTGGTGACTATTTCTTTTTCGGCCATATTATTTATCCTCCTTGATGTAATTTAAGATTGAGTTCTTCATGTTATCTGCCTTAGGCGTGTATTCAGGGTGATCAGCAAGGGCAGCTTTGATACGAGATACGACAAGATCAGGTGCCTTGATGTCTTCGGCCTCTGGATGTAAGTTCCATGTGGCAGCCATATGTGTTGGAGAAACTTGGAAGAATGGAGCTTGATAGAGATTATCAATTTCTAGAGCATCTTTGTTTCTTGCGGCGAATGCGTCTCCTTTAGGTGGAAGTAACATGTTTGGCGGAGTTCCAGGAATAGCGTTAAGCTTTTCTTTTGTATTTAAATCTGGAACTGAACCAAGTAAGGCCCATGTATATGGGTGCCTTGGATCATAGAAGATATCGGTTGCTGTACCCATCTCAACAATCTTGCCAGCATACATGACAGCAATATCATCAGCCATATTGGCGACAACGCCTAAGTCGTGCGTGATGAAGACGATTGAGAGGTTCTTTTCAACCTTCATCTTATTAATAAGTTCAAGGATTTGAGATTGGATTGTAACGTCAAGAGCAGTTGTAGGTTCATCACAAATAAGAACTTCTGGTGAGGAACATAAGGCAATAGCGATAACGATACGTTGTCTCATACCACCCGATAGTTCGAATGGATATTGATAGAAACGTTTTTCTGGTTCGTTAATGCCAACGTCAGCAAGCATCTTGATGGCGCGTTTTGTAGCTTCTTTCTTTGTGAGAGTGCTATTTAAGACATCGATTGCTTTATCATAGGCATCGATCGTTGCTTCACCAATAGCTTTAACTTGTTCAGCGTTTCTTGCTAAGAGTGCGTTCAAATGTTCGATAAGTTCATCGAATGCTGCTTTGAAATGAGCTCTGTGTTCTTCTTGAGAAACGATAGTTTCACGAGATTTTGCACGAACTTCAGCTGGTAAATCAAAGAAATCAGAGACATGATATTTTTCAAAATTCTTTGTTCTAATTTGTTCGTGTTTCAATGAATCTTTAGCGGCAGTAACATAGTTCTTCGTTTGAATTGGGAAGACTGAAATTATGTTATCTGGGTTTTTAGCTATAGATAGCTCGCATTTGGCTAATTCGCCAAAGAGAGGTTTAAGTGTGCTAAGAGCTTTAGCGGGTTCGAATGTTTCTCCGGAAGAGAATAATGTCGAATATGCTTCTTGAAGTTTTGGCATTAATTCGTTGATGTTTGTTTTTTGCTCCTCAACGGACATTTCGGCAGCATGTAAGAATAAATCTTCATGTTCTTTGATGTCAAAAGTGCCAATCTTTTGTTCTTCTAAAACGATGTTGAATTCATCTGAATCGGCATTCTTGAGAAGGGAATCGATCTTTGATAGATAGTGATGTGCTTCTTTTTTATCAGCTTTGTGTTTTAAAACCATGGCTTCGGTTAATTGTTTACCGACAATCATGATTGGATTTAAGGAAGATAGAGGATCTTGGAAGATCATGGAGATTTTAACACCACGAATCTTGGAGAATTGATCTTCGTTTATTTGCAACAAGTCTTTGCCATCAAATAAGATTTGGCCATCTTCAACAATCTTGTTGCCAGCTAAGATGCCAAGAATTGCTTTAGATGTAACTGATTTACCGGAACCAGATTCACCGACGATGGCGAGAGTCCTCCCTTTATAAAGAGGGAAGGAGATTCCTCTAACGGCTTTAACTGTTCCACCATCAGTTCTGAAGGAGATACGTAAATTCTTTACGTCTAAGATTTTTTCTAATTGTGTATTTTCATTAGCCATAATTATTACTCGCTTCCTTTCAATGATGTGTTAAATGCGTCACGCAAGCCGTTTCCAAAGAGGTTGAAGCAAATCATCAATAAAGAGATGATGATGCATGGGAATAACAATAAGTGTGGGTGAGAAGACAAACCAGCTGTTTGACCTTCTTGTAATAATGAACCGATTGAAGAGATACCACTTGTCGTGAAATTGATAATTCCTAAGTAGCTTAATGAAGATTCAGAGAAGATAACTGAAGGAATCATTAAGACTGAGGAAGTGACCAATGTACCGATAGCGTTAGGCAAGATATGTTTGAAGATAAGTCTTCTATCCTTTGCGCCTAATGTCCTAGATGCCAATACGTATTCTTGACCTTTGAAACGATAGAATTGCATACGTGTTGTACCAGCAACTCCAACCCAGCCTGAATAGACGAAGGCTACCAAGAAGGCCAAAACCATAACACCTGCATCACCAATTGATGCTTTCAAAGCAGAATTATTCGTAAATTGAATTGAACAAATGGTAAGGATGATAACTGATGGAATAGCGGAGATGATATCCGTGAAACGTTCCATGATAAGGTCAACTTTTCCGCCATAATATCCCGAGATAGAACCCCAAATAACGCCAATAAGGATGTTAATTAAGGAAATACCAACGCCTAAGAGAAGCGAGAAACGAGCGCCGACTGCTAATCTTAAGAAGAGATCTTGGCCGGAATAGTTTGCACCAAATAAGTAATATGGTTGGAATCCGTTGTGATAGACGAAGTAATCGAAGTAATCAACACGGATTTGAGCCATGCCATTTGATATATTGGCATAAACGTATTCGCCGTTTTCATCAACTTTATAGATTGGATCTGGCACGAGTTCGCCATCGTCTTCTTTAAAGATTGTTTGGAAAGAGTTTTGTGTGTACTCGCCATCAATCTTAGCTGTAAGCTTGTAATAAATATTAGAATTTTGATTGTAATAGTTATTCATTGCATCGGTGACATTGTCAATCTTTGTTTTGATTGAAACTTGTGATTGGCTGCTTCCGATTTCTGAATATTTGCAACCAGCTAAATCTTCAGCCATCGTGTCTTTGTATTCACTGATGTAAGATGAAACATCAAGAAGAGGCTTCATGATAGATTTCTTATCACCTTCTAGAACGTGATAGATACCTTGTTCTTTCTCGTAGCTAACGAGTTTGTTGTAAGCATCTTCTTTAATCGTGATGATCTTGTTACCAACAGCATATGAATCGACACGGACAGAATACATCGTGATTATTGTTGAGCCGATTTTTTCTTCCGTCTTCGAAACTACGTTAACAAGTTTGCTGTGGTTAGAATCGTCGTATTGAAGGATGGAGAGCGCTTGTTCATTGTATCCTGATTTGACTTCGGTGCCATCCCAGAAACCTGTTCCTTTGAAAATAGGGTTATAAGGAAGAGCATAACTGAAGTTCTCATCTTTGAAACCCGAAGGATATTCCGTTTTATCAACATATGCCTTAGGAGAAGCGAAAGGAACGATGATTGCATAAAGGATGATAATAGCAATAATGATGGCTGCAACGATTGAAGCCTTATTCTTAGCAAAACGCATGAAAGCGCCCTTTAAGAATGAAACAGGTTTTGTTTCAAATGCTTGGTCATGCAATGATTCTGCATCAACTTTGGACTTTTTGAAGAGTTCTTTTGGCAAATTTGTGAGCTCCATGTTGTTTTGGGGCTGAGTTATGATTTCTTTATTTTCCATTATTTCTTGCTCCCCATTCTAATGCGTGGATCGACTATACCGTAAGATACGTCGACGACTAATGTTCCAAGTAACCCAATGAGAATATAGAACATTGAGACGAATTGGAAGACGTCGTAGTCCCTCTTGTTGATTGAATCAAGATAAAGACCACCAACTCCGTTAACGGCAAAAATGTTTTCTATAATCATTGAACCTGAAAGAATCGAGATGATTTCTCCAAGGATCATTGGGAAGATAGGAACTAAGGAATTTCTAAAGGCATGCCTGATTGTTGCTTGGCCTCTTGTTAAACCTTTTGTTCTAGCGAGTAACATGAAGTCGCTTGTTAAAACTTCGGTTAATTCGGCACGTGTATAACGGGCATATCCAGCTATTGAGCCGAAGCACATGGATAAGACTGGTAATATGATTGATGAGAAATATTCAGCCGTGAAATAACCATTCTTTGCTGAAGCAGCGACTGGCGGCAATACTTGCCAAACATAACCGAATAAATATTGAAGAAGGAAGGCGTAGATAAATGATGGGACAGAGATAACCAACATGATTAGAACACTTAATACATGGTCTTCCCATTTATTCTTCTTCAAAGCCATGAAGACACCAAGACCTAAGCCAAGAGGGATGGAGATGATCATAGAATAAATGTTGATTAAGATTGTTGGAGGGAATCTATCAGCAAGAATGTCTGCAGGTGAAGCAAGCCATTGAATCTTGTAGGAGAAACCCCAAGGATTGCTACCCCCGCTAAATAAGTTAGTGAGGAAGTTCCAAAGCTGTTGCATGATTGGCATTGGAGAATAAGACCCATCTGAATTTTGTACATAACGGCCTTGGGCAACCATTTGTTTGTAGAAGATTTCAGGATCTTTCATACCACCATCAAATGAGACAGGTAATAAACGTACTAAAACAAAGCAAATCAAAAAGATCACTAAGAATGTACATACTAAAAGGATGAGACGCTTAAGAATGTATAAAAGCATCTCTTTTGTTGATTTGCTGGTCCAAAAGGCAGCAAAAGATTTCCAAAACTTCTCCCAAGCGGAAGGTTCATCTTGATTTAAAACGGCTTCATCGCCGAAATCATCGAGACTATTTGGATTTAGTGAGCTTTTTGTTTCACTTTGTAATTTCTTTTTCTTTTTCATAATCTCTTTTACTAATTGAAGGCCGACCCAAAGAGCCGGCCTTCGTAATTATACCCTAAATTGTAAAGGTTGCATTAAGCAGCTTTATACAAATCGGATAAGCTGTTGTTATATCTAGAACAGAATTCAGACCATTGGGAATCCGTATAGTTGAATGTCATCAAACGGATGCCACCGTAACCGATTAAGGAAACATAGGTCTTGCTTGCATACTCACACTTGAAACCAAGTAAGGAGGAAGAACCACGAGCAACGAGTGGAACTGCTTCAAAACGGTTTAAGATACCAGCTTCCAAACCAGCAAGAACTGTTAATTTTTGGTTGTGGATCTTATTCCATGCTTCGTAGTTATCATCGTCTTTTGTGATTTCATCACCATATTGAGCTTCATTGAATTCATCAGCGTTGTTCATGTCATCATACCATTTGGCAAATGAACGAGTTTCTGTTGTTGGATCAATGACACCATCACCATTGAGGTCGATGTCTAATTTGGTTTCAGCTTGTTTTCCTTTGAAACCATATTCACATGTTTGTGTGAAGCTGTTATCGCAATAGACTTGCATTAAGCCGTAAGGGTTAATAGCAGCACCGCCCCATGTGGAGAAGATCATATCATAACGGCCATTTTGGGCTGTTGTGTAGTAGTCTTGGTCTTTGACTAAGGAAAGTTTGATGCTGATGGATTCGCTATCTTTGATTGCGCCATCTGCTTTAAGTTGAGTTGTGACATCAGCTAAGAGTTGTGTCCATGCTTTTTGAATGAAGTTATAAGCGGCAACAGTGTTTTCGGAAGTATCGTCATAAACACGGAATTCGATAGAGATTGTATCGCCTGCGCTGATGTGACCTTGCTCAGTTGATTGAAGTTCTTCTTCAATGCCCTTTACAGCATAAGCGACACCAAGGTTGTAGTTGTATCCAACTGCATCTTCGCTAAGTGCACTTCCACTTGTTTCATCAATCGCGGATCCGCCTAAGTGACCATAAACTTTGCCATAGACGCTCTTACCTTGATCGGTGGAACGATATGTTTCACCTGTGGCGTTGTTGGAAAGATATAAGTCGTTAAGCAAGCCTGTGAAGCCTTTAGAACCAGAAGTTGCTTGGGAAGCAAATTGTGTTCTATCTAAGGCTAAGGATAAGCCTTCACGGAAATCTTTATTGGCTAAGATCGTTTTATTTTCACCAGCAACGCTTTGTCTATCTTTAAGAGTTGCTCTATCAGAGTTGAAGGACAACTTTTGAGTGTAGGATTCATATGTTGTTGTACAACGTTTTGATGTACCGTAGCTTCTGACATCATTAACTGTTAAATCAATATCATCTAACTTACCAGCAAGGAATTGTTGCATGGCGGTATTATGGTCTGTATAGATGTTGGTGATGATTTGATCCATTTGGAATTGGTTCTCATGCTTACCATCCGTATATCCATACCATTTTTCATTACGTTCGATGTGGATTTCTTTGCCCTTTTCGAAGTAAGTTAGCTTGTATGGACCATAAGACATATAGTTATCAACACTGTTTGTAGCATATGTGGTAGCTAAGTTACCGTTTGCTAAAGTTGTTGTTAACTTCTTATAGAGATCAACATTAACCAAGAAGTTGCTTGTTAAGCTGAATTTGAGGTTAAGAGGTGTGATGGATTTGGTGAGATAGAAACGGATTGTGTAATCATCAACCTTTCTAATGCCAATGTCGGAAGCTTCGATTGTCGCGCCTTCGTATGTGTAAACATAGGTACGTAATGGTAACTTCCAAGCCCAGGACTTAGAAGAATATTTGTTTCTAGAAGAGATAGCAGCGACGCACTTCTTAAGGTCTGCTTTTAAATCTTCTGTGGAATATTCTTCGATGTTGTCTTCTGTCCAACCATCTGTTGTGTTCTTGATGGTCATGATTTTGGCTGTTGTGCCAATTTCGTCTTCATCGGTGGATGTAACGACTTTGAAGCCATTATCGAAGACGTCGATATCAAGATCAACAGCGTCATCTTCAATCATTGTTGAAGAAACGTTGCTTGGATCTTTGACTTTTGCCCAGTCATTCTTGTCTCCGCTGCCGCTGTGATCAAGAGCTTTCCACATATAGTAAGAGTAAGCGTTGATGATACGTTCAGCTTGGAGCTTAACGCCATAACTATCTGCTAATTGATTAAAGACATCGTATAAGGATGTGCTAGAATCGGCGTTAGAGAAGACCGTGGAGATATAGTCTCCATCATCAGAACCTTTACCAAGGTTGAGGAAATAGAAACCGGAGTCATCTTTAACTGTACCTTTATCGGTATCGTTTAAATACTTGTAGAAGGATTCGATTGTTTGACGACCTTGTTTGTAATAGTTTTCAGCGTTAACTAAGATCATGTTACCATTGTAATAAGAGTCAGCACGATAGTTAGCGTATTTTGGGTTCAAGAGAAGTTCCATTGAATCAACGTAGTCTTGAGCAGTGATTTTAGAACCATCTTCCCAAGTTGCAGCTTCATTCAATTTGATATCCCATACCATGTTGGAACCAGCGTTACCTGATTCAGAATAGTATGTCTCTTGTTCTTCGTCGGTTAAACTGTTTGGATCAACAGCGATTGGCATTTCAGATGCCATTTCGCAAACGAAGTTATAGCCGTCTTTTGAATCATTTAAGACAGCATCGTAGAAGCCCATCTCTGTGAAACCAGTGACGTAAGATTCGTCGCTGGTTTGCCAGTTATGAACGTTCCAGTTAGAAGGGCTAGTAGATAAATATGTATTATATGTGTATTTATCTTCAGAAGTTGTATTAGAACAGCCAGTCATTGTGAGAACGGCTGCGACTGAGGCAATACCATATTTCCATTTATTGTTTCTCATAATTTCTCCTTTCACGTTATAAAGAACAAATAATTATTGTTTTTGTTTATTCACCAGTGGAACTTGAGGAAGAACCAGAAGTTGTGAAACCACTGAAGTCGTTTGTTGTTGTACCGACGTTGGTGATTGTGAGCTTAGCTAAGATGTAATCGCTTAAACCGACTGGTAAGTAGCAAAGAGCTGCGATAGAAACTTCGTTTGTTGCGGTATCAACTGTGAAGTATTCATAGGAAGAATACATTGATAAGGCATGGCTATCACCAGAAGTGAATTCGACTGGTGTGGTGAGTGTTGTGCCAAATCCTGCAGCACCGATTGAAGAGATGAATGTGCTCGAGAAGCCATTCATATCGAAGATTTTACCGAAGATGCTATTTGTAACTTCTGTGCCATCGTTATCACCGACGTTACCAGTGAATGTGACTGTTGTGCCAGAAGTCTTTTTGCTGGACCAGATCGTTCCGTTTGCATCATCTTCTGTCACATTGTCGGCTGTGATGCCAGCGATTGCACCAGAGTCATAAACTGTCTTGTTTTCGGCAACTGTTGTTGCATCAGACATTGCGCCAGTTGTGGTGTTGTAACTGGATGTGTATGTGTTTGTGCCATCATCCCATGTTGCAAATTTAGCACCAATCTTTGTGTTTGTGCCTGGGACATAGTTTCCATCATCATCTTCGACCAATTCGAGATATTCCATTGTGCTGATAACACCACTCTCTGTGAATGTTGTTGTCATTGTGACATGTGTGGAACCATACATGTTGGCTAAGCAGTCTTGGGAGTAGTCGGTTAAGTCGAGAGCGTTTCCGGAAGAATCACAAGAAGAGAGATCTAATGTGACTGTGTAGTTCTTCTTTTCAGCTAATGCTTTGAAAACTGTGGAGATTTCTGTACCGGCAATCTTTGTTGGAAGATATTTCGCATCTTTAATGGCTGTTTCCATGATATCGATAGTGGAAGTGCCAATATTTGCAATACCAACTACTGTCCAGTAACCCATTTGTGTACCGTTGCTGACATAGCAAGTAAATAAAGCCATATCGTCAACATTGTCTGAATCTAAATCGTAGAGACCATCGAATTCAGCACCAACTAAGGAATAGCCATAGTTGGTTGGGAAAGTAGACATACCATAGTTTAAGAGTCTTGCTTCGAAATCTGTTCCCATCATGAGATATTCGGTTTCTGTGCCGGATGTGGTGGTGCTTGTTTCGTATGTTGCATCAGTGGCATCGATTGTTAAATCGCCTGTGATGTAGTAGTTTTCCCATGTGGCATAACCAGGTTCGAAAACTGGTTTGTAATCATCTTTTGTGCCCTCGAAATTGCCCCAATATGTGTGACCATCTGATAATTTGGCAAGAATTGTGGATGTTGGTTCGCCAGCGTATTGGCTTGTGGAACCATAGACAGCGCCTGGATCCGTTTCATCATAAATGGCGATGTAATTCTCATTATGAAGATAAGTGTTGTAGTACTCTAAGCTGCCAGAATCGCTGATATCATATTGGATTAAGGTATAGTTGTTTGGAGTATCGCTTAATGGAGCAAGGAAATCGATTAATCCTTTGTGTTCTTCGGAAACGACGCTAAGAGTGATCTTGGCCGTAACCGTGCCAGCTTTGACAACTAATGTAAATTCGCCATGTGTACTTGCTTTGACTTTGTGACCATTGATGGTAACATCAGAGCTAGAGCAGGTGACATCATATGTTTTGTCTGTTGTGTTGTCGTCATATTTGATGGTGATGTAATTATCTAAGTCGACTTCTTCACCAACTGTGACATAATCGATAGAATCGTGGCTGATTCTGGTTGCAACTTTAGCAACGGATGAGGATGCTTCAGAGGAAGCTTCAGCAGAAGAATTGTTAACTTCTCCGCAAGATACTAAGCCTGTGACTAATGCAGCAGCACTTAATACTGTGATTAATTTGATTTTTTTATTCATAAGAATAGTGACCCTCCTGTAACAAGTCAGGTGTTAACATACACCAAAGGGAAATAATTTCAATGATTATTTTTACAAATTTGCAAATTGTGCCGATTTTATATATACATTGAACAATTTTTTACAAACAAACTGTTCGATTGTAACAAATGCATCCTTAAAGAAATTTAAGAAATGTTTTCCTTTTCTTGAAGAAAAGAAACAAGACTAGTAATATTATCGTTGTTAAATTCGAGGTAACTATTTATGAAAAAGAACTCATTATTACCAGGAATATTAGGCATCATCGCTCTTATTGGCATTATTGGAGCCTTATTATTCCCATTAGGACCTGGCTTAATTGGCGGGGACAAATTTATTGAACCAGCAAGAGGATATGATTTCGTTTTTGGAAACGAAGCTCTTCAACTCAATGACCCATATGGTGCCATGATTGCATGGTTTGTCTTATTGCTCATTGCTGCATTCTTTGGACTTGTTGCAGTCATCACTGGATTCTTTGGCGGAAAGGTTGGATCATTCTTCTCTTTCTTAACTGGAATCATTTGTGCAGTTTGTGCAGTCCTATTCTTCCTTTCCCCAGTCTTAGTTGGTACAAGCTGGGCAGCAACATTTGGCACAACAGCAACATTAGGATGGGGATACATCATTGCAGGTGGATGCTCCGCAGTTGCAGCATTGGCAAGCTTATTTGTTGGTGGCAAAGGATTATTCTCCAAAACAGCTTAATATCTTTATATATAAATAGGATACTGTTGAGGCCCCTTAAATTGGGGCCTTTTCTCACTTATGAAAACGATTGGAAATAACATTCAATATTATAGAAAGAAAAAAGGGCTGTCAGAAGATGATTTGGCTCGTTATCTTTCAGTATCCAAAGATTTGGTTATCTCTTGGGAAAATGGCTCAAGAGAACCTTCTAGCGAGAATATAGAAAAAATATCCTCTTTCTTAAGAATAAGCACTGATGATTTATGCAACGTTTCTGAAGAGAAAAAAGAAAAAATAATCCCTGCTTATTCTTATGAAAGTAAAGGCAAACTAATCGGACAATGTGCTCGATGTGGTAAAACAATCTACTCAAATTCTGAATATGGAATGGGAAGAATTGAGACTGATAAAAGAGGTGCGGAAAGATTCGTTTATGATCCAAAAGATAATTCTGGTGATGAATATTTTTGCGATGATTGCTGTTCTCAATTGATTGCTTTGAATTTAGATGAAAAGCAGAAGGAATATGAGAAAGAAAAAAGACGCATTTCCAAAGTGATCGGTGCCGCAATATTCGCTGGTTTATTAACGGCTGGAATAACAGCAGTTGGCGCTTTGGTTTTATATCTTTTCTTTAAGAATTTGCTTATTACTTATCTCGTTGGTTTCTCTGGGTTGTTAACTGGTTATTTCGCATTCTCTTTTACATATACGTTCTTACTAAGAGAAAACTGGATACATGAACTTATTTGTTCTTATTGCAAATCTTCATATGTTTCTTTATTTAAAAAAATCTCGGACAATGATGTTCAAGATGTCTTGAAAACTGGGTTTGTAAAATATGCGACAATGGCTGTTATATACGTTTCATCATCGATTATCCTTATTTTGTTAGTTATCGTTTTAGGCTTTATATCTATGTTCGTTTGGCCCAAAGCAAGGAGAGACGCGATTAACGCCTTAGAAGAGAGAAAATAATTATGACGAAGATTGTTAAAACGAATGTTATGCGTCTTTTAGATGAGGCTAATATTGAATATAGCGCTCATCAATATGATGAAAATATCGTGGATGGGATGAAGGTTGCGGAAGCACTTGCTGAAAATCCTGAGTGTGTTTTTAAAAGCCTTGTTGTGGAGAATGAGAAACATGAACATTTCATTTTTGAAGTTCCTGTCAACTGCACACTAAATCTTAAGAAAGCCGCAAAAGCCGCATCGTCTAAATCTATAGAGATGATTCCACAGAAACAATTATTGCCACTAACTGGATATGTTCATGGTGGCTGTTCTCCTATAGGTTTAAAGAAAACTTTACCTGTCTTTATTGATGAGACAGCTCAAATATTCGACAAGATTTATATTTCCGGTGGTAAAAGAGGTTTCCAGGTTGGATTATCCCCTCTAGATTTGGCTAAATATACAAACGGAATATTTGTAGATATTTTGAATTAATTTTGGCATTTTTTCTAAAACTCCTCCTTTATATAAGTGAAGGAGGTTTTTAATTTATGCTAGAAGCAGTTAAAAACGATAGAAAAAATGAATTGTTTGATTATTTGAATTATTTATTATCAACGGAATTATATCCTTATGCTCATCAAGCTAAAGGCCATTACGAGGCAAAAACTCTTCATAAAAAAATTTCCAATATCATTGATAAGCTGTTTGATGGGAAAGAAAAAGGAGAAATTAACCGAGAAGCGCTAATTGAAAATACATCATATGAGATATGCGAACTTATCGATGATGATTTGTTCAATTATTTGTTTGAGACGGTTGATGGAGATTTCTATTTGATTAATTTCAAAGTCTTTCAAAAAAAGTTGAGTGCTAAAATCAAAAATATTCTTCGTGATTAAAAAATATTTCAAATTTTTATTCGATGATTGCTAAATGTTTTAAAAAATTAGCAATTTAGTGTTGACAGTGCTAAAGGATTGATTACAATAGTATTAGCACTTGAGAGAAAAGAGTGCTAAACCACATTGGAGGTATTAAATTATGATTAATGAATTAACAAACTACAGCAACGGATTGCTTGACCCATTCTTCGACTTCTTTGCGCCAGCATATAAGGAAGGCAAATACAGAGGTCTTCAAATGAGAACTGATATCAAAGAAGATGAAAAAGGATATACATTTGATATTGATCTTCCTGGAGTTGCCAAAGAAAACATCTCCGTCTCTTTTAAAGATGGATATTTAAAGATCGAAGTTCATTCTTCCGATGAAACAAAAGAAGACGAAAAAGAAACATCTAAATATATCCGTAGAGAAAGATATTTTGAAAATGTCAGTCGTTCTTACTACATTGGTGAAGTTGATGAAAAGAACATTATTGCAAAATTCGAAAACGGCGTATTGAATCTCTTTGTTCCAAAAGCAGTTCCAGAAGAAGCAAAAGAAACTAAGATTGCAATTCTCTAGTATCGTTAAATATAGTTACAAGAAGATGGGTTTATGGGGCCCATCTTTTTGTTTACATTAAAATATAGGAGAACAATTTATCGATAAGTAATTATTGAAATATGTTTATCCACAAATACAATATAATTGTGTATATGCGTTATTGTATTTTTAATCGAGATGATTCTTTTTCTAAAGAAATGACTTTGAAAATTAAGTCCTTTTTATCTATTGATTCCTTCTTTTCTTTTGATGAAGAGAATCCAGAATTGATTATAGTTATTGGAGGGGATGGGACTTTTTTAGGCGCATTCCATAAATATGAAGATTATTTTGAAAATAAGAAGTTCTTATCTTTTAATACCGGAACAATTGGTTATTACAACGAATTTGATTTTAACGACTATGTAAATATTCTAAATTCAATTAAGAAAGGCTCCTTTCCTTCAAGAAATTTCTCTTTGCTTGAATATCAAGACAATGAAAACACATATTACTCAATTAATGAGTTCATTATCAGTGGCCTTATTCATAACGTTGAATATGATGTTTATCTTGATAATGAGAAGTTTGAACAATATTTTGGCATGGGACTTGTTATATCTACTTCGACTGGTTCGATGGGATATAACAGATCAATTAATGGTCCTGTGGTGGATATAGATAATGATGGAATGATAATGACAGAGATTGCCGCTATACGTTCCAAAGCTTATCAACCTATTGGCTCGCCAGTCGTTTTATCTAAAGAAAGAACTTTAACTTTCAAAGAAAGAAACAATCGTTCTGGGAGCCTTTTAGTAGACAATATCCTTACTAAAGAAAAAACATCTAAAGAGTTCTCAATTAAGATATCGGATAAAAAAGTTTGTTGTTATTCAAAGGAAAAAGATCCCTTTGTGGCAAGGCTGAAAAAGACAATGGGTTTCTAAAGGAGGGAAGATATGTATAAGATTGCAAGAAAACGTGTTTTAAACCCGACAATCGTGGAGATGGACGTTGAATCTTTGGAGATTGCAAAGAAAGCAAAACCTGGAGAATTCATCATTCTTAGAGTTGATGAAGACGGAGAAAGAATTCCTTTAACTATTGCCGGAGAAGATATAGAAAAAGGCACAGTAAAGCTTATTTTCCAAGTTGTAGGTTCTACGACCTATAAGCTTTCTCTTAAAGAAGAAGGAGAATATATCCAAGATTTTGTTGGTCCTTTAGGTAGACCAACTGAATTGGAAGGGCTTAAAAAAGTTTGCATCATTGGCGGTGGCGCTGGTAGTGCAATCGCAATGCCAATCGCCCAAGAACTTCATAGAAGAGGGGCGACAGTTCACTCAATTGTCGGTTTTAGAAATAAGGACCTTGTTATCTTAGAAGATGAATTTAAAGCATGTTCAGATGCTTTTAAAATCATGACTGATGATGGAACGGCTGGAGAGAAAGGACTAGTTACGAATGCTCTCCAATCTCTTTTAGATGAAGGAAACGTTTATGATGAAGTAATCGCCATTGGCCCTATTGCCATGATGAAATTCGTTGCCCTTATGTGCAAAGAAAAAGGCATTAAGATCGTCGTTTCAATGAATCCAATTATGATTGATGGCACCGGCATGTGTGGTGGCTGCCGTCTCACGGTTGGCGGAAAAACTAAATTTGCCTGTGTTGATGGCCCTGATTTTGACGGGGCGGAAGTTGATTTTGATGAAGCTCGTTGCCGTGGTGGAATATACCGCGAATGGGAAAAGCATAAATACGAAGAAACCTGCAATTTATTCAACAAGGAGGTTAAATAATTATGCCAAACTACAAAGTTAACATGAGAATGGATAAAAATCCGATGCCTGCTCAAGATCCTAAAGTTAGGGCTCATAATTTCAAAGAAGTTACTTCTGGATATACTCATGAAATGGCGATTGATGAAGCTTTCCGTTGCTTAGATTGTCCAAAACCTGCATGTGTTCCGGGATGTCCTGTTCATATAGATATTCCTGGATTCATCGCTAAAATTCGTGAAGACGATATTAAAGGTGCTAACGACATTCTTCTAAAATCATCCTCTCTTTCCTCTATTTGTGGCCGTGTTTGCCCGCAAGAATCTCAATGTGAGAAGAACTGCCTTAGAGGTAAAATGCCAATAAGAGAAAAAGATGAAAATGGCAAAATGGTTACTAAAGGCAACAATGAGGCTGTTGCTATAGGAAGACTTGAAAGATATGTTGCCGATTATGCAAGAGAGAACAATCTTGTCGAATTTACTAAAACCAAAAGCAATGGCCATAAAGTTGCTATTATTGGTTCAGGACCTTCTGGCTTAACATGTGCTGGAGATTTAGCAAAACTCGGTTATGAAGTAACTGTTTTTGAGGCATTACATGTCGCTGGTGGAGTTCTTTCATATGGTATTCCTGAATTCCGTTTGCCAAAAGATATCGTCAAAAAAGAATGCACATATCTTGAAAAGATGGGTGTCACGATAAAAACGAATGAGGTCATAGGAAAGATTCATTCGATTGATGAATTAATGGATGGTGGATATGAAGCAATATTCGTTGGCTCTGGTGCAGGCTTGCCTCGTTTTATGGGAATTCCTGGAGAAAATCTCAATGGAGTTTTATCTGCTAATGAATTCTTAACACGTATAAATTTGATGAAAGCGTACAAAGACGATCCAGAAACACCAGTTGTCCATGGAAAGAAAGTTGCTATCATTGGTGGTGGAAATGTTGCAATGGATGCTGCGCGTTCTGCTTTAAGACTTGGAGCGGAAAAAGTTTATATTGTCTATCGTCGTTCGTTAGAAGAACTTCCTGCTCGCAAAGAAGAAGTCGAACACGCAATGGAAGAAGGGGTTGAATTTAAGCTTCTTAATAATCCTGTTGCTATTCTTGACGATGGTAAATTCAACGTTAAGGGCATGCGTTGCATCAAAATGGAACTCGGAGAGCCTGATGCGTCAGGTAGAAGAAGGCCAGTTGAAATTCCTGGGAGTGAGTTCGAACTTGAAGTAGATGTCGTTATTCAATCTATTGGCACATCGCCAAATCCGCTTATTAAAAATACGACAAAAGGGTTAGAAACCAATTCACATGGTTGCATTATTACTACTGGTGAAAATGGAGCAACAACAAAAGAAGGCGTATTTGCTGGTGGTGATGCTGTAACAGGAGCAGCCACCGTTATCCTTGCTATGGGTGCGGGAAAAAATGCTGCTGCCGCGATTGATGAATATATCAAAGCTAAGGCTTAACTTTCTTGAAATTTTAAAAAACGCCTAGGACATCTAGGCGTTTTCCTTTACTTTTTTGTAATAATTGTCGCCTTCAGAATGATAGGTTCCGTATTCACATCCTACATGGCCAGTTTTCATTTTATCAATCAATTTCTTTCCATGGTAAAGTTCAAGGTATCCTGATCCCGTTCCACCATTGAATAATCTATGGAATTTCTTTTCACCATTTGGGGCTTCATAATTAATTAGTAACATTTCCTCTTTAGGGCATTCAATATGAACAACTAATCTATTTTTAAAACTTTTTGTAGTTATATCCCAAATAATTTTTTCATCGGTTTCATAACAATCAAATTTTGTTTTCGTGAATGTCCAAAATTTAGAAAAGTTGAATTCGTATTTCTTTCCTTCGTAGAACATTGCGATTAATAGCTTTCTATTGAATGTAATACCAAAAGCGCGCGGACGTCCCCCACCAATTTCAAAAACGGAGTTGTTTAGCCTTTTCCCAGAAACTTCACTTACAAGGTCCCATGAAGATAACCAAACCCACGGAGAAGTAAAATCCTTCCCCCAATTTTTATCTGAGTAGCCATAACAAGTTTCAGGATTAATGATATATTTTTCGCCATTATATGTGACTTCGCCTGACATTATGGTTTTTACTCCTTGAGCGTGCCAATACATATCGAATGCTTTTAATTTTCTGAATATAGGAGAAGTGCCGTAACCAACGTCGTATGTTATTTTCTTGTCTAATTTAATATCAAAGGACATCTCGCCCTCGTCACATAGCATACTTGGTGTAGGCTTTTTGACATTCACATGCCCCTTGATATGGTTCTCTGATAAGAAGAACTCATCGCCTGAAACCTCTAGGTGATCTTTTGCTATAGTAACATCGTTATAACAATAAAAACGATGTAACTGAGATTTATTTTCCTTTCCCCAAGAACCACAATTTAACATCATGTATGATGGCAATCCATCGACCCCGTGTATTACTTTTGACGGCGAAAGCAATGGATTAATAAAGAAATATTCTACGTAAAAAGCTTTCTCTTCATGCGTTTTTTCGCTTATTGCCGTGAAGGAGTGCCACCACCAGTCGTAACCTTTTTTGATATAGCTTCCTTCAAGCATATATAGGTTTTTGTGTAATTCTTTTTCTTTCATTGTTATTTCAAAATAGCAATAACGTGGTCTTGCCTACCACCAACTGTAATAGGCTTACGGTTTTCAATATAAATGTCGGTCTCGCTTCTCATGCCATAATCTGGTGCATATATACCTGGCTCTAGCGAGAAGGTTACGCCATCCGCAATTTCTCTAGTATCATGCGATTCATAGTTATCAATGTTAACGCCAGGGCCATGTGGAGAGACATCAACGGCGATTGAGTGCCCTGTTCTATGAGTGAAATATTGCCCATATCCCTTTGAAGATATATAAGTTCTTCCTACATCGTCAACCTCATATCCTTCAACTCGGCGCAAAGGAAGGTTCTTTTCAAGGAATTCTATATCTTTATCAATTGCTGTTTTGAGGATTTGGAAACGATTTTCAATTTCTTCTGGTACTGCTTCGCCGACAAACCCCATCCAAGTAATGTCAGCATATACGCCTTCCGGATCGTCCATTTTTGCCCACATATCAATCAAAACGACATCGCCCTTATGAATCAATGAAGAAGTGCGTTCATCTGGACCATAATGTGGATTTGAAGCGTTTTTGCCTACTGCAACGATTGCTGGATCGTCGTAAACCATTCCCTCTTCATGGAATCTATCACATATGAATTGCTGAATTACATATTCTTGGACTTCGCCATGTTCGAGTATTTCTTTCTTGATTTTATCGAATGCTTCATCTTTGATTTTTAAGGCTAATTCACAAGCCTTCAATTGGAGCTCGTGAGCTCTTGATGAATATAGAGCGTTGAATTGTTGAAGAAGGTCTCCAGATGAGATAATTTCAATGTTTAACGACTTCACGTATGCCACGGATCCGTAATCGGCTAAAGCAATTCTAGGCAATAAACCATTCTCAGAAATATCCATATAAACTCTCTTGTAATTAGCAAAAGAAAGTTTTTCGATTTCCAACATTTCCTGCCACGTCTTATAGATCTTTAAATCAAAATCCTTAAGAATTGTAGGATCGTTTAAAAATACTGTATCGATTGAATGACAGATTATATATGGCTTTTCTCCTTTAGGGAAAACTAAGATGATTTTTCTTGTTAACATTTTATTTCCCAAAAATGAAACGACTGTTTGATTTTTATTCTCATAATCAACAAGTACCCAAGCATCTACATTGTCACTTATTAATTTGCTTTTGATAATCTCAAATTTATTCATAAAATAACCTCTAAATATAATTTTACCATTGCTAGTTATTTTTGTTTAAAATGTATTTATGAAATTAAAAACAAAATTCTCAAATACAATTAATAAAGCTTGCCCGTTAGATGGCCATCCAGATCCGTATTGGAGAAGAGACGATTTTCTTTCTTTAAATGGTGAATGGGATTTCTTGATTGATAAAAAGAAAGAATTGCCAAACGAATATCCACAAAAAATCCTTGTGCCTTTCTCTCCAGAAACTCCTTTGAGCGGAATAAATCAAAAGATTGAAAAAGATGATTATCTTCATTACAGAAAAGAGATTTCAATTGACGAAAAATATATTGGAAAGAATTGCTTGCTTAGATTTATGGCCGTTGATCAAGAATGTGATGTCTACATCAATGGTGAACATGTCTTCTACCATGAAGGTGGTTATTCTCCTTTTTCCATTTTTCTTCCTTCTTTGAAAGAAAAAATAGTGATTGAATTAATAGCCCATGATGATACAGATTCTCCTAAATATGCAAGAGGAAAACAATCGAATAATCCAAAAGGAATTTGGTACACGCCAACTAGTGGTATTTGGCAAGAAGTCTATTTAGAATTCCTTACTTCAGATAAATTTTTAGAATTCGTTAAAATTTCCTGCGATTTTGATGATAAAAAATTGATTTTTAATGGGAAAACGCAAGGGAAAATTGAAAATATCGATATTTTTGTATATTTCAAAAATAAGCTGGTTTCGCAGGGTGTTTTTGATAATGATTTAAAATCGGAGATTGATATATCTACCTCATTTCATCCATGGTCTCCAAATGAACCTAATCTTTATGACATCGTCTATAAAACGGAAGATGATGAAGTTCATTCGATTTATGGAGCTAGGAAAATATCTTTTGAAATAGCCAATGGATACAAATATCTTTTGCTTAATGATAAGCCTATTTTTCTTAGTGGCCTTCTAGATCAAGGATATTACCCTGATGGCGGATTGACCCCACCTAGCGTAGATGCTTTATATTATGACATTAGATTGACTAAAGAATGTGGTTTTAATTGCCTTAGAAAACATATCAAAATTGAGCTTCGTCGCTGGTATTATTTATGTGATAAAGAAGGCATAGTTGTTATTCAAGATATGCTTAATGGCGGAGCTAAATATTCCCAACTTCTTATTAATCTTGCCCCCTTTCTGCCATTAAAGATTTCGGATAAAAACCCAATCCTTGGACGTATAAATGATGAATCTAAAAACCAGTTTTTAGTAGAGATGAAAGAAACAATAGATAATCTTTATAATGTTCCTTCCATTTTGATTTGGACTTTATTTAATGAAGGATGGGGTCAGTTCGATACTATTGGATGCTTAAAAAAATTAAAAGAATTAGATTCCTCGAGACTCGTTGACGCGACAAGCGGATGGTACGATAAAAAGACAGGAGACTTCCGTTCAAGACATATCTATTTTAGGCCTGTATGGTTAAGAAATGATAGGGAACGTTTAATGTCATTAACAGAATTTGGCGGATATTCTTGTTATATAAAAGATCATTCTTGGAGCGATAAAGAATTTGGCTACAAGACGTTTAAAAACAAGGAAGATTTGCAAACTGGATTAACTCATCTTTTTGAAAAAGAGGTCATGCGTGGAGTTAAAAAGGCTAGATTGTGTATCTCAATTTATACTCAGCTGAGCGATGTCGAAGAAGAAGTAAATGGCCTAGTTACATACGATAGAGAAGTGATCAAAATTGAACCAAGAAAGATGAAAGAGGCAAATGATAAAATCGCTAGAGAATATCAAGAGACGTATTTAAGGGATAAGAAACATGAAAAGAATTAAGGCTGCATTTTTTGATTTAGATTGGACTCTTTATAACCACAAAGATGATAAATGGGATGAAAAATCCGTTGAGGCAATAAAGAAACTAAAAAGTTTGGGCGTAAAAGTATTTATTTGTACGGCCAGACCGTATTGCTCTTTTGAATGGTTAGGCGCTTTCAAATTAGGAATTGATTGGGACGGATACATTGCTTCTGCTGGCGGATATTGCTTTGCGGATGGCCAATATCTTTTTACGAGTAAAATAGAAAAAGAAGATGTCGAAAAATTTATCAAATTAGCATTAGAAAATCATGCAACCTTAGAACTTGTAGAATTAAAGGACAGAAAGTTAATCGCCCCATTAACTAAAGATGCCGAAGAACATTTTGAACATTTTAAAGAATATGTTCCTGGAATTCGGCCATACGAAGGAGAAGACGTTGAAGGAATTAATTTTTACTGCAATGATTCGCTAGACGAACTTTTCATCAAGGAATTCCCTAATCTTAGGTATTGGAGATACGCCCCAACTTCAGTTGATGTAACTCCTTTTGAACATGAAAAAGGAAAACTCATAAAAGTAGTTCTTGACCACTATGGTTTTTCAAAAGACGAAGCCATCGCTTTTGGCGATGACTATCAAGATTTAAGTATGGCTGAACATGTTAAATATTTCATTGCCTTAGGAAATGGCAGAGATGAAGTAAAGGCTGCTGCCTATTATGTGACTGATGAAGTGTGGAATTCGGGTGTGGCACACGCTATTGATAAGATAATTGATGACGACAATTTTCTTAAATGAGAAATTTATGTACTATCTTTTATAGATAGTAGTATCATTTTCCCATGAAAAAACTAGATCAAAGCAAAACGCCTTATATTGATGCATTAAGTAACTATATTAAAGATGATGTTGCTCCTTTTGATGTACCTGGACACCATATGGGCAACATCAAGAACAAAGCAACTGAGCTTTTAGGCCAAGAAATATATCATTTGGATGTAAACTCTCCAATAGGGCTTGACACATTAGGGAACCCTAATGGAGTAATAAAAGAGTCTGCTCAATATTTAGCTGAGGCCTGTAATGCCGATGAAGCTTTTTTCTTGGTTAATGGGACCTCTTCTGGCATTATTGCCATGATTCTTACTGCCGTTAAGGCAAATGAGAAAATCATTCTTCCAAGAAACATTCATAAATCTGTTGTTAACGCTTTGATACTTTCTGGTGCTAGACCAGCATACGTCATGCCTGAAATTGATTTGGATTTAGGAATTGCTAATCAACCATCAATTGATCAATGGAAAAAAGCAATTCTTCGCAATCCTTCGGCTAAAGCAGTTTTCATCATTAACCCAACGTATTTTGGCGCTGTAACTAACCTTAAAGAAGTGGTGGATTTTGCTCACGCTCATCATATGGCCGTTCTAGTTGATGAGGCCCATGGCGCCCATTACTATTTCCACGCTAATAAATCGTTAATGACCGCAATGGATGCAGGTGCTGATATGTCTGCTGTCTCTTTTCATAAGACAAATGGTTCGTTAACACAATCTTCGGTTCTTTTGTTAAAAGGAGACCGTTATACAAGAGAAGATGTTCAACGCTCTTTGAACATCATTAATTCAACTTCGCCATCTGGATTACTTATCGCTTCGATTGATGGGGCGCGTTCATATATGGCTTCGCCTGAAGGCAAGGCCGCAATGGATAACGTATATGAACTTGCTGAATATGTCAGAAGAAAGATTGAGAAAATTCCTGGTTTTATCAATGAAGACAAGAATCATTTCCTTGCTCATGGCGCATATGATTACGATGAAACAAAACTCGTCATTGGACTTGACCATTTAGATTTAGACGGTTTTGAACTTTACCATCTTTTAAAAGAAAAATATGAAGTTCAGATGGAACTTGCTGAACCAAATGAAGTTTTGGCAATCTTGTCGATTGGCACAAAGAAGAAACATGTTGACAAACTGATAAATGCCTTAAAGGACATTTCTAAAAATCATTACAACGTGAAGCACACGCGCAAGAAGGCTCATTACGATTCTTCAACTCCTTTCCAACTTGTTAGACCTCGTGTTTCGTTCAACGCCCCTGGTAAATTAGTAAAAATTGAAGACTGTGAAGGCGAAGTTTCTAAGGAACAAATTATGATGTATCCACCTGGAATCCCTCTTATTGCTCCTGGTGAGGTTTGGTCTAAAGAACTTGTTGAGCAGGTTAAAGATTTTCAAAATTCTAAAGAGACGCATACTAAACTTCTCTCTTCTTATCAAGGGAAGTATGAAGTCATTGATACGAAAAAATGGAGAAGATTCTCCTTTTATCAAAAGAATTTAGAAGACTATTACAAAAACAAAATAACCACAGTCGCATCTGACGGCTTTCATTTTCCTTTTGAGGGAGATGAACACAAAGCTACATTCATTCTTATGCCTTCAAGATTAGACACGTGGAGAAACAAAGCCAAGCCTGGCCAAGAAAACTTTATCGAGGTTATCAAAGCCATAGCCAAGCATGAACCTGTCATCGTAGGCATTAATCAATCCATCAGCAAAAAAGTTGTCGATAGACTTAATCAAATGGAAAACGTCTCGACTATGAAACTTCGTTATAATGATGCGTGGGCAAGGGATAATATGCCTCTGTTTGTTAGCAATGGCGAAACCCTTAGGACGGTTGATTTCCGTTTTAATGCATGGGGTGGCAAGATTGATGGGCTTTATTCTGATTATCAGGATGATGATAACCTTGGATCTTTGGTTTCAAAGAAACTGAAACTTTTGTCTTATTATTTGCCTTCTTTTGTGCTTGAAGGGGGCTCAATTGCTATCGATGGCGAAGGAACCTTAATTACGACTGAAGCATGTCTTCTTTCAAAAGGACGTAACCCATATTATCAAAAAGAAGAAATTGAAGAGATTCTTCGTGACTATTTAGCCGTTGAGAAAATCATCTGGGTACCGCATGGAATTTATCAAGATGAAACTAATGAACACATCGATAATATGGTTTCGTTTATCAAACCTGGAGAAGTCGTAATGGCCTGGACGGAAGATAAAAAAGATCCTCAATATAAGTTTTGTCAGCAAACATATAAGGCTTTATGCGAAGCAAACGATGCTAAAGGAAGGAAACTTGTCATACATAAACTCCCTTTGCCTAAGCCGATGTATTTAACTCAAGAAGAAGTAGACGGTCTTCATATCGATGAGACGACACTTGATAAAAGAGAAAACGGAAGAAGATTAGCCGCGTCATATGTTAATTATTATCAAGGCAAAGATTTTATTATTATGCCTGCCTTTGGAGTAAAGGAAGATGAAGCAGCATATAAAATAATGAAAGAACTTTATCCAGACAAAGAGATTCATCAAATTAATACTTACGAAATATTGCTTGGTGGAGGAAATATCCACTGCATAACGATGCAAATGCCAAAGGAGAAATAATATGATTAAGGTTGCAATAACTCAATTTTCAATGTCTAAAATTTATGAGGACAATATTGCTAAAGCGGATTCTTTGATTCGCGAAGCGAAAAAAGAGGGAGCCCAATTAGTTCTATTACCCGAACTATTCGAAGGCCATTATTTTTGTCAAATTGAAGACTATGACAATTTCCTTTTAGCAGAGGAAACTTCATCTTCGAAAACGATAAAACATTTTCAAGAATTGGCGAAAGAAACACATATGGTCCTCCCAATTTCATTTTTTGAAAGGAAAGGCAACAGTTTTTACAATTCTCTTGTCATGATAGATTCAGATGGCGAGATAGTTGGTTTGTATCGCAAATCGCATATACCTACGGGTGAATGCTATGAGGAAAAGTTTTATTTCGCGCCTGGCGATACTGGATTTAAGGTTTTTAAAACGAGCATTGGCAAAATAGGCGTTGGAATTTGCTGGGATCAATGGTTCCCGGAAACCGCAAGAATCTTAGCCCTTAAAGGTGCTGAAATGTTGCTTTTTCCAACGGCAATTGGTTCTGAGCCAGTTCTCGATAAAGATTCGAAATCCCATTGGCAAAATGTTATGAAGGGTCATGCGGCTGCAAATATTATGCCTGTTTTGGCTTCAAATAGAGTTGGTATCGAAGAGGCGAAAAATTCATCAATGAAATTCTTTGGATCATCCTTTGTTGCTGATCAGCATGGAGACTTTCTCACGGAGATGAATCGTGAAGAAGAGGGGATGCGTGTAGTCGAATTAGACCTTGAGAGCATTGCTAAAGAACGTTATTCATGGGGCGTGTATCGTGATAGAAGAGCGGATTTATATTCGCCTCTTTTGAAAATGAATGACGAAGAGTAAATCTTTATAGCAATACCTTTCAAAGTAAAACTTTGATAGAATGTTTAAGTATGAATAAGAATGATAGAAAAACACATAGACCAAAAAAAGATGCAAAAAAGGGATTAATAGATTTAAACAAGACCAAAGTATTCACGGTTAAGAAAGAAACCGTTTTGCTTGATTTCCTTAAAGAAAAGATTCCAAACCAATCTCAGCATAACATTTGTAGAATCATCGCTAATCACCAAGTTGCAGTAGGCGGTGCACCAGTTTCTTTGTTTAAATACAAACTTTATCCCGATGATGAAGTTATTCTTTCCTATAGCCGCATAGCAAAACATCAAAGAAAAGACCTTCCTATAATTTACGAAGACGACCAAATTATCGCTATCAATAAACCAAGCGGCCTTCTTTCTATTGCTTCGGATAGAGAAAAAGGCAGGACTGCATATCGTTTAGTTAATGACTATATGACCCAAAAAGATCGCAATGCAAGAATTTTTGTCGTTCATAGATTAGATGAAGATACCTCAGGCGTTCTTATCTTCGCTAAATCATTTGAAGTTAAGGAAGCTCTTCAAAACAATTGGTCAGATATCGTTAAAAAACGTGGATATTATGCCATCGTTGAACCTGCCGATATTCCTGAAAAAGGTCATCTAGAGAATTATTTAGTTAACGATGAAGTTACTTTTAACGTGTACGTTACAAAAGATAAGAGAAAAGGCAAACTTTGTATAACTGATTACAAGAAGATAACCTCGAATAAAAAATATGCCCTGCTTGATGTTAACATCTCGACGGGCAGAAAAAACCAGATTCGTGTTCAATTAGGGCATATTGGCTATAACATTATTGGTGATGATCGTTATGGCGAACCTTCCAACCCGATTAAGAGATTAGGCTTGCATGCTTACGAACTTGATTTCAAGAATCCTTTAAATGGCAAAGAATATAAACTTAATTGCCCTATTCCGCCTGCATTTAAAAAATTGATGGCAACTGACGGAGATGTTGAATTTAAACTTGATAAGAAACAGGCTAAAGGCAAAGCTTTAGGCAAAAACCAGGTTAAATCCAGAAAGGGAACAGCAAAGAATAATGGAAAGAGAAGCAAACGAAAATAACAACGTTTCATTAGCTGAACTTAGAAAGAAAGATAACCATTTCTCAACTTGGATGAGAACCCATCTTCCTTTTTTGTTTGATAAATATTCTCTTTTTTACTATGGCCTAATTATCTTTATTTTAGGCATGCTATGGTGTGCCTATTCTTTAGTCAGCAACTATTTTACCCAATTTTATCCATGGACAGATTACACTGGGCAATATGTGACCTTCACTTATTCCTTTTACGACACATGGCATAAGTTTTTTAGAACTGGCGTGTTTGAACTGTATTCTACCGATACTTATTTAGGCTCTGACAATATTGGCTCAAATTCATATTATGGGTTATTCGATCCATTCTTGATAATTTGCTATATCTTCCCTCGTTCAATTATCCCTCAAACATATGTCATTGCAACATTTCTTAAAGGGGTTGTTGGCGCTTTAGGCTGTAGGGCTTATCTGAAATACTTAGGATGTTCAGAGGGGGCTTCAAGACTTGGTGGGGTTGCCTTCGCTTTCAATGGCTATCTTAACTTTATGGTTGGCTTCCCATCTGTCGTTTCCTCAACAGCTATGATTCCTTTCATATTATTAGGAATCGAAAAGGTTATTAAAGAGAAAAAGGTTCTTACGTTATCAATATCGTTGGCGGTTTTGGGCCTTATTTCTTTCTTTTTCTTAGTGGTTGTCTGCATCTTTGGCGTTTTATACGCTATCTGGAGATACCTTTGGACAATCAAAGGGCGAAACTGGAAAGACAACATATTTGTTCCGTTAGTTGGCGTAATGGGTTTTGCGTGCGGAATCATGCTTTGCTCATGGTCTTTGTTCCCGTCTTTAAGAGAATCATCTTTATCGGGGAGAACGATTTCCATTGGAATGGCTTATTGGAATTCGTTGAAGACATCTATTAAAACTTTAGATTTCCCAACGCTCTTTTCAAGATTATTTGAACTTGTTGGCCAGCACCCTGGTCGTGAATTACAAGGTTTGATTGGCTTCTTCTATCCTACGTATGGTTATCTTGCCTTGCCTATCGCGAGTGGAATGACTTCGTCTGGCGGAATTCAATATGACGCATGGGTTGCGTCTTTATTCTGCTACACGCCTATGATAATTTTGTTCTGGATCGCCTTTATATCTTCAATCAGAAGGAAAAAAGTTTCCCATCTTGTCGCGTTTGCTTTAATTGCTTATTTGGTGTTTACGGATTTCGCATATTATTTTTTCTATGCCTTTACTGGCGATGGATATGGAAGATGGTATATTGTACTTATTCCAATTATTATCTATTATGCCGCTCAAGAGTTTGATAGGTTGAAAGACGAGCCAAAATGGGTGCCTATTTCAGGTGCTGCTTTATCGTTGGCACTTGCAACATTAACATGGGTTCTTTGTATCGTCGTTTTAAAGGGAAAGACATTCGAAACAAGCTTAACAACATATTGGGTTACTCAATATAGTGTCCCATCTGTTGTCTCTGGTCATTCAACTTTATGGATTGTTTATTTCCAATTAGGGATGGATGCCCTTGTTGGGTTGCTGATTCTTTTGGTTAAGAAAAAAGAAATCTTATTGAGGATACTTGGTGGAATCACCATGGTTGAGACGATAATCTATGGCAACATCTCCTTCGCATATATGGGAACATGGAGCTATACAGGATGGAATGGCGGAGTTGAATATAGAGATAACGTCACAGAAGCATTTGAACAAATCAATGCAAACGATTCTGATTCTTATTTCCGTGCAACTCTTGAAGGAATGCCAGAGAAGAATGCTCAGGAAGTTTTTAACTTCAATGGGACGAGTAATTTCCATTCATTGTTCAATTATGATGTTAACCAGCTTTCTTTGTATTCTCATATGAATAGGCATGAATACGAAGGTAGCGCATATGGACAAACATATTACCGTAAATCATGGTCTGCCTTCTATGGAAATAAACGCTTAGGCGCCGATACTGCATTTAACATTAAATATTATGGTGTTAAGCGTGAGGGGTATGGTGATTTAGAAAATTGCTTAACTAGCGAAAAATATAATAAATATTTGAACTCGGATAATGTGCCATGGGATTCAGAATTGGTATACGGGTCCGCTAAAACAAAGATGAGAATATATAAATCATCTTTGATTGATCAAAATAGTTTTGGCCACGCCGTCGATTATCTCTATAAACAAAATAAAGTCGAAAATTCAACTTATTATGATGATTTCTACAATGCTACATCAGCTAGTACGACTTTTAATGAAATAAATAGAAATGAGGAAGTTTATACTTCAGGTGCTATCATTCAGGATGAAGACGTTGATTCATTAAATCAATTAGGCTTTACATTCACAAGTAAGCCAGAGAGTTCTTCGCTGCTAGCAAAAGTCTCTTTAAAGAAGGTTATTTATCGCCATACTGATCTGAATTTCCTTGGCTATTCAACATCTACGAAGGAGACATATGGTCCAACATATTTCTTAAACCATTATGATGAAATTAAGCAAGCGATAAGCACCTATGTTCCTGATTATGAAACTGTCGTGTACACCCCATCAAATGGTGATAAGTACTTCAACACTGATAATTCAGGCGCATATATAGCTTTGATGTTCAATATGAGCTCTAATTCTAAGACTAGAGTTTTCATGATTGGAGACTATACTGATGAGAATGGTGTCGAACACACCGATCAAATTCTTTCGTATGACTACAACACTCTAACTACATATACTTCAAGCAAGATTTCTGGTGCATCTAGCGCAGACGTGTATGGATTCTACCCTAAAGGAAGGGTTAAATATATATGTTTGAATGCTAAACCTTCTGATTATAGTGGAAGTGGCGTTGATAATGATGCAGCGCATATTCCTGCAACCTTTGGCGTTTATGTTGCCAACCGCAGTGATGTTGAAACTTTTTATAATAAATATAAGTCTTCTGAATATGCTTTAACAAACGCTAAATATTCAACCAACAAAGCAACGTTCTCATCCAATTTCTCTTCACAAAAGCTTGTTGTCACGACATTGGGATACGATGCTGGATGGAAAGTTTATGCAACTTTAGAAGGTGGCTCATCAAAAGAGTGTAAGACATATAAACTAGATGGTGGTTTTGTTGGATTTGTTGCACCAGCTGGACAGACTGATTATGTTATGAAATATCAAACTCCATACTTAAAAGAGGGAGCAATACTTGCTTCAAGTGCGGTTTTGATTGTTTCCGCTTATACGATTGGTAGATTTATTTATCAAATAAGAAAAAGAAAAAAAGAATTGGCTTAATTTTTCCAATTCTTTAAATAAATATCGTAAACGCGATTTTTAGAGATGTTGTAGTTTGCTGCAACATCTTTTATTGCATCCTTGCTTTTTAATTGCTTAAGACTTTCTTCAAGGTAGGAAACTATATCTTCATCAGATATTTCTTTTGCTGTTTCCTTTGCGCCTTCAATAACAATTACCATCTCCCCAATTAGCGATTCAGGGGGTACGTCTAGTAATTCTTGAAGGTTACCCCTTAAATATTCTTCATGAGTTTTTGTTAATTCTCTTGCTAAAGACGCTTGTCTATCTCCGCCCAAAATTTTAGCCATATCTGTTAATGTATCCATTATTCTATGTGGCGATTCATAGAAGATAATCGTATCTCTAAAATCCTTCAAGGATTCAAGTTGTTTTCTTCTTGCTGATGGTTTGCTATCGAGGAAACCATAAAAATAGAAATGTTTACTTGGAATTCCAGACCCAACCAAAGCGCATAACCCGGCATTAGGACCATTGACAACTGATACTTTATAACCTGCCTCAATAACTTTTCTTGCGAGTCTTTCTCCAGGATCAGAGATGATTGGATAACCCGCATCAGACATATAAGCAATCTTTTTACCTTCCGACATTAAAGAAAGGATCTTTTCCGTGGCTTTCTCTTCATTGTGTTCGTGACAGGAAATTAATGGGAGATCAAATCCGAATCTTTTTAGTAACATTCCTGAATTCCTTGTATCTTCGCATGCGACAAAATCCATTTCTTTTAGAACACTTAAAGCACGCGGAGAAAATTCCTCAAGGTTACCAATTGGGGTTGCTATTAAATATAATAAAGGAGTGTTTCCTACAAAGTTTAATTCACGTTTAAGCATTTTTGTTGTTAAATTTCTTCTTATTATTGTTGTTTTGGAACTGACGTTTACTATTATCTCTTTGCTGAGAGCTGTTACTGTTGTTATTTCCCTTGCTTTGATGGAAATCTTTTTGCTTATTAAACGATGGGTGAGCTATTTTGTTATAGTCATCTAAGCTAATAAACTGAACATCATCTTCCGTGGTGACTTTGATTGAACGAGACATGACATTGAATGAAGCAACGGAATATTCTCCATTTTCTAGTTTTATTTTGTCGCCAATATGTGGGAATGCTTTTTTTGCTTCTGTATACATATCATCTTCGTATAACAGACAACATTTAAGCCTTCCGCATTGTCCCGAAAGCTTTGGGATATTTAAGGTGAGCATTTGATTCTTTGCTCTCGAAATAGATATTCCATCAAAGGACGTTAGAAATGTTGAACAGCATAATGGGAGACCACATATGCCCATTCCACCGACTGCTTTCGCTTTATCTCTTGGCGCGATTTGGCGAAGTTCAATGCGGCATTTTAATTGAGCAGCTAAAACTTTAAGGAGTTCGCGAAAATCAACGCGGCCTTCCGCGGTGTAGGTGATAGTGATTTTGCTTCCATCTAAAGAATATCTTGCATCAATGAAAGACATACCAAGATTCAGTTTCTTAGCTTCACGATCGGCGATTTTTAAAGAAGAAGCGGCTTGGATATTTGCCATTTCATATGCTTCAAGATCGTCAGGAGTTGCTTTGCGAATGACTGCTTTAAGTTCTAATTGGGAACGGTACATATCCATGCTCATCGGCTTGGAAGTAACGATGCCCATTTCAAAGCCAGAAACTGTATCTACAATAACGTAGTTTCCTTCTTCAAGTTCGGAATCTGTCGTTCCAAAGTAATATGCTTTATCGCCATTAGGGAATTTTACTGGTACAAAATGCGTGAAGTTAGTAATCATATTTAAGCCTCCGTGATAAACAAAATGAGATGCATCAACGCCAAAGAAGAATTGATGTTAGTGTTTAATATATTTCTGATTTTCAGAATCTCAGTTAGAGATTGATTTAAGTGGGGCAAGTTTGCGCTCATTGCGTTTATTTTATCTTTATAAGCGTTTAGAGATATATTTTGCCCGTTATTTAGAGATATTGCATCTTTGAATGCAAGAGCAATCATATCCAAGAATGTTTGAGCATTCAAGAATCCACCCGCTTTTTTGCTATCTAGAATTATTGGTAATATGGCATTTTCAAACTCAAAAACGATATCGGACATATCTTTCGAAAATACATCTAACAGCCTAACGAATAATTCTTTTGCCAGAAGATAAGATTCATCCAAACTTTTCTCTTTTAATATTTGTGTGTTGTTAAAGAATGGAACTAATAACTCTGCATCCTCCTCAGATACGCCAAAGGATATTGCTTCCTCTTTTACGATGTCTTTAGGCACTAAAACCATCCTTAACTTTTCGCAACGAGAAATAATAGTTGGTAAGACTTTTGTTTCGTTTTCAGTTGTTAAAATTGCGTATGTTTTTGCTGGTGGTTCTTCTAAGAATTTGAGCAATGAGTTAATTGCTTGCACGTTCATGTTTTCGACAAGGTTGATGATATAAATCATAACGCCCTTTGATTCCATAGGGGTCTTTGAAAAATCACCAACGATATCTTGAACATCGCCCTTTTTGATTTGTCCTTCTCTTCCATCGAGTATTGCGAAATCAGCATATGTTTTATGGTCAATTCTTTTGCAAGAAACACAATTATCACAAGCTAAGGGACTTGGATTGTCGCATACTAACGACTTAGCGATAAAGGTAGCGGTTTCCATCAAAGGAATGCCATTTTCTCCAGAAAGAAGGTATGCGTGCGCTAATTTCCCACTAGTTATGGCATTAGTAAACGTTTGATATACGAGTGGTTGATATGTTTGCAAATACTCTTCAAAATTCATTATTTTTCTAATCTCTTATTAATTTCATCCATGACGTCATTGTAAACGCCATCTTTATCTTTGCTTGCATCAATGATGACGATTCTATTTGGGAAACGTTTTGCTAATTCAAGGAAGGCGTTTCTTACATCATGGTGAAAAGAAAGTTTTTCAACATCAAGACGATTTACTTCTCTACCGGCATTGGCGGCAATTCTTTTTAAACCTTCTTCAGGGACAATATCGAAGAAGAAGGTGATGTCAGGTTCTAATCCTTCTGTCGCATATTGATTTACTTTATAGATTTCATCAATACCTAATCCTCTAGCAACTCCTTGGTATGCTAAAGATGAATCAAGGAAACGATCAGATATGACAATCTTGCCTTCTTTTAATGATGGTAAAATTTTTTGAATTATATGTTGCCTTCTTGAAGCAGCGTAAAGTAATGCTTCAGTGCGCGGATCCATATCTGTATTTTTCTTGTCGAGAATTACATTCCTTATTTCTTCAGAAATAGGGGTTCCGCCTGGTTCTCTTGTAAGTACAATATCTTTTCCTTGCTGTTTAAGAGTTTCGACAACTCGATTGATACATGTTGTTTTTCCGGATCCTTCTCCGCCTTCAAATGTGATGAACATAATCTATATTTTCTTTCTGCCTTCAAAGGCTTTGCTTAGTGTTAAAGGGTCAGCGTAATCAAGCGAAGACCCCATAGGTAATCCATATCCTAATCTTGTAACATTCGCTTTCCCTTCTAACAATTTTGCTATGTAAAGAGAAGTGGTTTCCCCTTCAATAGTTGAAGAGGTTGCAAGTATTACTTCACTGATATTGTTTTCTTCGATACGTCTTAGTAAGGATGGTATGGCTAATTCTTCAGCACCGATTCCCTTCGCAAGGTTAATTGATCCGCCTAATACGTGATATATTCCTTTAAAGGAATTCATTCGTTCAATGGCATAAGCATCTTTGATCTCTGAAACCACACAGATGACATTATGATCGCGTTCGGAATCCAAACAAATATCGCATTCATTTGGATTCTCGGTATAAAGGCCACAATTTGGGCACTTATGGACCTTTTTTGAAAGTGTCGAAAGTGCTTCGGCAAAAGCCTGTCTATCCTCTTCTTGAAAATTCAAGACGGCATAAGCCATTCTTTCGGCAGATTTAACGCCTACTCCAGGAAGCTTAGAAAATGAGTCTATTAAAATTTGTATCGAATTTAATTCTTTCATTAGAATAATCCGCCAGAACGACCGGTAATTTCCTCTTCAATCTTTGCTGATTCTTCACTGATTTGATCTAAAGCTTCATTTATAGCAGAGATAATGGTGTCTTGAATCATTTCAGCATCATCAGGATTTAAAGCGTCTTTGTCAATGTCGATGGATTTGATTTTCTTGTCTCCGGTTAAGACGACAGTAACTAAGCCCGCCTTTTCAATTTTGAACTCTTTTGCTTCAAGCTCAGCGTGAGCTTTTTGAAGTTGACGTTGCATTTTTTGCGCTTGTACAAGCATTTGTTGCATTTGATTCATAATATTTTCTCCTTATTACATTTGCATTGATGGTAATTTCAATTCGACTTCATCTTTCTTTGGAAGAGCAGATATTTGCTGCTTAGCCGTGAAGTCTTTCAAAAGCCTTGATTGAGTTTCTGGGTCGATAGCGTAAATAAACACTTTACGACCAAGAATAGTGGAAACCAATTGCTCTAAAGCGATTTGATTGTTCGCAATATTGGCACGTTTCGCTTTAGCTTGATAACGGTATGAGATGATAAGTGCCTCTTTACATAAGGCAAATGGTTTTGCATCTAATAATAAGCTTGCTAATGGTCCAAATTGCGGATCTAAACGTAATGTTTCG
The DNA here is from genome assembly GCA_963638555.1 of bacterium. GTDB lineage: Bacteria > Bacillota_I > Bacilli_A > RFN20 > CAG-826 > UBA4951. The sequence continues at coordinate 132,238 of CAVHQU010000001.1, read as the reverse complement.
AGTCTTTTCCAATTGTTGTTTAACATTAGTTTTTCATTTCTATCAGCGAGAACAAGGATATTGATAAGTTGCTCGTCTGGTATTGAGAATGTAGGGCCATCAGTTGCAATATATGGTCTAGTGATTAATGATGTATCAATAGGTTCTAGAGGCTTTTGCTCAGTAGCGGTAGGTTTTGACTCTGAAACGGCTACTTTTGGTTGTTCGATTGGTTTATCTTCTTCGAATAGCCAATCAGGCGCTTCCTCATCGTTTTTTGATACACGCATCGGCTCTTTTTCTTCAATGATAGGCTTTTCAATCGGTTTTGCAACGGGTTTAACTTCAATTTTTGGCTCTGGCTTAGACTCAGCTTTTGGCATTGGCTTTGTAATTGGTGTCTCATCAACTTGAGGTACGTTTTCTTGCTTTTCCTGTCTCGAAGCAATTCTCAATAAAGTTAATTCAAAGAGCGAACGTATATCTGAGACGTTTTTGAAATCATTTTGAGCAGCAATGAAATCGCTAAGCATTGCGTTGCAATCTTTTGGACCAATTTTCTTAGAAAGTTCTTTGGCGTGTTCAATGCTCAATTCATCCATGAGTGAAGCATCAACTGTCTTTTCATAAACCAGCAAATCTTTCAAGAATGTAATTAATTCCGCGACTAATCTTCTAATGTCGATTCCGCCAGCTAAGTATGATTCGGATTTTCCAACTACCCTAGCTACATCACCATTCTTTAAAGACAAGAGTAAATCTACTTTCTCATCATCTGATGCCAAACCGTATATAGCCAAGACATCAGCTTCATTCAATGAAGAAGAGGAGAAGGCCAAAACCTGATCGAGGATTGATAAAGCGTCGCGCATACCGCCATCAGATAGTTTCATGACTAGGCGTAAGGCTTTAGAATCATATGTTGCATTTTCATTTTGCAAAATTTCGACAAGTTTCTTTTCCATATCATCTTCTGAAATCTTGCCGAAATCAAATCTTTGACAACGAGAGAGGATTGTAGGCAAAACTTTATATGGTTCTGTCGTACATAATATAAAGATAACGTCCTCTGGTGGCTCTTCGATTGTTTTCAAAAGAGCATTAAAAGCAGCATCAGTCATCATGTGAACTTCGTCTATAATATAGACTTTATATCTGCCTTTAAGGGGGGCGTATGTTACTTTTTCAATTAAATCGCGGACTTGATCGACGCCATTGTTGGATGCTGCGTCTATTTCAACAACGTCAGGATGGGAACCATCAGATATGGATGCACAATTTGAGCAGTGATTACATTGATGTCCGACGCCTTCATCGCAGTTAAGAGCTTTTGCTAAAAGACGAGCCATGGAAGTTTTACCAGTTCCACGAGGGCCGGCAAAAAGATAGGCATGAGCTAATTTATCATTAGCAAGTGCATTTTTGAGAGTTCGAACGATGACGCTTTGCCCTGCGACCTCTTCAAAGGTTTGCGGACGATATTTTAAATAGAGTGCTTTGTATGACATATTTTATTACCTTTATCATTATACAATTTTCTTTCTATTCTAACTAGTTAGAAGATACCTTTTTTATAACCTAACAAGTATGGCTAATTTATGGTAGAATAAACCTCGAATGGAGAACCATTATGGAAGATAGTATGCGTAAACGACTCGAAGTCGTTAAGAAAAGATATGAAGAAATTGAAGTCGAATTAGCGGATCCAGCAATTGGAGATGATGTCAAAAGACTTACCGATTTGTCAAAGGAAAGAGCGTCATTAGAGAACGCTTATGAAGCTTATAAGAAATACTCAAAACTTGAAAGCGATGCAAAAGATGCGTTAGAACTCATTTCAAGTGGAGAAGATCCTGAGCTTGTTGAAGTTCTTAAAGAAGAAAGAAAAGAAATGCTCAATGAGATGGAAAAGATGGAAGAAGACCTTAAGATCCAACTTATTCCAGCCGATCCAAATGATTCAAAGAACATTATTGTTGAACTTCGTGGTGCCGTAGGGGGAGATGAAGCCAATATTTTCGCTGGTGATCTTTTCCGCATGTATACACGTTATTGTGAAGAACAAGGCTGGAAACTCCAATATATCGATGGTGAAGAAGGTTCGTCTGGTGGATATTCTTATGTTTCATTCATGGTTAAGGGCGAAAACGTTTACTCGAAACTTAAGTTTGAAAGCGGCGCCCACCGTGTTCAACGCGTTCCTAAGACTGAAGCATCAGGGCGCATTCACACTTCAACTGCAACCGTTCTTGTTATGCCTGAGGCGGAAGAAGTTGATGTTAAAATCAATCCAGCCGATTTAAAAATTGATACATATCGTTCTCAAGGCGCAGGTGGCCAAAACGTTAATAAAACGGAATCGGCCGTTCGTGTAACCCACTTGCCAACAGGTATTGTCGTTTCTTGTCAAACAGAAAAAGCTCAACTTCAAAACAAAGAAATCTGTATGCGTATGATTAGAGCCAAGGTTAAGGATTACTACCAATCCCTAGAGGACACAGCTCGTGATTCAGAAAGAAAACTTAAAGTCGGTACTGGTGAAAGAAGCGAAAAGATTCGTACATATAACTATCCACAAAATCGTGTTACTGATCATCGTATCGGATTTACGACAAATAATTTAGATAGAGTAATGGAAGGGGATCTTGAACCTGTCATTGATGCCTTAATTCATTATGATCAAGAGCAAAAACTCTTAGAAAGCGGAATGAAAGATGCCAAGCATCAATGAAGCTTTAAAAGAAGCATATGAATATGGTAAAGAAAAAGGTGTGCAGTCAGTTGACTTACGCCTTTTAGTCATGAAAGATGAAAACTTTTCTGAACAAATTGACGTTATTTTGAATAAAGATAAGCCAATGAGGAATTATGAACTCTTCAAAAATCAGTATCATCTTTTGATTGACGAAGATATGCCTGTTGAATACATCGTTGGTGAAGCTGATTTCTTAGGACAAAAACTATATGTGGACAAGAATGTTTTAATTCCTCGTGGCGAAACTGAAGAAATGATTGCGATGCTCTCTGAGAAAATAAACAAGTATTACGATCCAAGAATGTACTTAGTATGTGGAGATGTTGGAACTGGTAGCGGATGCATTCCTCTCGCTCTTAAGTCGTATTTTCCAAATTGGCTTTTAGCTGCATCAGACATCTCAGAGAAGGCACTTGCTGTTGCTAAGCGTAACTTCCATGAAAATGGTATTAATGTTCAAGCAATGTTAGGGGATGCTTTAACTCCATATATAGAGAATAAGGTTAATCTTGATATCATCATCTCAAACCCACCCTATATTCTCAATAAAGAAGACGCACAAGAATCAGTAAGAAAATATGAACCATCTAGTGCATTATGGCTTGATAAAAACCACTCTGTTTATGAGTCAATCTTAAGAGATTATAAGAAAGTTAAAAAAGGAGACATTTTAATGGTTTTTGAAATATCTCCAGATTTAGAAGCATACCTAGTAGATTTAATAAACAAATACATGGACAAACCAGAGTATTCATTTGAAAAAGATTTGAATGGATTTACTCGTTTCTTATTCATATATGAAGAATAGAAGGTAGTTGTAAAATGGAATATTTAAATCAAAAAAACGTAAAATCGGCTGTAAAAGTCCTTCAAAATAATGAAGTATTGGCTTTACCTACCGAAACTGTTTATGGAATTTGCGTAGCTTACGATTCTAAGGAAGCGTTCCAAAAAATGGTTGATGTTAAAAGAAGATCGCCAGATAAACCATTTGCCTTAGCATGTGCTTCAGTAGAACAAGCATTGAATTATGTTGAAGTTGATGAACGTGCAAGAACTATTATGGAGAAATTCCTTCCAGGGGAATTAACTGTTCTAGTCAATGCTAAAAAAGATTTGCCATGGCACGTAACCTTAGGAACTAATGTAATTGGCATACGTGTTCCAGCATATACATATATAACAAATTTATTAGATGAATTCGGCAAACCTGTTTTGCTTACATCAGCTAACATATCCGGGAAACCAACATCAAGAAATTATGATGAAGTGCTTGGCTATTTTGACAATCAAATTGGTGGAATAGTCTCTGGTGAATGCGTATCACAAGTTGCTAGCACAATTGTTGATTTATCAAAAGATGGTAAAATTACTTTGGTTAGAAATGGACCAATTCCATTTGAAGAAATAAAAAAAGTCTGGGAGGAGACAAAATGAAAGTTGCATTAGGTTCTGATCACGCTGGTTTTGAATTAAAGGAAGAAATCAAAAAGTATCTCATTAGCAAGGAATACGATGTTCTTGACGAAGGGCCTTCTACTCCAGATAGAGTTGATTATCCTGATTACGGAGCAAAAGTTGGCAGAGTTGTCGCCTCAAAAGAAGCGGATTATGGAATAGTTTGCTGTGGGTCAGCCGAAGGCATTTCTATTGCCGCAAATAAAATTAAAGGAATCCGTTGCGGTATTGGATATAATGATGAAGTTTCGAAACTTCTTAGACAACATAATGACGGAAATATGATTGCGTTTGCAGGAAGATTTATGACTGTCGAAGAAGTTCTTCCACGTGTTGATTTATTCTTAAATACGCCATTTGAAGGTGGGCGTCACGTTGAAAGAGTCGCGAAAATTGCTAATTTAGAAAAATGATAAAATAGAGCCCTCACTTATGGCGAGGGCTTTTTTGTTGACTGTATATATTTTATTCTTATAATGAACATATGAATATTACGTGTTTGCTGGTGCTTGGTGCCATTTCTTTAAATAACTCTACAGTCAATGCTAATAAAGAAGATATTTCTGCAAGCATTCAGGAACAATTTGCTAGTATATCTGCTGCTTATCCAGGGATTTCCGAGGAGGAGATGGCTGATAAAATCATAGACAATTTAAATTGTGAAGACTCCGCTACAGTAAAAGAACAATATCTAAGGCGTTTAGAAATTTAGAAAAATATGACTATGTTATTGGTTCACCATTCGAAGATTTAGTAGAGATTAAGCTTGGTGACGATGAAAAAACCGATTTGTTTCTTTAATAGACGCTTGATTTGTATTTGTCTGTTGGTTGCCCCGAATATATACCATCAAACTCATTAAATGGTACCAAACGTGTGCCAGATCGAAGTTCTTCAACGTTTTCCGTCGATTTTTTGAATTTAAAAACAATTGTCTCTGAGAAAAATCTTACTTTAAATGAAGCTACGAGCCTCGTTGCTGCTAAGGAAGATGATGGAATCTCTTCTAAAGGAAGATTTTTTGATGGGTATAATTTTGCATACCTGGATCTCATTTTGGAGGAGTTTCAGGGGAATTGTCAACATTTAAGAAATCTTGATGACAAAATGCCACTCTTAATCGTTTTAAATGCGCTAATATGTCCAGCATAAGGCCTTGTAACTTTTGACATTGGCAGAAGAATTAAAAAGATTATTTCTTATTTTGATTCTGATTTTCTTAAACAGTGTAATAGATATGAAGTAGCGGTTGTTACCCATTATTCTTCCATTTATATGCAAGCTTCGAGTGCCTTAGCGATAAAAGAAAAGGCCGAGGATAAGGCGTTAACATATTTTTTTGACAAAGGTAAATATGAAACTGATTCAAACAATACCGTAGATGCTTATCGACACGTTTATTGGAATGTGTTGATGAGAGTTCAGTTTGGTAAGGAAGAAGCAAAGGCCATTGCCGATGCTCATGAATATGGGCCATTAAAAAATGGCGAAGTCGATACTGAAGATGAAATGATAGCTGTTGATATGGACCTTAAAAATAACGAAGCCGGAAGAAATTTATGATTAGCTTGGTCTTATATCAAAGACAGGCTTATGTACAATCATCGCGATTAAACTATTGTGCCAAATGATAATTGGGATGCTCTGGCTTTTTATACTTTGAAGTTTATCAGTGAAGGGTCCTCATCGGCTAATAATGTATATACATTTGCCTCTGGCACTGGTCTAGGGCAAGAGGATAATCAAAAGAATTTAGATTCTATTGAAGGTCTCAAGAATACAAATTTTGATTTAGATAAAATTCTTGGTGATGATTCGTATAAATATTTCATTTTTCACCCTTACTGTTAATTTTTATGAAAAAGATAATACGTTTACTGCCTTTGCTTAGTTCCATACTGTTGAGATCTTGTCCAAAAACAATGGATGCATATTTAGATGACTATTTCTTTTTAACTAATGCCGGAGCAACAAAAAGAAGTGACAAAGGGCAATGCCGTAGGAGCTTTTCATACAAGGAAGACGGGTATTTAAATTCTTCTTTTGACTATTGCTGCTTATTTGTAGAAGAGGGATGGCGTGCTAATATTTATTTAAATTTTTATGGATTGAACAATAACGCTTTTTTCCTTCTATCAAGTGCTAAATTGTTGTAGTTCTAAATATCAAGGATATTACAATGATGACTGGTTTGACTTTGGCGGCAAAAGTGGTCAATATACCTACATGGCAAAGGAAGTTATAATTTTTTCAGACATGATTCCGGCATCTTTGTTCGAAAACAAATATTCATCGGCGTCATTTACCTTAGAATTTATCGATGCTGATTCTAATATTTTTGAATCTTTTTCCAATTACGGGACAATTAGTTATGATGATGATATTGTGACCATTCGTTTTGATAGATTTTACAAAATTGAGAGTTGAAGTCCTTGTGTACATTGCGAAATAAAAAGTTATTTACACCTTAAAAGGTGTTTTTTCTTAATATGCTTTATATGCTTACTTGAAAGTGTTAACATTTTTTGGGTGTTAGATTATGAAAAAAATTACAAGAGAAGTATTAACAGACGCCGCTAATAGATTGCTTTTCACAATGTCGGATGAGCAATATGCGACTCTAGAAGACGAATTCAAGACATTAATCAAACAAATGGACAAGATTGGTGAAATTTCAGATTTGGATCAATATGAACCAATGACATTTCCATTTGATTGTGAAACATCTTTCCTTCGTGAAGATGAACCAGCTGAACCTTTAGCAAGAGACGTCGCTTTAAAGAATGCTGGCAACAAGCAAGATAATCAAGTTAAGTTACCAAAGGTTGTTTTATGAGTTATTTAGATTTATCGCTTAAAGAAATGCATGAAGCATTAGTGGCTAAAAAGGTCTCACCTCTCGAATTAACAAAAGAAGCATTGAAGAGAGCACATGAAAATAAAGATAACGCGTTTGAATTTATAAATGATGAAGGCGCTATTGCTTTTGCTTCTACCCTTACTGAACCGGAAGAAAACAATATTTTCTGGGGAATCCCTTATGTTGCAAAGGATAATTTTTCAACGAAAGATATTCCTACAACTGCATCAAGCAATATTTTAAATGGATATGTTCCTGTTTTTAACGCTACAGTTATTAACAAATTAAATGATGCAAAAGCTGTCATGATTGCCAAATCCACTTTAGATGAATTAGCAATGGGCGGCACAGGTACAACAGGTCATTTAGGCAAGACGTATAATCCTTATGATCCAACTCATACTCGTCAAGTTGGCGGTTCATCATGCGGATCTGCAGTTTCTGTCGCAGCTGACATTGTTCCTTTCGCTTTGGGATCTGATACGGGCGATTCCGTTCGCAAACCGGCTTCCTTTGCTGGCCTTGTTGGCATGAAACCAACTTGGGGAAGAATTTCTCGTTATGGCTTATTCCCGTTCGCGCCATCATTAGACCATGTTGGCTATTTTACGAGGGACGTGTATGCATCTGCGGCTTTATTAAACGTTCTAGCTGGTCGCGATTTAAACGATTCAACATCATCCACAAAGTCTGTTGAAGACTATACCGAGGATTTAGAAAAACCAGTTTCAGGAATGAAGGTTGCAGTCATTAAAGAAATTTATGATTCAATTACAAACAAAGAACTTTTAAAGCATTTCGACGCGTCAATTGAGAAATTAAAAGAAAAAGGTGTCATTGTTGATTTTGTAAACTTCGATGTTAAGTTGCTCGAATCTTTATATGCGACATATATGGTTATTTCATGCGCTGAAGCAACGTCAAATGATGCAAATCTTGATGGTATCAAATTTGGCCCATTCAAAGGTGGAAAAACATATCAAGAAGTTATGTTCAACGCCCGTAATGAAGGATTCTCTGAGTTAATTAAACGTCGTTTCGTCATTGGCTCATATTGCTTGATGGCCGAAAATCAAGACGAATTATTCTTACGTGCTCAAAGAAATAGAGCGAAGATTGTTGAAACTGTTAATAACATCTTAAAAGATCATGATTTCATCTATCTTCCAGCTGCACCAAATATCGCGCCTAAATTTGACAATTCATCCGATCGCTTATCTGACGAATATTTACTTGCAGATAACCATCTTTGCTTAGGAAACTTTGCTGGACTTCCATCCATAACATTGCCTCTTTGTCTCCAAGAGGGAATGCCAATTGGCGTTAACTTTATGGGTAGAGCCTTTGAAGAAAAGAAGCTATTCCAAATCTCGTATGCATTTGAAAATATATCTGGCTTAGCCAACTTAACTGTTAATAATAAAAAGGAGGGAAATTTATGAACTTTGAAGCTGTAATCGGTCTTGAAATTCACGTTCAGCAAAAAACGAAATCAAAAATGTTTTCTGCTTCCCCAAATTCATTTTCGCGTGAGCCAAACACACAGACGTCTCCCCTCGATTTAGGCTTTCCTGGTGCTATGCCTGTTGTAAATAAGCAAGCAGTCATTAATGCTATACGTGTAGCAAATGCTCTTCATATGGAGATTGATCATACTCTCTATTTTGATCGTAAAAACTATTTCTATTCAGATCTTCCAAAGGGATTTCAAATCACCCAGCAAAGAAGACCTATTGGTAAAAATGGATATGTTATGGTTGCTACTCCAAACGGGCCAAAACGTATTGGAATTGAAAGAATTCATATGGAAGAAGATACATGCAAGCAAGAACACTTCATGGATTATTCTTTACTAGACTACAACCGTGCTGGCGTTCCACTTTGCGAAATTGTTTCTTTACCTGAGATTTCTAACGGCGTTGAAGCTAGAGAATACGCTGAAGCAATTAGAAATATCGTCGTTTATTCAGGAACAAGTGATGGCAAAATGGAAGAAGGTTCCATGAGATGTGATACTAACGTCTCCATTCGTCCATATGGCCAAAAAGAATTTGGAACAAAGGTTGAAATTAAAAATATCAACTCCTTCAAAAATGTTGAATTAGCAATTGAATATGAAATCAAACGCCAATCCGAGTTGCTTTTGCAAGGAATCAAGATTCAACAAGAAACAAGACGTTGGGATGAAGCAAGCGGACGCACGATTCTTATGCGTGTAAAGACAGATGCTGTTGATTACAAATATTTCTGCGAACCAAATATCACACCAATTCATTTGTCTGATGAATTTGTTCAAAACGCTATTGAAACATGTCCAGAATTGTATGATTCAAAGAAAGAAAGATACCTCAAAGCAGGCCTTTCCGATACTGATGCAACAGTTATTCTTTCTAATCCAAAGATGGCCGCATATTTCGAAGCTGGTTTAGAGAAAGTAACAAATGCTAAAAACTTAGCTAATTTCTTAATCGTTGAGATTAATACATATTTAAATAAAGAAGAAATCACGATTGATCAGCTTAAATTATCTCCTATAACTTTAGGAGAAATTGTTTCTTATCAAGAAAAAGGTGGCTTAACACATAAACAATGCGTGGACATTTTAAATAAGGTCCTCTCTGATGGATGTACTCCTGAGGAGGCGAAGAAAGCCTTAAATATCGTTGCTCAAGTTTCCGATACTGGTACAATTCTTACCTTTGTTAACGAAGTTCTCGACAAAAATCCACAATCTATAATTGATTACAAAGCTGGAAATCAAAGAGTTTTAGGCTTCTTGGTTGGACAGATCATGAAAGCAAGCAAGGGCAAAGTTAATCCAGCTGAAGTTTCTAAAATATTGAATCAGGAATTAAACAAAAGATGAAAACTGAAGAGTTAACTAAATTAAAAGAATATCTAGATAAGGCGGAAAATTTCGAACTTCCGACTTATGATCATTTGCCAACTGTTCCTTTATATATGGAACAGGTGGTTTCTTATGTTAACTCTATTCTTGAACCCCTATCTACTTCAGATAAGCAAAAGCTCACCTCTTTTATGGTCAATAACTATGTTAAGGCGAAGATAATTTCCGAACCTAACAAGAAAAAATACAACGTTGACCATTTAGGATATCTTTTGGCCATATCTTTATTGAAAAACGTTGTTAATATGAACGACTTATCTCTTATTATAGATATGGATAAAGACGTTACCTCTGATAAGGCTGTACTTTATAGATTTTTTAAGAGTATGTCTGCGGATATATTTAAAGATGTTGCTGGTAGAGCTAAGGCTAGAGTAGATAGATTTGAGGAAAATTACGAAAAAGAAAAACTTGAAGATCAAGAAAAAGCTGAACAATATTTCGATGATTCTATTGGTTTAATTGCCTTTAGAATGTCTATTCAAGCTAGTGTTTATCAATCTGTTTCTCAAGCTTTATATCGTTACTTGGAGGAATGCAAAAAATCCGAAGAGGTTGATAAAAAAGCCAAAAAGAAAGAAGAATCTGAAGAAAAACATAAAGAAAAGAAAGCGAAAAAAGAGGCCGAAAAGGAAGCAAAAAAAGCTAATAAGAAAGAAAAAGGGAGTGAAAAGAAATGAAGAAAATCTTAGTAACAGGTGGTTTAGGTTTTATTGGGTCTGAAACCACGATATGTCTTATCGAAAATGGCTATGAACCAATTATCGTTGACGATTTATATAATGCTAAATTAGCTGTTTTGGATCGTATTGAAACGATTACTGGAACAAAGCCAAAATTCTATCAAATTGACTGCAAAAATGAATTTGAGACCGAGAGAGTTTTTAAAGAAAATCAAATTGATGCCGTTATTCATTTTGCTGGTTACAAGGCAGTTGGCGAATCGGTTGCAAAACCAATTGAATATTACGAAAACAATTTAGAAACTTTATTGGTGATTGCGAAGTTGATGAAAAAATATGGTGTGAAAAATATTATTTTCTCTTCTAGCGCGACTGTTTATGGCGTTCCTACACGTGTCCCTCTTTATGAATCGGACCCTGTTGCAGAAGCCACAAATCCATATGGTGAAACTAAAGTCATGATTGAAAGAATCCTTAAGGATATTCAATTTGCTGAAAAATCCTTGAATGTAGGAATTCTTCGTTATTTTAACCCAATTGGTGGGCATCCATCAGGCCTATTGGGCGAAGATCCAAACGATATTCCTAATAATTTAATGCCTTATATTTCTCAAGTTGCTGTCGGAAAACGCGATCATTTGAATGTTTTTGGCGACGATTATCCAACACCTGATGGCACTGGCGTTCGTGACTACATTCATGTTGTTGATTTAGCTAATGGCCACGTTGCTGCACTCAAAAAACTCGAAGAAAAGCCAGGTTATGTCGTATATAACTTAGGAACTGGCAAAGGAACTTCTGTTCTAGAATTGGTTAAGGCTTTTGAAAAAGTTAATGGTATAAAGATTCCTTATGTTATTGGCCCTAGACGTGCAGGTGACGTTGCTGAAAATTATGCTGATTGTCAAAAAGCCGAAAAAGAACTCCACTGGAAAGCGAAATTTACCATCGAAGATGCATGCAGAGATGCATATAACTTCCAAAAGAATAACCCAGATGGCATAAAATAGGAAAAAAACAAGATTATTCAAAAATAAACAAAAAAGCAGGCATTATCGATATTATGCCTGCTTTTTCTTTTAGATTTAACTATGCAAAGGCTTGATTTTTCTACCAGCATTTGAGGTTTTAGGCTTTCCAGCAAGCTCAAATGGTATCTTTCCTTCCTTAACACATTGCTTCAGAAAGATGTTTATGGCGGTACTCATTGATATGCCGATGTCATTAAAGAGCTTTTGAGCATCGTTTTTTAGATTGTCATCAATTCGCACTGTAATAATAGTTTTTTCCATAAAATTGCCTCTATAACAATAAATATACTAGCAATACGCTATACAAACAATAATAAAAACATAAAAAAGATATACATACGCTATACACTTTTTAAAATGATGATCGCAACAGTGAGAATGTAATGATGACAAATAAGTTGTATAATCTTTATAAAGAAACTCATAGGTTACTACTAAAGGAGAAAATTCTATGGAACCATTTAGCGTTAAAGTTGGAGATTGGACTCAAAAAGGAAATTGTTGGATAGCCAATTCACCTAAAGCCAATCTTGTTATGATGACAGGTATGCAAGAACATTCTGAACGTTATGACGATATGGCAAAATATTTAAATGATTTTGGTATTTCGATGTATGTGCTTGATGCCGTTGGACAAGGATTAAATGCTCCAAAAGTCGAAGATCAGCAGAAGTGGTTTAAAGGTGCTTTCGATACTAATGTTTCTGTGGCTCATGAAAAAGTTATTGAACTCAAAAATGAGACTAAGCTTCCTACTTATATTATGGGGCATTCAATGGGATCTTTTATGACGCAAAGATATTTAGAACTTTTTCCAAACTCTGCTGACAAAGTTGTAATTTGGGGATCTAATGGTCCATGCAGAATGAAGATGCTTGTTTCCTTTCTTTTGGCCTCATTACTTACCACAAAGAAAAATTGGGATAAGCCTTCTAAGTTCATTACTAACGCAGCTTTTGGGAGTTATATAAAATCGGTAAAAAATAGAAAAACTGATTTGGATTGGCTTTCAGCAAACGAAGACAACGTTAAGGAATATATAAATGATCCTTATTGTGGAGCTGACAATACTCATGGTTTTTGGAAAGAGTTCCTTCGTGGCGAAAATGAACTCTATAAGAAAAAGAATTTAAAAAAGATTTCTAAGAAAGAAAGAATTCTCATTGTTTCAGGAGAAGATGATCCTGTAGGAGAAATGGGAAAAGGTCCAAGAAGGTTGAAAAAGATGTATAACAAACTTGGTGTTGAAGATGTCACAATCTTTATGTTCCCTAATATGCGTCACGAAATTCATAACGAAAAAGATAAAGATTTGGTTTATAAGGTTCTTTCTGATTTCTTAACTGCTGAGTAAGTATGATAGATAAGCTAAGGGAAAGAAGAAAAGATATTTTTGTTTTGACATTAGTGACACTCTTTTTGTGTGCAACCGCTTATTTCCTTAATGGACGTGCATCCTTCTTTAGCAATAATGATAGGTACTTTAACAACACAGAATTTTTCGTTGGTGCATCATTGATTATTTGCCTTGAAGTTTGTGTTTTGATTTATGCAGTCAAGTCTTCCTTTAAAATTAAAACCAATAAATGGCTTCTTGTAATATTGATGTTTTTCTTTTTGACTTCGATTGTCTCAATTCTTGGTTACAACGGTCTTAGTTTTCAGGAAAATACAATTGGACAAATAGATTGGATAAGTAAACTCAGATGTATTTTGTTATCTTTGATTATATTTGGTTCGTTGTATGTGTCAATTACAATCATTCCTAAGTTCGTTGCTGAAATTAATGCTATTCGTCTTGTGTTTTATTTAGGGGTAGCAGTAGCTAGCGTCGCACTTATATATTCCTTGATTTTTGAACGTCAAATATATGTAGATTTCTTTACTAATAAAGCCAATCAAGAGTCCTATGCGATTAATGTTCCAAGAAGCTACACTGCCCACAGAAACATTTATGGATTTCTGTTGTTCCTTGGTATGGTTTCTGAAGGCTTTTTAGAACTTGAAAAACCTCATTGGAGAAGGCTTCCGATAATGTCGATTTTCTTGCTTCAGCAATTTTTTACCTTTTCTAAGACTTGCATGATTCTTGGTGCTTTCTTTATTGTTTATATTTTTGTCCATTCCTTAATCATAAGTATTAGGCAAAACAACTACACGCATGCCTTATTTTTGATAATCTATACCTGTATTTCATGCATAATTATTTTAATTTGCTTATTTGCTGATTTTAGAAATACTCCATTCGAATGCATTACAAATTATTCAGCTTTTTTAAAGAACGAACTTTTCAAAATGTTTAAGACATCAATGCAATCTAGGGAGATATCCTGGACGTTGCCAGTTGACGCCGTTCTCAGTGATGGGACATTTTCTTTTTTCTTTGGCTTTGGATATGGGAATGAATATTCAGCTTTAGGTGCATTTTATTATGGTGATTCAACCATATATCCAATCATAGATAACGCTTGGGGGCTCATGCTTGTTCAAAACGGTGTATTTGGTATGGCATATGGATTGTTTGTATGGGGGATTGGAATCTATCTTGTCATGAAATCATTTATGAGAAAAAGCAAGCATGCTATATTCTACGCTTTTCTTTACTTATGCCTGCTAGGCCGAACGTTTACGGAAAACAATTCTATGTCCTACCTTGAATATATGGGTATGCTTTATTTCTGTTTCTTATATTTGCCAATGCTAGTTGAAGAGACTAATTATAAAAAAGAAAATGTTAATTTGATCCGTGATAATTAATACACGCATCCACTATTTTTAAAAAAAGAAGTTCCCGATTGTAGGAACTTCAATATTATTTAGCGGACATAATATAACGACAAAACGTGTTTTAATTCCTCGTTAGATAAATCGGCTTTCGCTATGTCATAGGCGAATGGTTTAAACTCTTCGGAAAACAATTCTTCATATATTTCATTTGAACCGTTTTCCCATTTCTTGAATGGGTCTTCTTTCGAGGAATCGTATATAAGAAGAGGCAAAATTCTTAAGTGTGGAGTAAGACTGTGTTTTAACTCTTTTTCGATCCAAGGGAATTTTCCATTGAGCTCATCCAGTGTAACATCGGTTAGATCTAAGAAATACAAATCGTTATCGTTAATTTCTTTTCTGGCTAGAGAAACGTCGAAATCGCCTTTTATCAGGGATTTAATGAATTGATCATTTGGGTTTACGGATGCGAGATAGATTTTATTTTTCATGCGTCTATTATATAGGTAATTCGTTAATCTCAATAAAAGAAATTTATCTTATTAAAAAGTTTGTTTATAATAATTGATGTTGACGAAAGGAAAATTTTAAATGGTCAAATTAGTATTAATTAGACATGGTCAATCTGAGTGGAATTTAAAAAACCTTTTCACTGGTTGGACAGATGTCGAACTTAGCGAACAAGGCGTTAAAGAAGCCCATGAAGCAGGAAAACTCTTAAAAGAAAAAGGATATTCTTTTGATCTTGCATTCAGCTCTGTTTTAAAGAGAGCAAATCATACAATGGACTACGCATTAGAAGAAATGGGAGAAACATCCATTCCTAAGTCCTATACATGGAGATTAAATGAACGTCACTATGGCGCCTTACAAGGTTTAAATAAAGCTGAATCTGCTGAAAAATGGGGTGCAGAACAAGTTCATATTTGGAGAAGAAGTGCTGACGTACCACCTCTTCCATTAACAAAAGATGATGAAAGATGGCCAGGCAATCAAGCAAAATACCAAGAATTAATTGCCAAAGGCGAAATGACAATCGAAGATTGCCCATTAACAGAATGCTTAATCGATACAGCAAATCGTGTTAAACCATATTTCGACACAAAGATTGCCCCAGAAATCAAAGCCGGCAAGAAAGTCTTAATTGCTGCTCACGGTAACTCTTTACGTTCAATCGTTATGATGTTAGAAAACTTAACACCAGAACAAATCATCTCTGTTGAAATCCCAACGGGAAAACCACTCGTCTACGAATTAGATGAAAAAGACCTCAAAGTCTTAAATAAATACTATTTATAATTTGAGAAATGAATAAGCCCCTTGTCGTTTGACAAAGGGCTTTTTTCTTATCTAAACGTTTTTAATTTTTTAACTAGTTCTTTCATTGCATTACTAATAAGAATAGTTAATGGAGACATGTTATAGAAGAATTTAGCGTGTTTAGCTTTATGTCCTGCTTTATATGAATTATATAGATACCCAATAAATGCTGGATATTCAGACTTATTCAACGCCCTATTACTCTTTGTTTGTAAGAACTTCTTTATATCATTCTCGTTTTTAATGATGGACATGCATTCTTTTCGACACTCTTTTGCGAACGATGCTACACCATATTCAACATAAGGAGACACTTTTAATATCTTTCCAACTATTTCTAATGTTGCAATAAAGGCATCTTTGGATGTTTTACATTCATATCCTTCTTTAAGAAGGATCTTGTTTATCTTTTTCCATAAAAGAGGGTCGTCTTCAACGCATTCTCTTAAAAAGTCATCAGCAATTTCTTCAAATCCCTCTAAAGAAGAGAAAGTGAAGTATTTTCCTAATGCGTCTCCAAAGGCTTTCTTTGCATCAAAATATCCTATTTGAAGATTGTTCATGATCGTTTCGTGTTTGAAATCCATTATCCAACCTAAATCAACGACTGAAGAAATTGTTTTAACAAAAGGCAGTTCAGTTAATTCGAGATGCTGCGGCACTGGCGGGTATGATTTTAGTTTAACGGCAACTATTTGTGTCGCGCCCATTTTAATCGCTAAATCAATTGGAAGATTGTCAGAAAAACCTCCATCAACGTATTTTTGCCTTCCTATTTTCGTGACTGGAAATATGGGCCAGCAGGCACTTGAAGCTTGTAAAAATGGAATAATTTCCTCTTCCTTCATGTCGTCACTTGTTAGATTTACTTGTTTCATCGAAGGATATTTTGTTGTTACTATGCCTAATTTTGTTTTGCTTTCTTTTATTTTTTTCGGGCTGCAGTATTTATTTACAAGTTTAATGAATGGGGTGTTATCGGCTCCGGCATTTTTAATATATGAACCAGCAAAAGCTAATGCACGTGATGCAGTAAAATTTTCAAGGCCTTTTTTACCAATGTTTATGCCATTGTTCATGACATCATTCATTGATACATGATCCCACAATTCGTAGCATTTTTCATAATCATTAGCAACATACATGGCACCGATTAAAGCGCCAATAGAAGTACCAGTAACTATATCAAAATGAATGTTCTTTTCTTCGAAATATTTCCATACTCCGACTTCGTAGGAACCAAGCGATCCCCCACCACATAATACCAACGCTTTACTCATATAAAATCATTATATTTGATAAGGAAAAATTAATAAACCTAGTATCAAAAACGAGATGTGCTTGCAATTGAAACAAGAAGCATATATTATAGTGTCATGAGCACAAGAGAAATTACATTACCAAATTACACAGAAGGGCAAGAAATTGCTAATTCGTTGTCACACGCCTTTGGGGTATTCCTATCCCTCCTTGGTTTTCCTTTTCTTATAGTTAAGGCTGCTAAAAGTGGTAATGTATGGGCTATTGTGGCATCTTCTCTTTTCTTTTTTGGCGCTTTGATTACTTATTTGGGTTCTGCCATCTATCATGGCCTTCCTAAATCTGATGTTAAAAAAGTTTGGAGAGTCATGGATCATTGCAATATCTTTTTCCTGATTATCGGAACATATTCTCCATATTGCCTTGTTGCCCTTAGAAATTATTCTTTAGGCTGGGCATGGTCTATTTATGGGGTTGTTATTTTCTTTGGAATTGCCGGAATCATTTTAAATGCAATCGATATAAAGAAATTTGCTGTTCTTTCGATGGTTGATTATCTCTTTACTGGCTGGGCTATCATCATCTCTTTCTACCCACTAACTGCTTCGATTGGTTTTATGAATGGCACTTTCTTACTTTTAATGGGCGGAATTTCATATACGGTTGGCGCTATTTTGTACGGAATTGGTGGTAAAAAGAATCAATGGTTCCACTTTATCTTCCATCTCTTTGTTTTGCTTGGTACAGTCTTGATGTTCTTCTCCATATATTTCTATGTTATCTAAATAGAATATTTAGTTACATACCTAAAACGGCTATAATTAAAAGGCTAGGATGTAGCTATGAGTAAAAAGAAAGACAATTCAACGTTATTAGAAAATAGAAGAGCAGGATTTGAATATTTCCTAAGCGATTTTATGACTGCTGGTTTAGTATTAACTGGCACAGAAATTAAATCGCTAAGAAGACATGATGCAAATATTACCGACGCTTTTGTAATGCTCAAAAACGGTGAAGCGTTTGTTGTTAACATGCATATTGCTGCTTACAAAGAAGGTAACATTTTCAATGTTGATCATCTTAGAGATCGTAAACTTTTACTAACGAGAACGGAATTAAACAAATTAAAAAGAAAACTTACTGCTACAGGAAACACATGCGTCCCAACGAAATTGTTTTTATCACATGGCTATGCGAAATTAGAAATTGCAGTTGCTAAGGGCAAAAAACTTCATGATAAACGTGACGCTTTAAAGGAAAAAGATTTAAAACGTTCTGAAGAAAAAGGCCGCTCAGTTAAAGATTATTTAGATTAATATGAATTGTGATAAGACCGCTAAGCGTCCAAAAAGAGTGGAGTGCGAAGACGAGGCGGTAGATATTTGTTAAAGGTTATTTATGAACAAGGAATTCAAACAGGTTGAGAAGGTAACTCTTGCCGCGATGCTTTTGGCAGTTTCCGTAATTTTAGGCTCAATTACAAAAATGATAAGCATCCCTCATCTTTCCTTTATTAGCATTTCATTCACCCCTGCCATTGTTGTTTTTGCCTCTTTGGTGTTAGGCCCAATTTATGGCGCGGTTGTTGGAGGGTTGTCTGATTTGATTCCCGCCTTGATAATGCCAACTGGGGCTTACAACTTTTTGCTTACGATCGTGTTTGTTCTATTAGGCATCCTTCCGTGGTTACTAGAAAAACTAACAAAAAAGATTAGGAATTTCTTCCCTTTCACCTATGTCGTTATTTTCCTACTCTTATGTGTTCTTGGTACAGAAGCGTATTTCTTTTATGGAACAAACATTCTTGATCAAAGGCTCTCATATTACAGTCCATATGTGAAAATAATCATTCTATGTTTATCTGCTTTGATGGATGGAATAACAATTGTTGGGCTTATTCTTTCTGATAGATATTACAAAAAAAAGAAGGAGCGCTTTCAAAATTTACCAAAACCCGGTGAGATCGCCTTCATATCATTTTTCTTGCTGATTGGATTGCTTGTATTCCTTAAAGGATTAGCCTATTACCTTTATTTCATCGTTATTTCATCAACTGGTTATAGAGTCTCATATGAAGTTATCGTGTCTATGCTTGTTATTGCTGCTCCGTTAGATATTTTGCTAATTGACGTCATTGTTCCTTCTTTGCTCTTAATTTTCCAGAAAAAAACCAATACAAAGTAGCGAAAACATTCGATTTCATCAAAAATTTAGCAAAATTTGAAAAAAATAGGTGAAATTTATTTAATTTTGCGTATAGTCAACGCATAACCAGCAAAAAGGAGTTCTTTTATGGCTATCATCGACATCGAACGATCTGATCACTCAATAGTTAAATGTGATACTGACAAACACACACTATCTTACTTCCGCTATCATGTGAAGTTCACGCCTTTAGAATGGAAAATTTTAAAGAAACTGTATCAAGAAAAACCTCATTTTGTTAAGCGTGAGGAACTTGTTGAAGTTGTATGGCCTACTGATGCGGCCCAAGAAAAATACAAGAAACTTAAAGAGTCTGGGAAGCGATATCCGACTAGAACCATTGATGTGCATATTGCTTCTATCCGAAAAAAACTTACTTACATCAAAGGAGCTAGAATCGATTCCGTATATGGTGAGGGCTATCGTTTGTTAATGCTCAATCGATTCTAATTTAATTGAAGGGTTTAACCCTTCTTTTTTTGTTGTAAAATATCAATATGGAACACAAATATTTTCACGACCACATTGTTTATCAAATCTATCCACGTTCTTTCTATGATTCTAATGGAGATGGAATCGGCGACATACCTGGTATCATTTCAAAGCTAGATTATCTTAAGAAATTGGGCGTTGGTATTATTTGGCTTTCGCCCGTTTACAAAACCGCAAATGCGGATTTCGGCTATGATGTTGCAGATTATTATTCAATCAATCCCGAATATGGAACGATGAATGATATGGACAGGCTTATTGACGAAGCGAAAAGAAAAGGCATCAAAATCGTTATGGATTTGGTCGTGAACCATACGTCTGATGAACATGAATGGTTCAAATCTTCAATCAACCCCGATTCTCCTTATCGCGATTTTTATTACTGGAGAGAAGGGAAGAAAAACAATACTGAGCCACCTAATAATTGGACATCGAATTTTGGCGGATCGGCCTGGACATACGTCCCTGAAGCGGGCGCCTATTACCTTCATATCTTTAACAAGAAACAGCCTGATTTAGATTGGCACAACCCAAAAGTCTTAGAAGAAGTCGAGAAGATTTTACGTTTCTGGCTAGACAAAGGCGTTTACGGTTTTAGATGTGATGTCATCAACCAAATTTGGAAAGAAGATCTTAAAGATGGCAAGAAAACTTTATGGGTAACTGGTCAAGAGAAGTACTTAATGAAAGATGAAAATCATCATATCTTGCATAAAATCTATGAGGATGTTTTCTCTAAATATGATTGCATGGTTGTCGGGGAAACCTATAACGTTGATTTCCAAAATGCTAGAAGATTCACAAACAAAGAACTAGATTTAGCTTTCCAATTCGATACTGTTAATTGCGATAAGTTTCTCGTGCCAATCTTCAAAACACGTTTCAAACCAAAGAAATTTAAGAAAACTCTTTTCGATTGGCAAAGAGAACTTTCATGGAACGCTATTTTCTTGGAAAACCATGACCAGCCACGTTCAATAAACCGCTTTGGCAACATAAAGAAATATTACAAAGAATCAGCTAAAGAATTAGCAATGATCATTCTTACCTTAAGAGGAACGCCTTTCATTTATCAAGGTGAAGAAATAGGGATGAGTGATTATCCTATCTTTAAACCTGAAGAGTTTAAGGACCCCGTTAATTTTTATTTGCTTAATCTTTTAAGGAAATTTCATTTTTCAAAGAAGAAATCTCTTAAGTTGATTCATAACATGAATAGGGATAATGCTAGAACGCCTATGCAATGGAACGATTCTAAGAATGGCGGATTTACAGCTGGTGATTCCACATGGCTCCCCGTTAATCCGAACTACAAAGAAATTAACGTTGCAAAAGAAGAAGATGATTCAACCTCTATCCTTAATTTCTACCGTTCCCTTACCGAATTCAGGTCAAAACAACCGGCTCTTTTGTATGGTTCTTTTGAACCAATCAAAACCAACGGGAAGATGATGGCCTTCTATCGTTCATATGAAGGAGAAATGCTTTTCGTTTTGATCAATTTAACGGGAAAAAGGATACACGTCCCCCATAAAATTTCATCTTTGGTAGGCCAAGTGCTTATTTCTAACTACCCTCATTCAGGTTTTGCATTCAAAAAACGTTTACGCCCATATGAATCCTTGATTGTTAAAATTAAATAAATAAAATTTATTTTAGGTGATTTAATAGAAGCAAAAAGATATACTTTAGGACGCATAAGGAGTTTTTTGTTATGGCAGAGAAACATCGTGATGATTACATTAGTTGGGATGAGTACTTCATGGGGATTGCTCAATTAAGTGCTCTTAGAAGTAAAGATCCTTCAACCCAAGTCGGTGCTTGTATTGTTGATGATCAAAACAAAGTTGTTTCAATTGGCTATAACGGAATGCCTCGTGGGGTTGATGATGAAGTGATTCCATGGGGCCACGGAGAAGGATTAGATAGCAAATACCTTTATGTTTGCCACGCCGAATTTAATGCCATTTTAAACACGAGAGATGGCGGACATCTTAATGGTTGCAGAATCTACGTCACTCTTTTCCCTTGCAACGAATGTGCTAAAGCTATCGTTCAAGTTGGCATAAAAGAAATGATTTACCTTGATGATAAGCATTCTAATGACACAATCTATGAAGCGTCTAGAAACCTTCTAACAATGGCTGGTGTTAAAATTACCAAATATGAAGGAAAGATATTGGATATCAAGCAAAAATGAACGTTATTGAAGTAAAGGATCTTACATATTCATACGATAAGGATGAAATCAAGGCGGTTAATTCCGTCTCTTTTGACGTTCCTGAAGGCAAGTATGTTGCCCTAATTGGTCACAACGGTTCTGGCAAATCAACTTTAGCCAAATTAATATCAGGCCTTATCAACAATTACGAAGGCAAAATTACTTTATTTGGCGAGGAGCTCAATAAAGACAGTATTCACTCCCTTAGGAAAAGAATTGGCTTAGTTTTTCAAAATCCTGACAATCAATTTGTTGGATCTACCGTTAGAGAAGACATTGCTTTTGGATTAGAAAACAGACAAGTTCCATCAGAAGAAATGGATAAAATAATCGATACATATAGCAAAAGAGTCGGGATGTATGACCAATTAGACAAGGCTCCGGAAAACCTTTCTGGCGGTCAAAAACAAAGAGTCGCTATTGCTGGCGTATTGGCTATGCACCCAGATTTGATAATCTACGATGAAGCAACTTCCATGCTTGACCCAGTAGGTAAAAGAGATATTTTGGACATTACCTTCTCTCTTAGAAAAGAAAATCCAAACCTGACTGTTTTATCTATAACTCACGATGTAGAAGAGGCGTTTCGCTCAGACTACGTTTTAGTTATGAATGGCGGAAAAATCATTCTTCAAGGAACTCCATCAGAGGTTTTCGCCCATCAAGAAGAACTTAGAAACATTAGATTAGACGCACCATTTTTCGTTTCATTAAAAGAAGCGCTCATTGAAAAAGGCTTAGATATACCAGCCGATATTGATACGGAAGAGAAATTGGAGGAATTTTTATGCCGATAGAATTCCATGATTTGTCCTTCACATACAATCCTAAAAGCCCATTCCAGAGTTCTGCGCTTAAAAATATTTCTTTGACTTTAGAAGAAAATTCATTCATCGCTATCGTTGGAAGAACTGGTTCTGGTAAATCCACCATGATTCAAATGATAAACGCCCTTTTAACGCCAACCTCTGGGTATGTTGATATCAATGGTTTCATTAATCATCCTGATAAAAAGGAAAAAATTAGCAAGAAGCTCAGCAAAGAAGAAAAGGCAAAAGCGAAAGAAGAGTTAAAGCGCATCTACCAAAAGCATGGTAGTAAAGATGTCAAAGACCTCAGGAAGAAGGTCGGCTTAGTTTTTCAATTTCCCGAATACCAATTATTTGAAGATTCTGTTGAAAAAGATGCGGCGTTTGGCCCAAAGAACTTCGGAGTTCCAAAGGATGAAGCACTTAAGCTTGCTCATGAAGCCCTTATACGTGTTGGACTAAACGAAACTTTCTTTGAAAGAAGCCCATTTGAATTATCTGGCGGTGAAAAAAGAAAAGTTGCCATTGCTGGCATTCTTGCTGCATCCCCTGATATTTTAATCGTTGATGAGCCGACTGCTGGATTAGATCCGGCCGCCGCCAAAGAAACGATGATGCTTTTCAAAGAGATTCAAAAGAACGGCACTGGCATAATTTTAGTAACCCATGATATGGATTTAGTTGCCTCATATGCCGAAAAAGTTGTGGTCATGGAACATGGTAATATCGAAAAGATATGTACCCCGTGCGAGCTTTTTGGCGAAGATTTGACGGCATTCTCTCTCCAAAATCCTCATATATTTGATTTTGCTTTACGTTTAAAAAATCGCGGTTTGAATGTCGATACAAGTAATATGCGGACGGTTTCTGATTTGGCTGACGCAATCATAAGGAGCAAGAAAAATGGCTAGTTTTACATTAGGTCGTTACGTTCCTTATAACTCATTTGTTCACAAAATGGATCCACGTCTAAAGATTTATTCTTTGATAATCTTAATGGTTGCCATTTTCATTAACTATCCAACATGGACGATGACATATACGATGCTTGGAATTCTTTTGCTTGTGACAATAATCCTCCTTGCTTGTTCACATATGTCCTTCTTATCTTTGCTTAAGTCCTTAAGCGGTATGTGGTTCATGGTTGTCTTCCTTTTGCTGATTTATGTCCTTGTTCCTAGATACACTGAAGCAAATCAAGATTGGTATTTTACGATTGGAACCTTCAAGATTTATTACGAATCTTTGCTTGAAGCAGGCAAGGTATTCCTACGCTTAGTCATCATGCTTTCTCTTTCGATGATTTTAACTGGTACGACCAAGCCTTTAAGTTTAACTGATGGTCTTGATTGGTATCTTACCCCATTGAGAGTAATTGGTGTGCCTACCCCAATACTTGCGATGATAATCACTCTTGCGCTTAGGTTTATTCCAACAATCTTAGAAGATGTTCAAAGAATTCTAAAGGCTCAATCTTCTCGTGGCGTTGATTTTAAACATGGGCATATATTTGCTAAATTCAAAGCAATTATCTCTCTTATCATTCCTCTTTTTGTTTCATCATTTGTTCGTTCGGACGAACTTGCAAATGCCATGGAATGCAGAGGATATGATCCAATGGGCAAAAGAACAAAGTATCGTAAACTTCACTTTAGATGGTGGGACTTGCTTGAATTTGTTATTGTCTCAGCATTCTGCGCAGCATTCTATTATATCTCCATTACAGGAACTGATTTGTTTGCCCTTTTATTCAATTTAACTCTCAAATGAAAAAATATTTAGGCGTATTGCAATATAATGGACAGCATTATTGGGGATTTGAAAAACAAAAAGACTACCCTTCAATCCAAGGGAAGGTAGAAGAAGTCCTTTCTTCCCTCTTCGCTCATAAAATCATCATTCATGGTGCTGGAAGAACAGACAAAGGCGTATCGGCAAAAGGACAAACCTTCTCTTTTTCTACACATAAAGAAGTCAAAGACATAGAAAAAATCAGGATTGCAATGAATCGACTTTTGCCAAATGATATCTCCGTTATTTCCTTGAAAGAAGTTGATCCTTCTTTTGATGCAAGACATTCATGTTCAGGAAAAATATATTCTTATTCATTTCATTTTGGCGAAAGGGATGTACTCTCACCATTTGAATATCAGTTACAAATACCGAATTTCTCATATGAAAAGTTCAAAGAGTGTCTGAATGTTTATTTGGGTGAACATGACTTTAAGAATTTCACGTCCAAGCCCCATGATGTTGATAACTATATTCGTAACATCAAACATATTGAAGCAAAAGAAAATAACGGACACGTGTATGTGTTATTCTCCGCAAACGGGTTTATGACCTATCAAATCAGAATCATGATGGGTGTTGCTTTCAGGGTTGGCTTAGGGAAGATGACTCTTGATGAGGTAAATGCCGCTCTTAACTCAAAAGAAAGAAAAATTATATCATACAAAGCCGATCCAATCGGATTAATGCTTGAGGAGGTACTCTATGAATAATGAACCATTTAAGGCCAACTATCATTCACATACGAAAAGATGTGGGCATGCTGAAGGAGAGGATGAGGAATTCGTTCTTTCTGCTATCAAGAATGGCTATGAGGTTTATGGATTCTCCGACCATATTATGTTGCCTAATAGAGAACAAAATAGAATGAGAGGATCTTATGAAAAAGATTTTGATGATTATATCTCTTCTATTCGCTCTCTTGAAAAGAAATACAAAGATCAAATTGAAATACATTTAGCATTTGAGGCTGAATGGTATGGCGATTATTATGCTGATTACTATGATCGCCTTTTAAAAGATGGCGTTGTCGACTATTTGATTATTGGACAGCATTGCTATATCGATAAAGATTTAGACAAAATTATCTTCTATGCACAGCTAAAAGATAAAAAAGAGGCGACACGTATGTATCTTAAAGATTTGTGTGCAGGCATTAAATCGGGCAATTTTATCTACGTAGCCCATCCTGATTTGTTCATGCAATGGTATGGCAAATGGGATGAATTCACTAAAGAAATCGCAACAGAATTAATTAAAGTAGCAAAAGAAACAGGTATCATTTTTGAATTAAACATGGGACCATCTAGATGGGGAAGAACGACTTTGGGAGAAGATTTTGAAGTTTTCTACCCAAATGAAGAATTTTGGTATCTTGTATCCGAAGCAAACATTCCATGCATCGTCGGAATCGATAATCATCGTCCTTGGGAATTAGATGTGACTCCATATGATTGGATGAGAAGATTCATCAAACGCCACAATCTCCATCCATTGGAACGTTTAAATTTGCCTTTTAAGAAAGGAAATTAAAAAAAATCTACTAGGCTTAACTGCCTAGTGATAAAATACCAAAGTCAAAAAGGAGTTTTTATTATGGGAAGACACTTTGAAGTTCGTGCTGCAGCTATGGCAGCCACTGCAAAAGCAAAAAGCGCAATTTACATGCGCGCATCTAAGGAGATTTATGCCGCGGCTAAGAGCGGTATCCCAGATCCTGAAAGCAACCTCGCTTTAAGAAGTGCAATTGAAAAATATCGTAAAACATGTCCAAAAGATGTTATTGACCGTGCTATTGAAAAGGCTAAAGGCGGAGATGCAACAGCCTACATTGCTGGCCGTTATGAATTCTTTGGACCAGGTGGAAGCTATATTATTGTTGATACCTTAACTGATAACGTTAACCGTGCATTAGTTGGAGTCCGCACAATTGTCACACGCAAAGGTGGCAAGATGGGTTCTGTCGCTTATAACTTTGATTACAAAGGCATCCTTCAATTCAAAGGCGATGCAGCCTTAAGAGATTCAGTCGAAGAAAACTTAATCTTAGGCGATATCGATGTTCAATCTGTTGATTTCGAAGATGGAGAAATCGAAGTTGTTCTCGCACCAAACGATTTAGACAAAGCTAAAGAAATCTTAAAGGGTATCAATGTTACCGATTTCGATGCTTCTGAAGCAACAATGGTTCCAAATGAGCCAATCGAATTAGGCGGGGACGATCTCCAAAAAGTTAAAGATATGTTAGCTCAATTAGACGAATGTGAAGATGTTCAAAACGTCTATACAAACGTTTCTAATTTATAAATTAAGCAAAATTCTTATAGTCGCCTTAATTGGCGACTTTTTCTTTTGTGAAATTCAAAATCGCAAAAAGTGTGTGTACACACAAAAAAAGAGAATTTAATTAAAAAGATCGCAATTTATGCGATCTTTTCGTTTGCGTTTTTGAGATTATCTAGCATCTTTCCACATGACGGCCCATGGCTCAACATCGATAATTGAACTTTCTTCATAAGCTTTAAGGGTTTCTGGAGAGACGAATTCTTTCTTGACGAATACTTCGTAAACATAGTTTTCAAACCAGGCATCGTCCATAACAAAGAAACCGCCATTGCCAGGCTCTTTCCCCCATGTATTTTCAACCTTCCAACGATTTGGCTTGCCGTCATCCAACAAGTTAACGCCAGTAAACGTCATTGCGTGGTTGCAGAAAGAAATTCTCGCATCCATTCTTCCACCTTTGTCTTGAAGAAGGGAAATCTTAAACAATTCATCAAAACGTATGAGATTGTATCCAAGTAAGCCTTGTTTTCTTAGTGATTCCGAGGAAACATCAGCTGCGAACCAAACGAGTTCATTCGCTTTAAGTGAAGCGATGGTTGCTTTCTTCATTTCTTCCGCTCCAACATTGAAGAATACTACAGGGTCTCCACCAATTACGTTATTAACCCACGATGAAGAATATTTTTGGTTTGCTTTATATCCAGCCATCGGCGCATCAGATAAGACAATATAATCATCTAAATTGACACCAACGTATTTTTCGTAGAATTCAAGAGGAGTGGTTTCTTCTAAACGAACAAATTTGTTGTCTTTATCTTTATACTCATATGTAAACGATTTTGGTGGAACTCCGAGAGTAACACATAAAACGTTGTATATTTCCGCAAGCATTTCTTCTTTCTTTGAAGATAACTCTTCGCATGATGCACCAGAAGATTTCGCTTCTCTAAGAGCAAGAATGTCTTTGCCAATTATGGCATGCAACAAGGAATTAAGTTCACCTGTGCCGCAGTTTACGACGTTGTCAGGCATTAATTCTGATGGAATTACGCCATATTTTTTAACAAGGTTTGTAAACATTACAAAATGGCCACCATCTTCAATGCCATTATCAAATAAGAATGTATTCAAACGTGAATTTACTGGTTCATCAGCGACTTCTAAAGCCTTTTCTAAGGTGAAGTTTGCCTTTTCAAGTTTGTCATAGAATTGCAAATAGGCTTGAGATAACTCAAATGATTTTAAGTTAAGCTTCTTCGCGGCAACCATTCTTATGATATTTAAACCGGCAAACATCCAGCAACGTCCTGATTGCTTTTGATTGGTGATATCGCCTGCATCGACATCGATGGAAAATGTGTTTTGCAACGCTAAAGCTGCATCAGGATCGATAGCAGAATTAACAATGCCATTCCTTGCAACGCTTCTTTTTGCGATATTTAATTCTTTGTCAGCGGCGAAATTCTTCGAGAATTTCTCTAAATCTTTAATTTCTAATGTGGATTTCATGATTTTTCTCCTAATAGATATTCAGTCCGAGATTGATATTAACCATAAAAAGAAAAATGTCACTAAAAACTTTATATATTTATATGCGTAGGATAAGATTTAACTGCTATGAAAATAACAAAATACGAAAGATTTATCATTTATCCTGTTCTTATTGCTTTATTGATTGTTTTTGCTTTTTTCGATTTGAACATAACATATGTTTTATATAACACGAATGTGACTATTGGTCGCATCGGAGAATTAATTGCTGAATTGCCATTCCAAATCGTAAGCGTTTATGCTGCCACTCTTTTATTCAGGGTTAGAGCAAAAGATAGCAAAGCCAAAAATATTGGATTTGGCATCCTGTTTATGTTTTTTGCAATAGGTTTATCGGTTTATAGTGGTGGAAGAATAGTTTCATACACGCCAGATTATGCCTGGCCAACGTGGCTAAGATGGGTTTTAGCCGCCATTTTTGCTTTGGGAAACTTTGCCCTTTCCTCATTCCTTGCGTATAAAACTCCGATAGAAGATAGAGGCAAAATCTTAACGTTTGGCACATTTGTCATCATTATGTGGTTTCTTGTTCTTTTAACAATGAACGTACTTAAATTCTTCTGGCATCGTCCAAGATGGAGATACATCATCACCCTCGATGGGAATCCTGATTCTTATTTCGTGCCTTTCTATCAATTGAATTGCGATGGTACGTTATCTACAAACTATGCTTCATTTCCCTCTGGACATACTATGAACGCAATAAGTGTTGTTTGTATTTCCTTGATTGGATATATTCTCCCATCGTGGAGAAGTAGCGCTCTTCGATTAAGAATAATTTCTTACATTTGGGCAATTCTCACCGCTGTTACGAGAGTTATGGTTGGTGCTCATTTTGCCAGTGACGTTACCGGAGGCTTTTTAATTGGTTTCTTAATATTTGATTTAATGAGCACGTTTTTCTTTGCGTTTTTAGAAAAAAAGTTTGTAAAAAATGTAAAGAAAACTACGACAAACGCTTAAAAAATAGAAATCTTTACAATTTGCCATCCAAAATCTTTACAATTTGCCATTTTGTTGTTGACATTTAATTTTTCATTGATGATAATATTCCAGCGCGCTTATATAGCGTCGCTAGATTTCAAATCAAGAAAGAAGGAAAAATAATATGCAACGTCAAACAACAGTTGCCAAACCTCTTGAGATTAAAAGACAATGGTATATCGTCGATGCTACAGATGTAGTTCTCGGAAGATTATCTACCAAAGTTGCTTCCATCTTAATGGGATCAGGCAAACCAATCTTTGCAAAGAATGAAGATTGCGGTGATTATGTCATCGTCATCAACGCCTCCAAAGTTAAACTCTCTGGTAAAGAAGGCGGAGAACACAAGAAGAATTATTACAACGTTTCCGGCTATAACGGTGGTTTAAGAACCCGTAGCGCTGGCGTTATGAAACGTGAATTCCCAGTTGAAATGGTTGAAAGAGCAATCTCCGGAATGCTTCCACACAACCGTTTAGGCAGAACCATGATGAAGAAATGCTTCGTCTACGAAGGTTCTGAACACAAACAACAAGCTCAACAACCAGTTGTGCTTGAAATCAAATAAGGAGTAGACAAAGATGGCAGAAGAAAAGAAATACTATGGCACTGGTCGTAGAAAGAGCTCTGTCGCTCGTGTCTGGGCCAAAGCTGGCAAAGGTAACATCGTCATCAACGGCATTGCTGTTGAACAATATATGCCTTATGCAACATTAGTTCAAAACCTCAAACAACCATTAGTTTTAACAGGTTCTGAAACAAAATATGATATCGTCGCCGATGTTAATGGTGGCGGATTCACTGGACAAGCCGAAGCTATCCGTTTAGGCATTGCTCGTGCTCTTCTCGAAGCTGGTGAAGATCGTAAAGCTTTAAAGGTCGCTGGCATGTTAACAAGAAATGCCCGTTCCAAAGAAAGAAAGAAATACGGTCTCAAAGCCGCTCGTCGTGCTCCACAATTCTCCAAACGTTAATCGTTTGCAACAATTGTTCTCAAAACTCGGGATTCGTTCCCGAGTTTTTCTATATATTTGGAAGAACTTTTTGTAAAATCAATTTTATGAACATAAAGGTTTTTCCCTTGCCGACGAAACTGATATAGTTCTAAATATGCCTAAAGGAGAAGTTCCATTAAGGCGTTTCCTTTATGATAAGATTATGTAGAAGGTTTAAGTTATGAAGAAATTAGATTTGTATTCAAAAGGAAAAATAGCAGGAGCGTATATGTTTCTTGCTGCATTGATATCGTTTTTTACTTTATCGCCATGGTACCACATAGTTAGATACACGATAGACAAAGAAACTGTCAATTGCACGCCAATTGAATATTTTTCTTATGCAAATCCTGTGGCTGCATACAAGAACATGTTAATTGTCTTCTATGCTTTAGTTTTTGTCTTGGCGATATCTGGTTTGATTTTATTCCTTTTATCTTATTTCAAAAAATCCTCCGCAATAATTTCTTTTATTAACATTTTCGTATTTATTGCGACCACATATCTCGCTTTAGGCTATTTCTTTGATTGCGATGGATTAAATGTTCCGTGCATCATCTTCTCGATAATTGGCGTAATTCTTACTGGGATATATTTTGTTTATGCTTTATGTGACTTCATTGTCCGTAGAATGGAAACCAAAGCAAAGAAGAAAATAAAGAATATGAAATGATTTTTTAAGTTTTTTCTTCGATAAAATCTAGAATTTAAAAAAATATGCTTAAATTTCTTGTTTATTTTTTACGATAGATATATACTATCAAAGCCCACGGGCCTTTAGCTCAGCTGGTTAGAGCGTCCGCTTGATAAGCGGGAGGTCGATGGTTCAAGTCCATTAAGGCCCACCATGTGGATTAAATGCCCCGTGAGTAGCGCGGGGCTAAATTATTAAATAGGGTATTATAAGGGTGTTTAGCTCAGCGGGAGAGCGCTTCCTTCACACGGAAGAGGTCGTAGGTTCGACACCTATAACACCCACCATACCAAATGCCGTCTTAGCTCAGCTGGTAGAGCAGTTGCCTTGTAAGCATCAGGTCGGAGGTCCGAGTCCTCTAGACGGCACCAATCGAAATTAGCAGGATCATTGATCCTGTTTTTTCTTTGTTTTTCTCAAAGTGCAACTTGCACTTTGAAATTGCACTTTGAGAATTTGATCATTAAAATATTGGTATGAGCAATGAATATTCAAATAAGTACATAATTAGCACAGGTATCGGGTTACAAGATGTTGATAATCTAAAGAACTCCACATATTTCATTAATGAATCAAACCGCTACATAAATGGTGAAATTACGCTTGATGAGTTAGATAAAATAATAAGTTCTTATTATAAAAGCAAACCATCTGAGGCCGAAAGAACGGAAGAAGCGGATAAGGTCTCGATTCGTATAGGCAAAATAATTTCAGAGGATTCGTTTACTTTCACCGTTGGGCAACTTCTTTCTATTCACAAGGCATTGTTTGATGGAGTATTAACGAATGCAGGCAAGCTCCGTGGCTATAACTTTAGCAAAAAAGAATGGGTTCTCGATGGTGATTCGGTAACTTACGGTGATTATCGCGATTTGAAAATAACATTGCAATATGATTTCGATCAAGAAAGAAAGTTTAAGTACAACGAGCTTTCCATCGATGAAATAATTGAGCATCTTGCTATGTTTGTTAGCAACTTATGGCAAATACATGTTTTTGAAGAAGGAAATACGAGGACGACAGCTGTGTTTTTTATCAAATATCTTAGAAGCCTAGGATTTGACGTTACAAACGATGCCTTTGCAAAAAATGCCTGGTATTTTAGGAATTCGTTAGTTAGAGCTAATTACAACAATATTTTGAAGGGTATTTTTGAAGATCGCACATATATCATTAAGTTTTTAAGAAACCTTCTTTTGAACGAAAAAAACGAATTGCACAATAGAGATCTACATGTATCCTTTGCTACGAATAAAACTGTTCCAACAAGAGAAGAAAACGTTCTCGAAGAACTAAGAAAAAACCCTCATTTAAAGACTGAAGAATTGGCGAGTCAATTGCACGTCTCGCCTAGAACTATCAAAAACATACTTAAAGCGTTAACCAACGACAACAAAATAGTTCGTGTGAACGGCAAACGATATGGCTATTGGAAAGTGAAAGAATAATAAAAGCCACCAGCTAACAATTAACTGGTGGCATTTTTTATTTGTTATATGCAGATATAGCTTTTTCAATGTTAATGAATGGTCTAGAAACTTCTTCAATTGAATCTTGGCAATCATTTTCAAGCCAATGCAAGCAAACATTGAATAACGCTCCGGCAACGAAATAAGCGGAATACTTATCAATTTTTGTTGGAAGATTCTCTAAGAACTCATCAGATAGGAATTTAAGAAGTTCACCATCTAACTTAGCTTTAACGATGCATTTATTTACATCCATGTTCGATTTGAAATAGATGAAGAGACTAAGAATCATTGATTCATTGCTTGTTGGGCCAGCGGCTTTGTTTATTTCGAGGAATCTCGATTTAGCATTGTTGAAGAAACGGATGAGAATATCTTCCTTGCTATTGAAATGGCGATAATAAGTTACTCTGCTTAAACCAGCTTTATTAACAATATCCGTGATAGAGATCTTGTCATAATCTTCCGTCTTCATTAACTCTAATAAAGCATTAGTAATGGCGTTTTCGATTTCTTTTTGTTTCATGTTTCTCTCCTTATCAAAGTAACTATTATCTACAAAATGTTACTGATTGCTGATACATAATAATATTAATTGTAATCAAAATCAACAACTAATGTCACATAGAAATTTAAAATGTTACAAACGCATGAAAATTCATGAATAGAAATCCGTTTTGAATATCTTTACAATCTTTGTATAATCAAAGAGAAGAAAGACAATATTATGATTTCTATAGCTATTTTAGATGACGAAAGAAGCGCTCTAGATGAAACTAGAAATTGTTTGAATCGTTACTTTAAAGAAATAAACGAAGAAGTAACGATCAACGAATATCAGGATGCTAACGCATTCGTTAATAACTACACGCCCAAATACGACATTATCTTTCTTGATATCCAAATGGAAGAGAAAAATGGCATAGATGTAGCGAAGTTTATTCGTGAGACCGATTCAATTAGCATAATCGTATTTGTCACAAACATGGCTAATTTAGCTGTTAAAGGATATGAAGTAGATGCTTCAGACTTCATCGTCAAACCTCTAGAATGCTTCTCTTTTAAAATCAAAATGAACCGTATAATGGAAAGAGCGAGGCAAAATACTGAAGCAGGTTCTATTCTAATCCAAACCGAAGAAGGCAAAATCAAAGTTACACCATCTTCAATCAAATATATTGAAGTATTCAAGCATCATCTTGTTTATCATCTATCCGAAGGAAACTATGAAGCGTATGGCTCATTATCTCAGGTAGAAGAAACGCTAGGCGATGATTTTTCTCGATGCGCGAATTGTTATCTTATAAATCTCCGTTATGTTAAAAAGATAGACGGATATGACTTATTTTTAGTTGGAGAAGATTCTCCTTTGCCAATTTCTAGGGCAAAGAAGAAAACCTTTATGGAAGGTTTGAATAGATATATAGGTAAGGGCAAGATGTATGTACTATGATTCTTCGAGCGCTCTTTTCTGGTATAAACTAGTTTTCATGGTTGAACTCTTTTTAGCTGAGTTCATTTTTACTTGGAAACTAAAGAAAAAGAAATTTTACTGGATACGTATATTAATTGTTGGCACGATATGTGCTGGAATTGCTATGGCTGTTCCTATTCTACAATATAGCGCGTTATACTCCTCATTGTTGTTTTTTGGCCTTTATTTTCTTTCAACCGTATTGTTGAAACTTGTTTGCTATGATGAAAGCTGGGTAAATATTTTTTTCTGCACGATTGCCGCATATGCAACGCAACATATTGCATTCGAAACATATAATTTCATCATCATTGCCACTGGTTTAAATAATGGCCTTCCCGTTGAAGCGTATGGCGATAGAATGCAATCAACATATGATGCATTGGTTAATTTCATTCATTATGAGTCGTATTTAATTGTCTATTGGATTTGTTATCTCGTATTCGGACAGAGAATTAAGAAAGGTGAAAATATGCATCTCATCAGCGTGCACCTTCTTTTCCTATCCATCGGCATGATTTTGGTATCTGTAGTAATTAATGCGATGGTTACATATTATTCTTATTCTCATCCAAATCAGTTTTATTCGATGATCACCTGCATATTGATTATTTTCTGTTGCATATTCGTTTTAACCGCACAATTTAATCTTTTGGCTAAAAAGAAAGCGGTAGAAGAGCTTTCAGTCGTCCAGAAGATGTGGTCTTCTGAAGAAAAACAATACAACATTCTTAAAGAAAATATCGATTACATTAATATCAAATGTCATGACTTAAAACATCAAATTAGACATTTTGGAGACAAATGTTCCTTACCTGAATCATCAGTTAGCGAAATGATGCAAAAGATTTCCGTCTACGAAACAGCCGTAAAAACGGGCAATGAGGCACTTGATATCCTTCTTATGGAAAAGAGTCTTACTTGTATCAATAAAGGAATCAGACTTACAACTATGGCTGATGGTGAAGCAATTTCTTTTATGGAAGAAACGGAGATTTACTCTCTTTTAGGAAACGCATTGGATAACGCTATAGAATCGTTAGAAAAGATTGAAGATGAAGAGAAGAAAGTGATTGGCTTAATAATTAAGAACACCGGCAATTTCGTTTCTATACACCTCTATAACTATTGTCCAAAGAAACCAAAATTCAAAGATGGGCTTCCTTTAACGACGAAAGATAATCGTAAGAATGATCATGGGTACGGCATGAAAAGTATGCGTTTAATCGCTGAAAAATATGGTGGAACATTAAGCACATCATTCGAAAGCGAAACATTTAACTTAGATATACTCATCCCTCTTAAAAAGTAAAATTTTTGTTTCAGTTATGTCGAAATTTTGCATAGTTATGCTGTTCGAGTAGCCATAATGTAAGCGTTTTCATAATATTTAACCAACTTCCGAATCTCTCGGAACAACATAAGCCAATAAAGGAGGATTTTTATGGCAAAAAAGAAAATGAGCAACAAAAAATTAATGCTTATTTTATTCCCCATCATGGCAGTTAGTGCTGGTGCATTAGCATTTGGTGACTATGAAGCCTACACTTGGAACACGATCATTTCTCGTTATTTCAATCAAGACACTTACAAGATTGAGAAAACAGGAAACGGAGAAACATCGTCGGAATATTTCTCTAGTGATTTCAAAACTGAAGCGGAACTTAACGAACACAACGGTGAAGTTTCCAAAAGAATTGAAGAAGAAGGCATGGTTCTTCTTAAGAATGATAGCAATGCCCTCCCTCTCAAAACAGGCGCAAAATTAAGTCTTTTCTCCGTATCAAGTGTCGATATGGTCTATGGCGGAACTGGTTCAGGATCGATTGATACATCAACTGCTCCAACTTTAAAAACAGCTTTAGAAAAGTCTGGTTTCTCCATAAATGAAACATTATGGAATTTCTATCAGGGAAAACATGATGAAGGATACAAACGTTCTTCTCCAAACTGGAGAGGCGGACAATTCTCCATCAACGAAGTACCGTGGGCAGATGTTGAATCCACTGCAGGATCTAGCTTTGATTCATATAACGATGCGGCTGTTGTTGTTATTTCAAGAAGCGGTGGCGAAGGTTCTGATCTTACTGCTCAAAACTTTGGTGAAACAAAGAATGTCGAAGGAAACAAAGGTTCTTACCTAGAACTCAGCACTGAAGAAAAAGCAATGCTTGATGCTGTTAACACAAAGTTTGAGAAAGTTGTCATTCTCATCAACGCAAATAATTCGCTCGAACTAGGCTGGTTAAACCAATATGACCATATTAAAGCAGCTCTTTGGGTCGGTGGAGTTGGCCAAACTGGTATGTATGCAATCGGCGAAGCTCTTGCCGGAACAATCAACCCATCAGGTAGATTAGTTGATACATATGCTTATGATGCAGATTCTGCTCCAGCCGCTCAAAATGCTGGTTCCAACTTCTGGATTGAAAATAAACCAACAGATGCAGACTATGTCAACGAAGCTGATCAATATGCAGTTTATCAAGAAGGCATTTATGTCGGTTATCGTTACTACGAAACCCGTTATGAAGACAAAGTCTTAAATCGTGATAAAGTTGGCACATATGATTATGCCTCAACTGTCATGTATCCATTTGGTTACGGCTTATCCTACACAACATTCGAATACTCCAATTTCAAAGTTACAAATAATGGCGACGATTTCAAAGTAACGCTCACAGTTAAGAACACTGGTTCCAAAGCCGGTAAAGAAGTAGTTCAAATCTATGGCCAGTCACCATATACAGATTATGATGTTGCCAATAAAGTTGAGAAATCTTCAGTTGAATTAGTTGGCTTTGCAAAAACTGGCGTAATCGAAGCAGGAAAAGATGAAACAGTCACAATCGACGTCAAGAAAGAAGATTTTGCTTCATACGATTACACAAATGCAAAGACCTATATTCTTGATGCAGGTGATTATTACATCTCCACTGGTAAGGACTCCCATGAAGCGTTAAATAACATCCTTGCCGCAAAAGGCAAAGTCGTTGGCGATGGCATGACTGCCGCTGGTGATCAATCCTTCGCTTATAAGTGGACAAATTCTTCCTTGGATGCAAAGACGTATTCCAAGGATTCAAAGACAGGCGTTGCCATTACAAATCAATTCGAGAAAGCGGACATCAAACATTACTCCGATGGCGCTTCCTTAACATATCTCACACGTAACGATTGGAATGGTACCTTCCCAACAGCCTTTGCTGATCGTACAGATGATCTTGGCGAAAGATACAAGACATTCTCCGCTGAACTCATTGCTGATTTAGCTCCTCAATATACCGAAGATAAAGCAAGCTATACAATGCCAAAGACAGCTACAACAACCAAGGCAGGCCTTAACTTAGCAACCTTAATCGGTGAAGACTATGATTCACCAGCATGGGATGACTTCCTTGATAACCTTACAGCTGAAAATATGCTTAAGACTGTCCGTTTAGGCGGATATGGCAACCCAGCGAATGCTGAGCTTAACGTTCCAGCCACAACCGCAAAGGATGGCCCAGCTGGCATCTCTGCTACCTTGATTGGTGGTTCAAAAGGTATGGCTTATCCAACAGAAGTTGTCATTGCTTCAACTTGGAACGTCTCTCTTGCTGAAGAAATGGGTGTTGCAGTTGGCAATGATGCCATGTTTGCAAACGTTCAAGCTTGGTATGCTCCAGCCATGAATACTCATAGAACTGCTTATGCAGGTCGTAACTTCGAATATTATTCAGAAGATGGATATCTTTCTGGAAAGATTGGTGCCGCAACAGTCAAAGGTGCTCAATCTAAAGGATTAATCACCTATGTTAAACACTTCGCCTTAAATGATGGTGAAGGTGTCATTGATGCAACAAATGGCATCAAAGGTTCAAAAGACGGTATTTCTACCTTCTGCAACGAACAAGCAATCCGTGAAGTCTATCTCCCAACCTTCAAAGAAGCCGTTGAAGAAGGCGGTGCAAACGGTATCATGAATGCTTTCAACCGTATTGGTACAACTTGGTGCGGACATCATGCAAATCTTCAACAAAACGTCTTACGTGGCGAATGGGGATTCAAAGGCTGCATCATCACAGATAACGCTGGTCTTCCAAATTACATGGGCATCAAAGAAGGCTTGCAAGCCGGAACTGATCTTTGGATGAACAACAACGAAACAAGATATCTCATTGATGGTTATGAATCTGATCCACAAATCATGACATATCTCCGTAACGCTTCCCATCACGTTCTCTATGCTATCGCCAATAGCGTTGCCATGAATGGCCTTTCTAAAGATACGAAAATTGTCCCAGTCACTCCAACTTGGGCAAAATGGCTCATCACCCTCAATGTTGCAGTAGGTGTTGCTTGCCTTGCTGGCATCTCTTGGGTTGTAATCCGTGGCTACAAGATGAAAAAAGAAGGAACAGTTGCAGAAACTGAACCAGAAACATCTGGCAAATAAAATCTAAAATAAGATTTATGGCTATCGAGTAATCGGTAGCCTTTTCTTACACTCAAATTGATTTAACGGCAAAATATAAAATGAAAACAAAAAGAATAATTGCTTTATAAATTTCCGTTAAACGAGAGAAACGTTGCCACATGGTGTTAAATCCCCACAAGAGCCCTTGAAGGTTTTTTATTTGAAAGTTAAAAAAATTCAATTATCATAATGCTGTATTATGAAAATAATTGTTGGAATCGTCGAAGACGAGATCAAAGAAAAAGAAAAAACAGAAGAAATGCTTAAACGTTTCTTCGATGAAGAAAGAATTCCATATGAAATTCGCTCTTTTTCTTGTGGAGAGGAGCTTTTCAAAAACGACATCTCCGAAATAAATCTTCTTTTGCTGGATATTATCTTGCCTAACGAGAATGGGGTTGAAATTGCTAAGAAGGTTAGAGAATTTTCATGGCATGGTCCCCTTATTTTCATCACTAAGACCATTCAATTTGCTTTAGATGGGTACAAAGTTGAGGCAATGGATTATCTCTTAAAACCACTAGAATATGATGATTTCAAACTTAAATTGATGAAGGCCTATAAGATAATCAACTCATTTGTCGATAATGAAATAGTCCTGAGAACGAATGAAGGGGTGGTCACTCTTGAAGAATCTTCAATCTACTATGTTGAAGTAAACAAGCATTACCTGACGATACACTCCACAAAAGGAAACTACATTGTTCGCGGAACGATGAATAAAATGGCTGAGCAATTCTCATCACGCTTTGCTAACTCCTCAAACTCTTTCCTCGTTAATCTTGATCGCATAGATTTAATCAAATCTAATGAAGTTGTAATAAATGGTGAAAGCATCCCATTATCAAGGAACTACAAGAAAGAATTCTTAGGCCATTTCGCAGAAAGAAAGGGCTAATATGAATCAAACTTTACATTTCATATTTGTTCGCAATTTTTTAATGTGCTTAGAATTATTCTTTTCTGCATGGATATTTTTTCATAAGCAAGAGAAAAGACGCTTTTTTATTTTGAGGGTACTTGGCGAAATTGCCTTTTTGTTTGGCATTTCATTCCTTATTGGTTACATCGTTTTCCTTATATCCGAAGGATGCGACTATGATAGAACCATCTCAGTCTTTAACGGCTTAGTTTCTTATGCAATCTTCTTTGTACTTCAGCTACCTTTGATGATGTTTCTTTTCAAAACAAAGAAAGGCAAGATTAGTTCGATGCTGATTTTCTCCTATGTTTTCAGACAAGTCGTGTTTTCTTCATATGTTGCCATATTCACCTTGATAAACCCTCACCTCCTTGTTCAAAAGTTTTACTATATGACTTGGCAAAATTTATGCATGTATCTAGGGTTTTGCCTCGCTGCATACCTTGCCATGTTCATATACAATCACAAGAGGTTTAATAATGAGCCTTACAACATCGAAAAACCGATCCTTATCATTTTGATATTAGCGATTGAAGCAAGCCTGGTCTTATATACCATCGGTGAATCCTTTAGCGAGGATGAATCAGATT
The DNA here is from genome assembly GCA_963638555.1 of bacterium. Taxonomy (GTDB): domain Bacteria; phylum Bacillota_I; class Bacilli_A; order RFN20; family CAG-826; genus UBA4951. Next base: position 92,315 of record CAVHQU010000001.1, on the reverse strand, counting down.
TCATGTACGCTTTGCTTCTTTTCTCGAATATCATTTCCCTTTTATTGATTACGTCTATCGAATATTTAATGAGAAAAATGTTCGCCTTAAAAAACGAAAATGCGATAACTTCTCAGATCCTTCAAGAAAGAGAAAACCAATTTAAATACGCAAAAGAAAACATGGAAAGACTTCATATTGTCGCTCATGACTTAAAACATCAAACTGCCATTCTCCGCGAAGGAGGGGTTGAAGCCGAAAAGGTTTTAGACAACATTGATAAAACTGTAAAGGACTATGAATCTATTTTAATAACTGAGAACCAAACCCTTAATGTTATTCTCAATGAAAAATGGCATTATTGTCAAAAACACTCGATACGTCTATCAACTATTGTTGATCCTGAAGCATTTTCTAAACTTGAAACTATTGAACTATATAACCTTTTTGGAAATCTTCTCGACAACGCTATTGAGGCAACAAGAAAACTAAAGAACAAAGAAATGAGAACGATATCGTTAAATGTTTCTCATGATAAAGGGGTGTCAATCATTGATATTCGCAACTATTTCAATAAGATCACAAAGATAAAGGATGACACATCTAAAAAAGATAAGTTTAATCATGGGTATGGTCTAAAAAGTATGAAATCCATCGTTGATAAATATAATGGAGACTTTCAAACAAAGATCGAAGATGATGTCTTCATCGTAAAAATAATCATACCTGATTAAAAAAGATTGAAATATTTTTGATTTATATCAATATAATACTTAAGAGGTACAAATTATGATCATTTTACACATTAAAGATTTCGGCGATATTAAGATCGAACTCGATAGAGATAACGCCCCAATATCAGCAAATAACTTTGCTTCATTGGTCTCTTCTGGGTTTTACGACGGATTAACGTTCCATCGTGTCATCAAAGGATTCATGATCCAAGGTGGAGACCCAAGCGGTAACGGAACTGGTGGGCCTGGATATTCAATTAAAGGCGAGTTCCGTGCTAATGGAGTCAAAAATACTATCTCTCATAAGAGAGGTGCAGTATCAATGGCTCGTTCACAAATGTTCAACTCAGCTGGATCTCAATTCTTCATTTGCGATGCAGACGATACCTTCCTTGATGGACAATATGCTGCATTTGGTAAGGTAGTTGAAGGCATGGACGTTGTTGATAAGATTGCTGCGGTAGACAAAAATCATGCTGATAAGCCATATAAGCCAGTCATCATTGAAAAGGCCGAAGCGGTAGATGAAGAAATCCTTCCAATAGAAAAGATGTAATAATTTAATCCCTTAGATATTTCTAGGGGATTTTTATTTAAATAATTTGATTTCAATCAACATTTATAAGCATATTTTGTATAATAGAGAACGTTAATAAGGAAGTTTAGTTTATGGCACGAATTATCTTAGTTGGCGGCGGTTCATCTTCTGGCAAATCTTTTGTTACTCAAGAGGTTCTTAAAAATGTAGGAGAAGAAAATATCACAAGAATGACCATGGATGATTATTATCTTGATCAAACTGATATGCCCATGGCTGAAAGATATAAAGTTAACTACGACCATCCTAAAGCGTTTGATTGGCCTCTCATGAGAAAACAAATTCGAATGCTAAAAGATGATCAGCCTATTGAAAAGCCAATATATGACTTTGTTACCCTAACTAGGTCAGGCAAAACAGAAATAATCACGCCAAAGAAGGTTGTTCTTGTTGAAGGCATCATGGCTTTAGTTGATAAACAAATAAGAAACCTTGGCGATCTTAGAGTATTCATTCAAGCGGGCGCTGAAAGAAGATTCCTTAGGCGTATCATTCGTGACGCTAAAGAGAGAGGAAGAACATTTGAAAACATTGTCACTCAATATTTCTCAACAGTTCAGCCGATGTACGATGAAATAGTTAAGCCATCTAGTGAATATGCTGACTTAATAATTAACAATGATGGCGTCAAAAACTTAGCAATCGATGTATTAACATGTCTCATTCAAGAACAAATTGATATTGCCAATAACGTTAAGAGTGAGAAACATCGTATGGACGATGAATTTAGAGAAGAAGTCCTTCGCTCAATATTCCAAGAAACAAAATAAGAGGTACGTGTATGAATTATCTAGATAAAACAATTGAATTATTAAATAAATCATATAGCCCTTTCCATGTCGTCAAGAACATCAAAGAAGAATTAGACAAGAAAGGATATACAGAATTAAAAGAAGACAAAGAGTTTTCTCTTGAGGAAGGAAAAAACTATTATGTCATCCGCAATGGGTCGGCAATAATCGCCTTTAATGTTCCACATTCTCCTAAAACATCCTCTTTTAGAATTTCAGCATCTCACACGGATTCTCCAACTTTCAAAATCAAACCCAATCCAGTCATAAACTATAAGAATATTGTTTCATTAAATGTTGAGCCATATGGCGGAATGATTGATGCCCCTTGGCTTGATAGACCTCTTTCCTTTGCTGGACGTGTTTTCTATTTAGACAAGAATGGCGAAATGAAAAACACTCTATTAAACATTGATGAAGATCTTCTCATCATTCCTAATGTTTGCATCCATTTCAATAGAAATATCAACAATGGATACACATTCAATCCCGCAAAGGACATGATACCTATGCTAGGAATTGAAAAAGATTTCAATTTCAACTGCTATCTTTTAAATCAAATTGAAGATGCGAAAGAAATCCTCTCTTTCGATTTGTTCCTTTACAACCGTGATAAAGCAAAGAAAGTTGGACTCAATAAAGAATTCATTTCTTCTCCTAAACTAGATGATTTAGGCTCTACGTATAGTGTTCTTTTAGGATTCTTAGACGCTTCGCCTAAGTATTTCAACATATATTGTGCTTTTGACAATGAAGAAGTCGGTTCTCTTACTAAACAAGGCGCATATGGAACCTTCCTCTCCGACACTTTGAATAGAATTTCAACCGCATTGGATCTTCCATATAGAGAAATGGTCGCAAGATCTTTATTAGTCTCGGTTGATAATGCCCACGCAAATCACCCAAATCATCCTGAATTAACCGATTCAACGACTTCAGTCTTGTTGAATGAAGGTATTGTCATCAAATACAATGCTGATCAAAGATATACGACTGATGCATTAAGTGCTGCAACATTGAAGAACGTTGTTAAGAATGCAAATATCCCGTTTCAAGATTTCACGAACCGTTCAGATCTTAGAGGAGGCTCAACATTGGGCAACCTTTCTAATAATCAAGTTTCCATCAATTCAGTCGATATTGGCATTGGACAATTGGCCATGCATTCATGCAATGAACTCTGCGGAGCAAAAGATATCGAAACCATGTCTCTTTTAATGAAAGAGTTCTTCTCGTCTGATATAGAAATCAAATCGTTATGAAAACTTTCTTTGATGAAAAAGCCCTTGATGAATATTCCAAGCAGAATCCTTCATTCTTGGAAGAACTTGGAGAAAATGTTAGGAAAGAAATCCTTTCTAAGATGATTTTCACCTCTTACGAAAAAGGCGAAATGCTTTTCAAAGAAGGCGAAATAGCCAACTCCCTATACATTATTCGTAAAGGCAACATCAAATTAGCCACATATGATTCGGAAGGCAGAGAACAAATCGTTTCTATCTTTTCTCCTGGCGATACTTTATGGATTTCTGTTTTCCTTAAAGGAAAGAAGACAATCACGTACCCATATTCTGGTGTGTGTTTAGACAACGTAATTGTCGGAAAAATGTTAAGAGAAGACTTCGAATCTCTTATTCAAGATACTCATTCCGCTTTAGAAATCATCGCTCTTCTATCTAAGAAACTCCATGATGCAAACGAAAGAAATCTTATTCTTTCCGTTTCCGACCCAAAAGCAAAAATAGCTCGCCTTTTCCTTTACCGTTTAAACCACATCTCCGGCGATATTGTTAAACTAAAATTAGAAGATATAGCCGCACACGTATCTCTTCGCCCTGAAACCGTTTCAAGAAAACTTGCTGAACTAATGAACGAAAGAGTAATAGAAAAAGTCGGCCAATCATCGTTTAAAATAACAAACTATTCCCGTTTAGTTGAAATATCACAAAGCTAAACTACTACATGTATCGCCCATTTTACTCATCAAGAAAATAAATTTGATTTAAATCAATGTTAAATGGGTTTATTCTTTCGATAATTCATTTCCTAAGGAGGAGAAGTTATGAAAGGAATCATTCATTCAATAGAATCGTTCGGCTCAGTTGATGGCCCTGGAATAAGATTCGTTATTTTTGTTAAAGGCTGTGCAATGAGATGTCTATTTTGCCACAACCCAGATACATGGAAAATGGATGGCGGAGAAGAAAAAGAAGCGGATGATTTAATCAAACAAGCTCTTCGTTACCGCCCATATTGGGGAGATAAAGGTGGAATAACAGTTTCTGGAGGGGAACCTCTTTTACAAATCGACTTCATGATTGACTTGTTTAAAAAGGCTAAAGAGAACGGCATAAATACCTGTATTGATACGGCTGGCCAACCATTCACAAGAAAAGAACCGTATTTCTCAAAGTTCCAAGAATTAATGAAATACACCGATATTCTTTTGCTTGATATAAAACATATTGATCCTAAGATCCATCAAGAATTAACCTCTTGTCCTAACGATAACATCATAGATTTATTTCATTATCTTGATGAGATTCATAAACCAATTTGGATTAGGCATGTTCTTTTACCTGGATATTCCGACAATGATAAGTATCTATTTGAAACAAGAAAGTTCATAAAAACTTTGTCTAACGTCGAAAGAATAGATGTCTTGCCATTCCATAAAATGGGTGAATTCAAGTGGCAAAAACTTGGATACGACTATAAGTTAAAAGAAGTAGAACCTCCATCAAAGGAACGCATACAAAATGCCATAGATATATTGAATGGCAAAAAGGATGATGATTTAAAATGATTATAAGGCATTCAGCCAAGATTATTTGGCGAATGCTTTTTTGTTTAAAAACACAATGCTGAAAAACAGTGACCTTAAAATAAACTAAACTTGACCTAAAGCTAGTTTTAATAGATAATGGCCTTGTTTTAAAAGAGGAGAATAAGATATGGGAACGTTTATTAGCATTCTTTGCATAGCATGCGCTTGTTTTTCTAACAAAGTCGAAGGAACTGTTAGTACATTGGCTGCTAGTAATATGGTTGAACAAGCAACTCAAAATAATTTGAACTTTAATCACATTATGTATGAGTATGGTGAAAAACCATCTTTTCTTTATGATGAACTTCTTGAACATGATATTGATCCTGATCGTACAGATGATGTTACGTATGAGCCACATGTGGATACATCAGGAAAAACATCAAGTGACGGAATCTATAATCACAATTTGCAAGATGTTTCAAGTTCCCAGCTTAAGAAATGGCCTTATCGAGGGATCGTTCAATTGGTTTGCGAATATGATAGCAATAAGGATGGGAAAGCTGATTTTTCGTCTTACGGCACTGGCGCTTTAGTCGGATCCAATGTTTTATTAACAGCATCACATGTTGTTTATAGTGCTAATTATGGTTGGCCACTCAAGACTAAAGTTTATGTAGAAGTTGATGGGACGCCAGTTGAATCTACATGCGTTGAAACTTGTGAAGTTTCCACTTACAACGTTGGTGTGAACTATAGAACTGGTGACGCCTCTGATGATTGGGTATATTGCAAATTAAATTCAAACGTTGGAGATACTTATGGTTACTTTGATGCCATGAACCATTCTATGAGCATCGATACAACGAGCGTTCGAATGGTTGCTTATCAAGGAACAACGGGTAAAATGGCATATGCTTCCGATAAAGTGAGAAATACATTAACCGATTATAAGTTCTTTCATCGTATTGACGCTTTAGCCGGATCGAGTGGAGCGCCTATTTTTTACGGTAATTCAAATGTAATTGTAGGAATACATAGCGGAGGAATTCATAGCTCAAGTTTAGATTATAATATAGCTTGTAGGATATCTTCTAGGATATCTTCCTACATCGAATCATGGATACTTACCGCTCGAGAAGATTGGGCTTTATAATGGAGAAAGTACTATGAATATCACGAAAAAAATATTTGCTAGTTTATTGTTGTTAGCTGTTCCATTTGTTTCTTTGGGTTGCAATTCTAAAACCGAAGATGATGCCAAGGAAGAAATTTGTCTCCTAATCATCCCCGTTGAAGAATACAATTCAATTAATTACGGTGCGATAAGAGACAAATCAACTTTAGTAACTTATTCCAACGTCGATGGAAAAGATTGTTATTTTTACGATTCTAATAAAGTTACTTTAAACTTTGCTGGAGATTGTTTGTATTTCACGAAAGATTTTAGGGACACGGATTCTCTTGGTTTCAATTTCAAGTCTTCGTTTAAGGTTTCTTATACTTCTATGGCCGAAAATCCAAATATTTGGTCCGTTCACTTCGCATTTGAGATTTAATTGTTTATCGCCTAATCAAGCCGTATCAGTTTGATACGACTTTTTACTTATAAAATGCATCAAAAAAGCAAGTCATTTAAAAAATATTTTCTCGATGAATAAAAATATAAAAATTTGATTCAAATCAATGTTTAAACGATATGTATACTTAAAATAAGTATGCATTAAATTGGAGGAAAAAATTAATGTTTGAAAATGAATGGAAAGGATTTAAAGGCGGACATTGGACAAAAGAAGTTAATGTTCGTGACTTTATCCAAGCAAACTACACCCCATATGATGGCAATGCTGATTTCTTAGCTGGACCAACAAAAGCCACAACAGATTTATGGAACAAAGTTCAAGACTTACAACATCAAGAACGTGCTAAAGGTGGTGTTCTCGATATGGAAACTGAAATCGTTTCCTCGATCACGGCCTATCAAGCCGCTTATATCGATGACGCTTTAAAGGACACAGAAAAAATTGTCGGTTTACAAACAGACAAACCTTTAAAGAGAGCCTTCATGCCTTATGGTGGTATCAAAATGGCAGAACAAGCCTGCACTACATATGGCTATACACCAAGCTCTGAATTACATGAAATCTTCACAAAGTATCACAAGACCCACAACCAAGGCGTCTTTGATGCATATACCCCAGAAATCATGAAATGCCGCCATGCTAAGATCTTAACAGGTCTTCCTGATACATATGGCCGTGGCCGTATTGTTGGTGACTATCGCCGTATCGCCCTTTATGGTATCGACTTCCTCATTGAGCAAAAGAAGATCGACCTTGCCAACTGTGGCGGACACGCTATGACTGATGATGTCATTCGTTTAAGAGAAGAATTAGCCGAACAAATTCGTTCCTTAGAAGCAATGAAAGTTATGGCAAATTCCTATGGTTATGACATCTCCAAGCCAGCCCAAAATGCTCACGAAGCATTCCAATGGCTCTATTTCGGATATTTAGCCGCCATCAAGACACAAAATGGTGCTGCTATGTCTGTCGGTAGAGTTTCTACCTTCTTAGATATCTATGTTTCCCGTGATTTAGCAAATGGCACAATCACAGAAGAAGAAGCACAAGAACTCGTTGACCACTTTGTTATGAAATTAAGAATGGTCAAGTTCGCACGCATTCCTTCCTATAACCAACTCTTCTCTGGCGACCCAGTTTGGGCAACCCTCGAAGTTGCAGGTATGGGACAAGATGGTCGTAGCATGGTTACAAAGAACGATTATCGTTTCCTCCATACATTAGAAAACATGGGACCAGCTCCAGAACCAAACCTCACTGTTCTCTACACAAAGAGACTTCCAGAAAACTTCAAGAAGTATGCTGCAAAGATCTCTGTTGATACATCCGCTATCCAATACGAAAATGATGATGTCATGCGTCCAGTTTGGGGCGATGACTATTCCATCTGCTGCTGCGTCTCTGCCACACAAACGGGCAAAGAAATGCAATTCTTCGGTGCACGTTGCAACTTGGCAAAATGCTTACTCTACGCGATAAATGGCGGTATCGATGAAAAGACCTTAACACAAGTTGGTCCTGCATATACTCCAATCACTTCCGAATATCTCGATTATGATGAAGTTGTTGCTAAATATGACAAGATGATGGATTGGCTCGTTGAAGTTTACGTCAACGCTCTTAACCTCATCCACTATATGCACGACAAATATTATTATGAAGCTGCCGAAATGGCTTTAATCGATACAGATGTCAGAAGAACATTTGCTACCGGTATTGCTGGTTTCTCCCACGTTGTTGACTCCCTTAGCGCAATCAAATATGCCAAGGTCAAAGCAATCCGTGGTGAAAATGGCATTGTCACAGACTTCGAAATCGAAGGTGACTTCCCGCGCTATGGTAATGATGATGATCGTGCAGACGATATCGCTGTTGAACTTCTTAAAGTTTTCATGGAAAAACTCAAGAAACATCACACATATCGTAACTCCGAACCAACGACATCCATCCTTACCATTACATCCAACGTTGTTTATGGTAAAGCAACTGGCGCTCTTCCAGATGGAAGAAAAGCTGGTGAACCACTCTCTCCAGGTGCAAACCCAGCCTATGGTGCAGAAAAGAATGGCTTACTTGCCTCCCTTAACTCTGTCGCTAAATTACCATATGAATATGCTTTAGATGGCATCTCAAATACATGCACAATTGCTCCTAACACATTAGGCAAATCTGAAGATGAAAGAGTCAACACTCTTACACACGTTCTTGATGGTTACTTTGAAAAAGGTGCCCACCACCTCAACGTTAACGTCTTTGGCCTTGATAAGTTAAGAGATGCAATGGAACATCCTGAGAAACCAGAATATGCCAACTTCACAATCCGTGTTTCTGGCTATGCTGTCAAGTTCATAGATTTAACAAAAGAACAACAATTAGACGTCATTGCTCGTAACGCACACGAAACAATGTAGTTTCTAACTAACAAATTAGAGTCGCAAAAATGCGGCTCTTTTTTGTTGCCAATTTCATCAATAAAATGTGCCAAAACACTCAAGGAAAATGAGCCAACTTCATCAATTGCACACTAAAAGCAAGATTTTATCGCATTTTCAAAAAAGATTGATTTTAAAAAGCAAAGTAGTATTCTATTATAAGTTAGATAAAACTAACTATTGATTAATATGAACAAATACATATATGCGATAATAGGAATATCATTCATTTTCTTGTGTACCACAATTGGTTCCTCTTTTGTTTATTTCTTTAAGAAGAAGGAGATATCAAATAAAGTTAATGAAATATTTCTAGGCTTCGCAGCGGGCATCATGCTTTCAGCATCGATATTTTCGTTAATCATGCCAACGTTAGAGATGAGTATTACATATATGCCTTCGTGGACTGTATCAGGAATATCGATTATTCTCGGTGCCTTATTTTTATGGGGAATAGATAAACTGATTCCTCATCTTCATATTGAACAAAATAAAGAAGAAGGTCTACCTTCAAGAATGTCGAAAACGGGTAAAATGTTCTTAGCTGTTACGATTCATAATGTTCCTGAAGGATTATCGGTTGGAATATCTTTTGGAGTTGCTCTAGCAAATATTTCAGAAAACAACTTAACTGGGGCATTAATGTCTTCATTGATGCTTGCAATAGGTATAGGAATTCAAAACATCCCAGAAGGAGCAGTCGTTTCTTTGCCAATAAAAGGTGAAACAGGTAATGCGAACAAAGCGTTTTTGTTTGGAATGTTCTCTGGCGTAGTTGAACCGCTTGCGGCAATAATAGGTTTGTTCCTAGCTTATTTTATTGAGCCAATAATGCCATGGGCCCTTTCTTTTGCGGCTGGATGTATGCTTTATGTCATCGCAGAAGAAATGATTCCAGATACGAAAGGGGATCCAACAAGCCATGGCGGGGTTTGGTCTTTTATTATTGGTTTCGTTGTAATGATGGCGCTTGATATCTTTTTGGGTTAAAAGCTTTGACATATCAACTTTCTATGTGTTTTTATTAATATGTAAATAAAGGGAACGTTCATATGAAAAAGAAAGCATTAAAATTATTATTGTTGATTTGTCTTTTAAGCGGATGTTCAAATGAATCTGACATACCTGATGGTGGTTGGGTTTGCCCTACATATGAATTTACATCGTTTGAAAAATACATTTGCGCTTATAAAAAATATATTAATTGCAACGAAAGCAGGTTTTTAGTTCATACTGATACGAATTTAAACTGCAAGTATGAATTTACACCTGGAGCGGCTATGGCAAGCGATTTATATGAGCATGATCCCTTTGAACATATTTATCTAAAGGGTACACCGAGTTTATGCTCCATTATAAACTTTGATGATAGACTTTCTTTGAGTGCAAGATGTTACGACCTGGAAAATGTTAAGGCAGAAGATTTTAGGATAGATTATGATGCAGCTGATATGAAAATTGATGTAATTGTCGGAGAGGAAATTGCGATTTGTTACTTAATTCAAACCAATTACGAGATTGAATACGTAAAAGAAAAAACACATGAACTTTTATATAGAAATATTTTAGAAGGATTAAAATATGTTTACTAAAAATTTATCCATTGTTTTTCTATTCTCTTTTGCTTTGACTTATAACACTAGAATTGAGGTAAATAACGATTTATGCAATGGGTTCAAAACGGCAATTTCTAATGATGGTATCGTGTCATCTTCAGAGCGAAAGATTTTTCTGAATGATAATTTCTCTTCTTATTATTTTTCGAATTTAACTAGTGCTTATGGCAACAACGCAAAGGGATCTTGTGGCTTTGTCGCAACGGCTATGCTGTTTTCTTTCTGGAATGTATATTGGGATGACAATTTGATTGAAGAAAAATTCGAGACAACGGTTAACTTAGATGGTGATTGCTTAGATATAAATTACAAATCACCCGGAGCAATTAGAGAGCCGTATTCATTAGGAAATGACTCCATATCGGACAGCCTTTATTATTCAAATGTAATGAATTATTCAAATAAATATTTTCATTATTTTTTGATAAAAATGTTTAATGACAATATTTGTAGTATTTCGAATTATGATTATTCGATGAACCACGATAAGTACATTAGATTGTGGCAATATTATTTATACACTTATAAAGGCTATTCTAAATCCGATGTTGAAATAATTGATTATACAAGTAATGTAAGGAATAAAACAATCGAACTAGTCAAGCAAGGAATTCCATGTAAATTAAGCATAGGGGGCCATGCCGTAATTGCTTATGATTACGATGAATTGTCTGATTCCATTTATTGCCATTTTGGATGGGATTCTAGTAAAACTCATGTAACTATAGAAAGTCAAAATTATACGCAATACCAGCATGTTCAAGCAATCAAATTTAACAATAAGCACAATCATTCAGATAATTACAGTATTTTAAATGAGAGTGGAGAAATGGAGTTTGCGTGTCCATGCAAAAAGGTGATTCCAACTAAGGCGATATTGACAAACGAACTATCCCTTGATGTTCTACCAACCTTTAAGTGGGATTCATTAATCAGAGAAAAATGGTACAAAATTATCAATTTGCGGCATTTCTTAAATATTCTTGATTCTACAAATTCATTGATTTTTACGATACATAATATCAGAGATAATAAATACAGGTTAACGACAAGCCAGTATTCATCTATTTTTAATACGGCTGGCAACGATTTCTATGTTTATGTTGGTCTGGAATGTGATGATGATAGTTCGTGGGATGATTATTACGCGATTGAAACTTTTGATAAGCCAAATAGATACGCTTATAAATCGACGTTTTTGCCATCTGATTGGGGTTTTAACGAAAGGTATTATTTCGAAAACGAACTATCGGAGGAACTTTTAGAAACCGAACCAGAAAGAAAAATGACGACTGCAACATCAAATGGCCTTACGATAACTACAGATAGGCTTAGATGTGGATATATAGAAAACAAATATATTGTCTTATCTCCTAGAAGAGAGAATGCTGGTTACGCTTATTTTGAAATGAATTTTGACAAGCCAGTTTATTCTTTTATGTATAGATCATGTTTGTGGAGTTCTAAAGAAAAGTTAGATGGAGATGCTTTGCTTAAAATTAAAAGATCGACAGGCGCTTGGGAAGAAATCGAAATAATAAATACGTCATCTCTTGCGAACAAGGAAAATGGCTTAACCCAATCAATTAGAACGATGAACAATTATCCTATATATGGGTTACGTTTCGAAATTAATTCAACCGCAACAGGTGATAGAAACAAGGGAAGATTTTGCATTGATGATATTGTTTTCGGATTGAACAAGTATGACTATGAATACGTCTCATACAACTATTTATCTTCTTATTGATGCAATCTATTTACATATACCCCGCCAAGGTATATATTTATATTCGAAATATACCTATAGGGGGTAATTTATATGGAACATACATGCCCAGCTTGTGAAAGAAAGAAACATCAGCCAAGAGACGAAAAAGAAATAAAAGATCTTAAGAGTAGAATCAATAGAATAATTGGCCAACTAAATGGTGTTTCTAAAATGCTTGATGATAATAGGTATTGCGCAGATGTCTTAACCCAAATCGCCGCATCCGAAGCAGCCCTTCGCTCTTTAGGCTATGTGATTCTTCAAGAACATATTGATACATGCGTAGTTGAAGATATCAAAAACAACAAATTCGATAGCCTTGATGAAGCGATTGAATTGATGAAGAAACTAAAATAAATATGGTGAAGAACGAAAAATATTCAATAGGTGGCATGAGTTGCGCTTCATGCGTATCTCATGTATCTAAAGCGGTCAGCAAACTTCCTGGCGTAGAAGAGGTAAACGTCTCTCTTTTAACCAACTCTATGCTTGTAACATATGATTCACCGACAAACCCTCATGAGATATGTAAAGCCGTAAAAGATGCAGGATATGAAGCAAAACTTTCTTCATCAAGTAAGAAAGATGAAGCTTCATTAGAAGATGAACTTAAAGATAAAGAGACCCCTATATTATTAAGAAGGTTAATTGCCTCTCTAATTTTACTTGTGCCTTTATTCTATTTTGGCATGGGCTATATGAATATGTCGTGGGGATGGCCTTTAGGAATAATTGGTGAAAACCCATTGATGTTTGGACTCCTTGAAGGAATACTTTCTCTAATTATCATGATAATAAATAGAAAGTTCTACATTTCAGGAACTAAAGCCCTCCTTCACGGCGGGGCAAACATGGATACCCTTGTTGCTCTAGGAAGTGGGGTTGCCTATATTTATGGAATAGTTATTATGTTTATCATGTCCTCGTTCGTTTCTTCAAACGGAGTTGAATATGAAAAACTCATGCATTATTCAATGTGTCTTACCTTTGAAACGGCAGGCATGGTTCCGACATTAATAACGGTTGGAAAAACATTGGAGTCATTCTCCAAAGGAAAAACAACAAACGCCCTCAAGTCTTTAATGAATCTTGCTCCAAAAGAAGCACACGTCTTCCGTGAAAACAAAGAAATTGATATTCCAGCAGAAGAAGTTCTACGCGATGATATGTTTATTGTTCGTCCTGGCGAATCCTTCCCTGTTGACGGCATAGTTCTTAATGGAATCTCTAGCGTGAACGAATCTGCTTTGACTGGTGAATCGATGCCAATAGATAAAAAAGAAGGCGACCATGTATCATCAGGAACAATAAACCTAAATGGCGCTCTTACTTGTAAAGCCACAAATGTAGGCAACGAAACGACAATTCATAAGATAATTGAAATGGTTGAGAATGCAGCTAATTCTAAAACGAAAATATCCGCTTTAGCCGATAAGATATCCGGAATATTCGTCCCTACGATTTTAGGCATATCGCTTGTTGTTTTGATATGTTGGCTTGTATTTGGGCAAGGAGTTGTCGATACTTTGCCAAATGATGATTTGGTAACATATGCCTTCAATAGAGCGATATCGGTCTTGGTGATTGCTTGCCCTTGCGCTTTAGGGCTTGCCACACCCGTCGCTATTATGGTTGGATCTGGGAAGGGAGCTAAAAATGGCATTCTCTTTAAAAATGCTGTCTCAATAGAAGAAACGGGCAAACTAGATTTCATTGTTCTCGATAAAACAGGGACTATTACCAAAGGAAAGCCGACTGTAACTGATATCATTCCTTTCAATAATATAAAGGAAGAAGAATTATTATCCTTCGCCTATTCATTAGAAAACAAATCTGAGCACCCACTCGCTAAGGCCATTACCTCAAAGGCGTCTTCTCTCAATGTCCATTTAGATGATGTGTCTTCCTTTATGGCTTTGCCTGGCTTTGGCCTTGAGGCTCAAATTAATGACCAAACCTGTCTTGGAGGTAATTTAAAACTCTTTGAAGAAAGAGAATTTAGCAATGAAGAACTGCTACACGTGGTCACTAAATTATCATCTGAAGGTAAAACTCCGCTGATATTCGCTAGAGGCAGTGAAGTGCTAGGAGTCATTGCGGTTGCTGATGAAATAAAAGAAGATTCCGCTAAGGCAATTAAAGAGTTCAAGGAGCTTGGAATTACACCAGTTATGTTAACGGGTGATAATGAAAAAACAGCTAAACATATAGCCGATGAGATTGGATTGACACATTTTGCCTCCGATCTTCTTCCGGATGGGAAACTTAACATTATCAAAGAACTTCAAAAATACGGAAAGGTTGGAATGATTGGCGACGGAATAAATGATGCCCCAGCCTTAACTCAAGCCGATATAGGCATTGCCATTGGCGCAGGATCAGATATTGCCATAGATTCAGCGAATATTGTCTTGATGAAATCTTCTTTAAGGGATGCGACTGCTGCCATCAGATTATCCAGACACACTTTCGTAAACATCAAAGAAAACCTCTTCTGGGCATTCTTCTACAATCTTGTGATGATTCCAATTGCTGCTGGTGCCCTCACTGGCATAGGTTTGCTTTCTCTTAAACCTTGGTATGGTGCAGCAGCTATGGCTATTTCCTCAGTAACCGTATGCCTAAACGCATTACGTATCAATCTATTTAACGCATATGACGAAAGAAGATGCAGAAGGAAATCTAAAAAAGAATTGCCAATTGATATATTTAAAAACAAAGGAGAATCCAATATGACAAAAACATTAAAAATTGAAGGCATGATGTGCGAACATTGCGTTGCTCATGTCAAATCCGCTTTAGAGAAAGTCGAAGGCGTTTCTAACGTAAACGTTTCCTTGAAGGAAAAGAAAGCAACATTTGAAGCAAATGACGTTTCTGATGAAAAACTAGTAAAAGCAGTTGAAGAAGCAGGATACAAAGTAGTCAAATAAGGAAAAAGGCTCTCAATAATGAGAGCCAATTTTCCTATATGTATGCCTTAGTTTCTTTTTATGAGGATCAACAATCCATCAACAAACATCAATACGCCAGCGGCGATATAGATGATTTCAACAACCGTTGCAGCCCAATTAAATCTAAAACCGAATGATAGGAGAATAATTGCTAAACCAACAATCAAATCAATGATGCCAGTAACGATCCATCCAGAATGATAGGCGATGCATCTAACGCCATAGGCGAATAAACTAATACCTAAGAACAAGAAAGCCAACCAGTAGAAGAACCAAGCAAAGACGATCATTAAGATACCGAATAGTATTTCAACAAGTCCTGTAACTAAGAATCCACCTAATGTCGTTAATATTCCAAAGACAACTAGAACGACACCGATAATCGTGATCATCCACTTGCTGATATTCTCGGCAGCAGTAGAACCTCCAACAATTAATAATGCTCCGATAAGCATCAAGGCGATTGCATACCACAATGGAGTGTTGCTGCTGACTTTTTTAGCTGTATATTTTGCCATATAAATTTTTTCTCCTTTTTGCGTTGAACATTTTATTCCAAAACTGATAGAAAATGTAAAAATTTGAGCAAATAAATCAATATTTCGGTAAAAAATGTCATTTCGTGCTGAAAAAATGTCATTTCGTACCTAAATTGTTAATTTATTTTGAAAAAGGTTTATCATATTTGTAAAGGCTTACATTTAAGGAGCAAATATATGTCGAAGACAAAATCTAAAAAATCAATCTTCACTACCCCTCTCTTGTCAACCAAGATCAAGAGTAATGGTGTGAAACTCTTCCCTGAAGCAGCCCTTGGCTATCTTCTCGGACCAATCCTTGCCCTCATTTCAAATGGTGTTGTTAACATTTGGCTCATCCAGTATTGGGACAAGGTCTTAATGCTTGGTCAGTGGAATTCTCTCTTTGAGACTCTCTTACCAATCTTATCTGCCATACTTATCGTTATAGGCAATATCTCCGTTGGTAAATTGATGGAAAGAAAACCAACAATGGCTGGTAAAGCTAGACCATTCATTCTTTTAGGAATGCCATTGGTTGCTATCGCTTTATTAGTTTTATTCTTAGTTCCTCTTCCAGTTGGAAATGGTACTGCAGCAAATATTGGCGGAACCGGCGGTTCTTTCTCAAACCTTTGGGCTAGCATCATCATTGCTATTGGCTATAACCTCTATTATGCGTTTGCATGGCCAATCTATTACACTTCCCATTCTGCGTTAGTTAACCTCTCAACAAGAGATGGTGGAGCTCGTGGACTTCTCTCTACTTGCATTATGGCTGCCCAACTTGGCGCTGCTGGACTTTCTGGCATGGCAGGCGGCTTATTAGTTGATTTAATTGGCTTATTGCCTGTTTATAATGTTGGCGATAAGAATTATTCAACTTACAAAGAAGCTCTCGAAGCAGCAGGAAACAACGCTTCGAACGTTATTACAAAAATCACTCCAGAACAAGCAAATAGCAAATGGACGATTCTCATGGTAATCATGATTGTTTGCTTAGTTATTGGCTGCTTGCTTGAATATTACTTCACGCGTGAAAGAATTACCGAAGAGAATGTCAAGACCCTCGAAATGAAAGAAGTAGAAGGAACTTCAGAAAACGCTGCACCTGCAAAAGGTGTTTCTATGGGTCAACAAATTAAGATTTGTATGAAAGACAAATATTGGTGGATCATCATGATATTCTTCTTCCTCTACCAATTCGGTGGTCAAATGAAGAACAATGACCTTTCATTCTATTCTCAAGCCTTTACTGGAGGAACATCCCTCTCTTCATTAATCAATACTTTAGGCGCTATTCCAACAGCCGTTGGTATGTTGCTTGTTTGGCCTCTCGCCAATAAATTCACAAAATCAAAAACAATCCTTGGCGGATGTGCCCTTGCATTTGTTGCATCGCTCATCTCCCTTGTTTGTTTAATCCCTGGCGTTTCTGATAACGCAGTTTGGGGTGTCTCAGTTGCATCCTTCATGGTCAAAGCATTAGGCACAGCCCCAGCTATGTATATCTCATTAGCTCTTCTTGCTAACGTTCTTGACCACCAAGAAGCGTTATATGGTAAGAGAACTGATGGATTCACAATGTCTATCTACGGTTCCATCATGGTCGCTATGTCTGGCGTCTGTAATGGTATCATTGTCGGTCTTAACTCAGCTTTCCCAGAATATGGCAAAGTTCTTCATACAATCCTTGGCTATCTCGTCGAAGGCGGTTGCTACCTTATCATGGGTATCATGTTCTTAGGAATGAATGTTGAGAAATTCACAAAAATTGACAACATCACAATTGTCGCCGATCAAAAAGCTCGTACATTAGCAGAAGGAAAAGAATGGTTAGAACCAGAAGAGAGAGCTGCTAAAGAAGAAGCAGAAAATGCTCGTTTGGTTGAAGAAGCACGCGTTGCTCAATTAAAGATCGATTGCGAAAAGAAACACCTTAACTTCGAGGAAGAAAATAATAAGTATTTACTCGAAAAATCGAAAAAAGATGAAGCAGCAGCCGCAAAGAAAGCCGCTTCTGAAGCAAAGAAGGCTCAAAAAGAAGCCGCAAAACAAGCTAAATTTGATGCTCTTCCAGAAGAGAAGAAGAATGCTATCTTAGCAAAGAGAGCTTCTCAAGAAGAAAAGATCAATGCTGAATTTGCATCTCTTAAAGAAAAAGCACAACAATCTGGTTTAGCTGCCTAAGTCATCGTTGACTTTCATTATGGAGAATTAAAATGAAACATCAAGATATATTAGACAAGATGACTTTAGAAGAGAAAGCCTCTCTCTTATCAGGAAAGGATTTTTGGCAAACACAAGAAATACCATCCGTTAATGTTCCTAGCATGTTCCTTTCTGATGGTCCTAACGGTCTTAGAAAACAGGCTAAGGCCGCAGACCATTTAGGCCTTAACCCATCAATCCCTGCAGTATGTATGCCAACAAGTGCTACATCGGCATCTTCGTGGGACCCCGATCTTCTTTACATCGTTGGTAAAACAATTGGTGAAGAAGCGGCTGCTAATGATGTCTCTCTTCTTTTGGGCCCTGGCATCAACATGAAAAGAAATCCACGTTGTGGAAGAAACTTTGAATATTTCTCCGAAGACCCATATCTTGCAGGCAAACTTGCTGTTGGATACACAAATGGTGTTCAAGAAAACGGTATCGGCGTTTGTTTAAAACATTTTGCTGCAAACAACCAAGAAATCAGAAGAATTACTTCTAATTCAGTTGTCGATGAAAGAACACTTAGAGAAATCTATTTAACCGCTTTTGAAATTACCGTCAAAGAAGCGAAACCTCTCTCTGTCATGTCCTCTTATAACAAAATTAATGGAGTATACGCAAACGAGAATCCACATTTATTGAAAGAAATCTTACGCGATACTTGGGGATTTGATGGTATAGTCGTCTCTGATTGGGGTGGTGATAACGATCGTATCGAAGCTGTCAAAGCCCAATCCGAACTTGAAATGCCTACAACTGATGGCGAGACAAATAGAGAAGTTGTTCAAGCTGTTAAAGATGGTCGTTTAAAAGAAGAAGACGTCGATATTCTTGCCGATGGCATTATAGATGTCGTTATTAAAACTACGGAAAATCTCAAAAAAGCTCCAAAAGAGTTTAATAAAGAAGAACACCATGCGCTTGCACAAAAAGTCGCTGAAGAATCCCTCGTCCTTCTAAAGAACAAGAACAACGCTCTTCCATTAAAAGAAGGAGAGAAAGTTGCTATCGTTGGTGATTTTGCTGAGAATATGCGTTATCAAGGTGCTGGTTCATCAGTTGTTAATCCATTGAAGGTTGATCAAATCAACGATGTTCTTAAAGATTACAACTTGAATGTTGTTGGCTATGAAAAAGGTTTCAAGCGTTATGGCAAAAAGAGCCAACGCTTAATTGATAAAGCCCTTAAGCTTGTTGAAAAGGCTGACACCGTTCTTCTTTTCTGCGGTTTAGATGAAGTCACTGAAGCAGAAGGCATAGATAGAGCCAATATTCGTCTTCCTGGCAATCAAAGGGAACTTATTTCTGCCTTATATCATACAGGCAAGAAGATTGTTCTCATCCTTGAATGCGGTGCTCCAATCGAAATGCCATTTGCTGATAGAGTAGATGCAATTTTACACGCTTACCTATCCGGTGAAGCAGGCGCTAAGGCTATTCTTAACATCCTTACTGGCAAGGTTAACCCATCTGGCAAATTAGCAGAATCATATCCATATGGCTACGCCGATTGCCCTTCCGCCGATCACTTTGGCAAAAACGACAAGAACATTGAATACCGTGAAGGCTTATTCATCGGGTATCGTTATTACAATGGCGATAAGACTGGTTCCCGTTTCCCATTTGGCTATGGCTTAAGCTATACAACATATAAATACGACAATTTAACAGTTTCAAAAGATGGTGTTAAGTTCTCCATTACAAATACAGGCGATGTCGATGGAAAAGAAATTGCTCAAATGTATATCGGCATGAAAGGTTCAAAGATCTTCCGCCCAGCATATGAATTAAAAGGCTTCAAGAAAGTCTTTATCAAAGCAGGCGAAACCGTTGAAGTAACAATCCCATTTGATGAATATTCTTTCCGTTATTGGGACGTCAAAGATAATAAATTCCAAGTTGAAGGTGGAACATACCAAATATATGTTGGCCCTTCCTCAAAAGAACTCCCACTCACTGGAGAAATCAAAGTTGAAGGCAAAGATGCCACAGGTATCTATGATAAAAATAAGCTTCCTCATTACTTCTCTGGCGAAGTTAGACAGATCGGTGATGATGAATTTAAGGAACTCTTAGGCGGAGAACTTCCAGCCAAAGAATCTTCTTACATCAAGAAACATCGTATTAAGGTCGATTACAATTCTTCTATATCTGATTTGCATTACGCAAAAGGATTTGCTGGTAGAAGATTTGCGGGCGCAATTCGTTTCGCAATTAAGTTTTTACGTAAAATTGGAAAAAGAACTACTGCAAATACACTTGTAATGGGTGTATACTACAACCCTGTTCGTGCTTTATCTAGAATGACAGGTGGAGCAATGAGCATGGCTCAACTCGATGGCCTCATTATGATGTTTAATGGCCATTTCTGGAAAGGCTTGCACCATTTCAACAAAATGGGTCGCCTTAGAAAGAAAGAGAAAAAAGCTCAGGGGAAGAAAGGGAAATAAAAACAAAATAAAATGTCTGACAAACTAATTTCGTTTTGTATCCCTTCATACAATTCGCAAGCATATTTACATTATGCGTTAGATTCTTTAATCCCTGCCGGAGATAAGATTGAAGTTTTGATAATTGATGACGGTTCCAAGGATGATACGTTAAAGATCGCCAAGGAATATGAAGAAAAATATCCAAATATCTTCAAAGCGGTTCATCAAGAAAACAAAGGCCATGGTGGAGCGATAAATACGGCTTTATCATTAGCCACGGGTAAATTCTTCAAAGTATTAGATTCTGATGATTGGGTGAATGAAGAAGGCCTTGAATATCTTCTTGATTATATTGAGGATCTTCAAAAAGGATATGACGTCGATTTGATATTGATGCCATATCGTTATGTTCATTCTTATACGGAAGACGGAAAAGGAAAACTAATCAAATATGATTCCTTCATTACTCCTAACAAGGTAATTGATTGGAGTGGCGTTACAAGATTTGACTATGGCCATAATTTCACGTTGCATTCAGTAATTTACAAGACGGCAATGTTGAAAGACAATAACATCATCCTTCCTGAACATTGTTTCTATGAAGACAATTACTTCATATATGCCCCTCTCGTTTATGTAAAACATCTCATCTATCTCAACAAGGAGTTATATCAATACCTTCTTGGCAGAGATGGACAAAGTATGCAAACAACAAACCTTATCAAGAGAACAGAGAATCTTGAAAGAGTTGCTAAACTTGCATTTGACAGCGTTGACCTTATTAAGATAAAGGAAGAAGATAAGCATCTCTTCCATATCTTAAGGCATCAACTTTGCATGATGGTTGTCTCTCCATTAATGTATGTTACCTACAAAGATAAAGCCGTCGCTAAAAAAGAGAAAAAAGAGTTTAAAGACTCACTTAAAACTGGCAATCCTAAGCAATATAAAATGATCATTCACCGTTTCCAAGTCATTGGACCATCATTCAATAACTGGATCGGCAAAGCGTGTTCAAGATTCATTCTTTGGGTTGTCAGGAAATACGGTTCAATTAACTAATTGAAAGAAAGGAAAAATTATTATGAAAAAAGCAGCTAAAGTAATGTATATAATCTCTTTGGTCTTTGCAATCATTGCCCTTGTTTTCGGTGTTATCACACTCGCATCAGGCATTTTTGCATTAGTAAACCCAGAAGCATTCAAGAATGCTGGACAAGCAATCTCTTCAAGTGATGCAGCCGTCGCTCTTGGATGGGGCATTTACATGATTGTTGCCGAAATCATTGGCATCATCTTCCTTAAATGGGCAAAGAAATCAGTTGGCACAAGCAACGTTGTTCCACATATCGTCGCTATCGTTATCGGCGTTATCTCAGGAAACCTCTTCCTCTTATTAGGTGGCATCTTCGGTGCACTTTCTTCTAAGCAATAACAATTTAACAAAATAACCATTTCATTTATAATTAGAGACATGTTGAACCGTCTTATAATTAACAACCTAGCCATTTTTGAGAATATTGATATATCCTTCAAGGATGGCTTTTCTGTTTTAATGGGCGAAACAGGCGCTGGAAAAAGCTTAATGATCGATTCTCTCTCCCTTCTTTTGGGTTCTAGAGCATCATCTGAATTAATTCGTTCAGGCGCCTCTAAAGCAACAGTTAAAGGATATTTTTCAATCAATAGGCCTGAATTAAACGCATATTTAGCGAAAATAAACGTCCCAATAAACGAGGATGAGATAATCATTGAAAGAGTAATTTCAGGGAATAAGAATATCGTTAAAATAAATTCAGTAACTGTTACTTTGAATGATTTAATATATATTTCAAAATATTTAGCAAACATTCATTCTCAATTCGATTTCGAAAAGATTCTCAATCCTGAGAACTATCTTGATATTCTTGATGGGTTCTCTTCCGAACTCACAAAAAGACTCAAAGATGAATACACGTCCCTTCTAAATGAATATAAAAAGAAGAGGAATGAATATAGCGATCTTCTTTCGAAGAAGGCAAAAATAGATGAAGCAAGAGATTTCTATGAGTATCAATACAAAGAGCTTAAAGGGATGAATCTTTCTATAAATGAAGAAGAGGAAATATCTTCTGAACTTGCCTTGCTTAAGAATTACGACAAGATTTATTCTTTGATAAATGAATCAAATGAAATCCTGAATGGGACATTCATGGATGATTTTTACTCCCTCAATCAAAATCTTTCCAAATTATCGACTTATCAAAAACAATACGAGGAAACATTTAAAACCTTAGATGATCATTATTATGCGATTGATGATATTCTCTCAACCTTAAGGAAAGAATTTAGAAACCTTGATTATGATCCGAATAGGCTTGATGAATTAGAACAAAGAGATTCTGATTTATCGGCTTTGAAAAGAAAATACAAGAAGAGTATACCTGAGTTAATCTCTTATCGTGATGAGTTAGAGAATATGATTGGAAAGAATTCTTCTTTCGACTCTCAAATTAAAGAAAAAGAAGATGAATGTTCTGCCTTATTGAAAGAAACTCTTTCTAAAGCGAATGAACTTACTTTAGTAAGAGAAAGAAATGCTAAATTGATCGAAAAAGAGTTGACCAATACGTTAAAAGATCTTTTATTGAACGTTAAGTTTGAAATATTATTCAAGGACCACAAGAATGATGAGTCTTCTCTAAAAGATAATGGGGTTGATGATATTGATTTCTTGATTGAAACAAATATCGGTGAAGGATTAAAACCTCTTTCGAAAGTAATTTCTGGTGGTGAAGCATCAAGAATCATGCTTGCCTTCAAAGCGTTATTCGTTAAAGCAAATAAAATCCCAACAATCATTTTCGATGAAATCGATACAGGGATATCTGGGGAAACAGCTCAGGCCGTTGCAAAAAAGATAAAGGAAATATCTCTTGCCTCCCAAGTTATTTCTATAACGCATATGCCACAAGTAGCATCTCTTTCTGACCATCACATATTAATTTCTAAGGAAGTAAAAGATGGTAGGACTTACTCTACAGTTAAAGAACTTACCATCGAAGAAAAGATAAGACAAATTGCTTATCTAATTTCCGGTGGAAAAGTTACTGAGAAACAACTTGAATATGCCAAAGAAATGGTCTTAGGCAATTAAAGACCTGACATCATCAATATCGAATGAAGAGACTAAGCGTTTGGCCTCTTTTTCGTTTTCAAAGAAGATTAATGTAGGCAATGAGTATACGTTATTGTCTAATGCAGAAGAGAATCCATCTTTCTTATCTGTGCTATATAAAATATATTCAATGTCATCTCTATTTTTCAACAACTCATCGATTTGAGGTTTGATAATTTTACATTTCCCGCAAGTGTTTGAAGTATATAGAACAATCTTTTTCATAAGCGATAAGAAAATTTTGAACTAAAAATAATCATTAATCAATCTTTATCTAATTGCTTAGATTTGCTAGAATACCTGCGTTAAGGAGAGTAGCGTTAAGCTTAGTATTCGTCAACACGCCTTAGGGCCGGAACTAAGCGGCAATTGCCTCGCAAGACCTTACCGAAGCTTTCGATAAGGAGATAAATATGTTTGAAAACAAAAATGTAAATGAAACTCTTTTGTCTTTTTCTACGTCAGAAAATGAAGGTTTGTCTCAAACTGAAGTGGAGAAAAGAAGAAAAAGAGATGGCCTAAACAAATTAAAAGAGAAGAAAAAAGATCCTTGGTACAAAATATTTTGGGGCAACATTGCTGATCCAATGACTTTGATATTAGCGATAGCCGCAATAATATCTTTAGTCTTAGCTATCATCAATTGGGAAAGTGAAGGCGTTGAAGGATTAGCTGACGTATTCATTATTTTCGGTGTCGTCATAATTAATGCCTTAATTGGAACAATTCAAGAAATGAAAGCGGAGAAAGCTCTTGAAGCATTAAAGAAGATGTCGGCGCCAACCGCTACAGTTAGGAGAGATGGCAAAACTTTAGAAATACCGGCAGAAGAACTAGTAGTTGGTGATATCGTCATTCTTGAAGAAGGCCGCACTGTCCCAGCCGACTTACGTTTAATTAAATCTTTCTCTTTAAAAACGGATGAGTCGTCTCTGACTGGTGAATCGTTACCAGTTGAAAAAGATCCAACTATCGTTCTTTCAGAAGAAGGCGGGGTTGGAGATAGAGTTAATGAAGTATTCATGTCTACCCCTGTCGTATATGGTCATGGCGAAGGTGTGGTAATTGCAACAGGAATGAATACGGAAATCGGCAAGATTGCCTCGATGCTTTCTAATGAAAGGGAAGAAGAAACTCCTCTTCAAAAGAAATTGGCAGGTTTGTCTAAATTCTTAGGCATTCTTACTGTCATTATCGTTGTTCTTATGCTTGCAGTAAAAATAATCTGGGCATTAGTTAACAACAATATAGGCACGGCTTGGTCAAGTGCTTTGCTTGATTCAGTTGCTTTAGCGGTCGCGGCCATTCCAGAAGGCTTAACTGCTGTTGTTACAATAGTTCTTGCTATGGGCATGTCCAAGATGGTTAAAGTCAATACCATCGTTCGCCGTTTAGCTTCTGTTGAAACTTTAGGCGCCGTATCCGTTGTTTGCTCGGATAAAACAGGAACATTAACGCAAAACAAGATGACCGTTGCTCGCACTTATTGCGATGAGAAAATATATAGCATAGATGAATTTTCAAAAGATAAACTTTCTTTATTAGCCAAAGGAATGTCTCTTTGCTCTGATGCTAAAGTTGATGGAGGAATTTATGGCGATCCAACAGAAGTTGCGTTGATTGAATTTGCGAATTCTTTCGATATGCATAAAGGCGATCTCGAAAAAGAGACACCACGTATCAATGAAATGCCTTTTGACTCCGTAAGAAAAATGATGTCCACAATGCATAAAGATGGTGAGAAGACCATTACATATACGAAAGGTGCAATGGATCAAATTTTAAAACATACGACACGTATATTAATTAACGGTGAAACTAGAACTATAAGCGAAGAAGACGTAAAAAAGATTGAAGAAGCTGCGTCGAATATGTCATCTGACGCTTTGCGCGTTCTTGCTCTTGCCATTTCTTTTAATGAGCAGTTAGAAGAAAACAATCTCATATTCGTTGGACTAGTTGGTATGGTAGATCCGCCTAGAGAAACTGCGAAAGGTGCGGTTTCAACGCTTAAAAAAGCAGGTATAACCACAATAATGATTACTGGCGATCACAAAGACACTGCATTTGCCATTGCCAAACAACTTGGCATAGCTGATGATATCTCTCAAACGATGAGCGGAGATCAAATTGATGCATGCAGTGAAGAGGAACTTAAGGAAAAGGTTGAACACGTGCGTGTGTTTGCGCGTGTTTCTCCAGAAAACAAAGTTTCAATCGTTAAGGCAATTAAAGCCAATGGTCATATAGCCGCAATGACTGGCGATGGCGTTAATGATGCTCCATCATTAAAGAGCGCAGATATTGGTATTGCTATGGGCATAACAGGAACAGATGTTGCTAAAGGCGCCGCTGATATGGTTCTAACGGATGACAACTTCTCTTCAATTGAAAAAGCGGTTGAAGAAGGAAGAGGTATTTACGCAAATATCAAGAAAACAATTCTATTCTTGCTCTCTTCCAATATTGGCGAAGTCATATGTATGTTGCTTGCAGCCATTATGGGCCTCCCATCTCCACTCATTGCTATTCACTTGCTTTGGGTGAACTTAATTACTGATTCCTTGCCAGCAATTGCTCTTGGCGCAGACAAGAAACCTGATGATATCATGAATGATAAGCCTAGAGATCCTAAAGAATCTCTATTCAGCCATGGCGGATATGCAGTTACTTTTGGATATGGCGTTTGGATTGGCTTAATAACTTTAATTGCCTTCCTTTCTGAGGTTTGGATGAAACAAGGCTTTACCCTTGATCCAAGTGTTATCAAGGCTTTCTATGACTCAGCAAGCGTCGCTGTTCTTGAAGAAGCTCAAGCAATGGCTTTTTGTGTTCTTTCTATGAGCGAACTCTTCCACATGCTCGGCATGACAAATGTTAAGAAGAGTTTCATACATGTTTTCAAAGATAAAAACTGGCTACTTTGGATTTCCTTTGTTCTTGGATTGGCTCTTCAATTCTTTGTAATCTTCACTCCCGGCGTTAATGATGTATTTCAAGTCGTTCCCCTTGAAGGATGGGATTATGCTTGGGTATTTGGCTTAGGCATTAGCCCATTAATTCTTCATGAGATAATTGTGTTCATTCTTTGGATGATGAAGAAGATAAAGAAACAATAACTTAAAAAAGGAGATTCGATTTGAATCTCCTTTTTACTTATTTTCTTATTTTACCTTTCTTTGAATGAATTCTTATTGAACCGCCTTGTGTTTCGGAAAGAGATTTTGCAAAGGCGATTGCTTCCTTTTGTGTTGGGAAATATTTGATTGCTTTCTTTCCTGTCGCTAATTTTACTTGCCAACCTTTTTCTGGAACTTTGGATATGTGGTATGTTCTAGTTTTGCCGTTGTAATTATTTTGTTTTTGATCAGACGTTTTGGAAGAAGTTTCTTTTTTCGATTCAATTTCAATATCGATTTCTTCTTCTGAATTTTCTTCCGCTGAAGGGATTTCCACTACAGGGGTCTCTTCTTTTTCATCTTGAAGTGGCTTATTCTCTTTCTTGGCCTCTTTGCGTTTTTGATTTTTGAAAGTTTTCTTTTGCTCTACTTTAATATCTTCAGGCTCTACTGGCATCTCTTCTTTCACGGATTGTTTTTCTTCCTCGTCACCCCCTTTGATTTTGTCTTCTTCATATATTGGTTCAAAGTTATGAGTTGAAGAATAATCATAATTTGGGTCGTTACGCATATAAGAGTTTTCTTCGATTGGCATTATTTTTTTACCAACGGTGATGCCCGTAAACAAACGATGCAAGAAGTAGAGAACGATGCAAATAAGATAAGAGGCAATAAGCATAATGATTGCCACAAGCCATACCGGTCTTTTTGAATCGCCAATAAATCCATACCAATCATATCCGCCATTTCCATCGTCGATTAAATGGAAGAAGTAGTTAATGATATAAAAAATGCCATAGCCAACAACACTTACTAAACCGATAGGAGTGTAAGGCAATTTGAAACTTGCATTAAGTTCTGTGAATACAAAAGAAAAGATGGCAAGAATTGGAACAATCAAGTGATAATAAAGATTAGGGCCTTGGAACATAGACCAGTAACCTTCCCCTGATTTAGCGGCATTAGGTGCTAAAAAGCAAACGACAGTAAGAAAGGTAATTGTTGTTCCGACAACTCCTAGGAATTTAAGAATGCTAACCCATGTAGGAAGTTCATATTTCTTTTTTGCTAAGCAAACAATATCGCCAATTAAGATTGGCAAAGAGAATATTGCAAGCAAGACATTGGAAAGAACTGTATAAAAACGAATTGAAGAAAATCCAGAAGCCATCAAAGAAACGCCGGCATTGCTTGAAAAATATGAATAAATAAATGCGCCAGTAACAAAACCAACAATGGCAATGTTATAAATTAAAGACACGACAGATAGGACTTTTTGCTTCTTTGTCATAATAACTCCTTAAATAAGAATACCAATCAAACTTAAGCCAATTGCTGATTTTTATCAAGAAATTTAGAACATTCAATTAAAAGAGATTATAATCTTTTTTGGAGAGAAAATATGATTTTTGAAACTAATTTAGCAATCTCATCTTCATATATGACTAATGCCTTAGCATTAATTTTGCTTATTGTTTTATTCTTCGCGAATATCCGTTCTTTGCGTTCCAAACGTTATTACAACGGTGTTCTCCTATCTTTATTATTTATTGCCTTCTTTACAATTATCTTAGAGACTATTTCTTTTTACGTTAATGAAAAAGAAGGGATGGTTTTCTATTATCTTGGGATGGCTGTGAACACATTGGATTTTATTGCACCGACCCTTTTTGCGTCCCTTTTATCGTTATTCGTTCGTTATTATTTCTTTTCAAAACCAAGAAAAGTCTCAATCTTCATTCTATCGCTTCCTTTCCTTATAAATGTCGTAATGGTCATAGTTAATATCTTCATCCCATTCCTTTTTAAGATAGATTCGGGCAATACGTATACTCGTTTATGGGGCTATTACATAACGCTTGCTCTTTCTTTCCTTTATATTGTTTATTCTTTAACTGTTTATATCGTAGCTTTGGTTAAAAAGAAATCATCAAGATTCTTCCCTTTCTATTTGTTTATATTTCCAACAATTCTTGGGACGATCCTTCAAAGCCTCTTCTATGGAATCAGCATGATATGGCCATGCATTGCAGTAGGGCTAGCTGGCGTTCTATCTTCTGTAGCAATGGAAAGAGTATTCACAGATGAGTTAACTGACACATATAATCGTGCTTACTTCAATTATTCGATCAATAATATCACAAATAAGAAAGACCCATCTGTTACGGGAATCATGTTAGATATCAATGATTTCAAGAACATCAATGACAAATATGGCCATGACGCTGGAGATAAGGCTTTAAAAGAGTTTGCTGAGATTCTTCATAAGGCAGTCGGCAGAAAAGGTACAGTCATTAGACTTTCGGGCGATGAATTCGTTATTCTTGTAAACACTAGGAATGTTAAGGAAATAAAGACGTATATCGAACAAATAAATCATGAATTCGAAAAATACAATAATTCTGATGAATGCGAAATTGAATTGTTCGCCTCACTAGGTTATGCATCATATATAAAAGGACAATCAGCGGCGGAATTCCTTAAGAACTTTGATACGGAAATGTATATCGAGAAAGAACGTTATCATAGAGGGCATTAAAAAAGAGACGACCCATGTAGCCGTCTCTTATTTTTTAAATCTTATTTTCTCTCATCGCCATGGAAGTAAACTGCAACAGTTCCAGGACCAGCATGTGAGGCTATTATTGTTCCAATATCAAATATTTTGACTTTACCGATCAAATTTGGGAATCTCTTCTCAATTTCGTTTTTAGTGGCCTCCGCATCTGATAAAGCATTAGAATGAGAAATGAATATTTTACCATTGTAGTCTTTTCCATTCTCTGCGTGGTTTTCCATCCAGTCTAATGTGGCTTTCAAAGCGTTCTTTTTGCCCATGACTTTGGAATAAGCAATGATTTTGCCAGCATGGTTTAGCTGCATCAAAGGGCAAATTCTAAGAACGGCGCCAATTGAAGCGACAGGACCAGAGACTCTACCAGTACGTTTGAAATATTTCAAATCAGTTGTATAGAATTGGTGATGGATATTAAATTTGTTCTCTTCGACGTATTTTGCGATATCTTCAAGAGATTTTCCTTCTTCATATAAATCGGCTGCGTCATCAACAATCATTCCGTATCCAGAAGATGAGCATGTTGTATCAATAACGACTATTTTTCTATCTGGGTAGTTTGATTTAAGAATTTCAGCCGCATTGACTGCTTGAGCATAAGATTGAGTCATGCCTGTTCCAAAACATAGATGGAGAATATCCTTTCCTTCATCTAAGAATTTCTTAAAGAATTCTTCGTAGGTAAATTCATTGATTTGGGAGGTTGTAGGAATATATCCTAACGCTAATCTTTCATAGAAGTTTGGCAATGAGTTAGGGTCTCTGCCCATATCATCTAAATAGGTTTCCCCATTCACTGTATAAGAATAAAATAAAACTTGAAGTCCTCTTCCAGTAACGTAGGAATAAGGCATATCAACTGTTGATTCACAAGACAAGATAAAGTTTTTCATACTATGAATTCCTTTTCCATATGAAAGTATATCTAGTATTCAATACTATGTCATTATTTTTTTGAAATTTACTTGTGCTGGAATATAATAATTTCATATGAAAATACAAATTAACGAAAACAAATCAAAACTTAAAAACATCAAAATGGCAGAAGTCCTCTCTTTGAAAGATGAAATTTCTTATCAAGATGGTCAAGTCGTCTCTAAGACACTCATCCAAAATTCCGTGATAAGCATGACTCTTTTCTCTTTTGAAAAAGATGAAGAGATTAGCACTCATGAATCTGGTGGAGACGCTATGGTAATTTGCTTAGATGGCAAAGGAAAAATCACCATTGATGGCATTGAACATATCCTCAATGAAGGCGAAACAATCGTCATGCCTGCTCACCACCCACATGCCGTATATGGATTAGAAAGATTCAAGATGCTTCTAATCGTTGCTTTCTAAGATATTTAATAGTTGAACATTTTTATGCAATACATCTCATAAGTATTGCATTTTTTATTTTTTCTTTGCGAAATCAATCATATCGGTAATCTTGTTTTGAAAGTTTTAATAATAAATGTGAGAATGATAGCGTTTTCATTTTAGGAGGACTATATGGCTAAACTAAAACGCGTAAGCAGAGGCCTCACGTTTGTATTTGCATCGACATTAGTATTCGGTATTGCGGCCGCCAATGTTATGGAAGCAAACGCAGGCACACTCGATGGTTTTTTCGGAACCCATTCAACTAAATTAGTTCAAAAAGGAGAAGGAGAGTTATTCAATACTTTCACTCCAGACGAAGAATTGCTCACAGATGGCAAAGGCGATTCAGCTAAACTCGTTAAAGCCCACGAAGATTTAGCAAAAGAAATACAAGGAGAAGGAACCGTTCTTTTAAAGAATGATGGAACCTTACCTTTAAACACGAGTAACGACAATAAATGCAAAGTTTCTTTATTTGGTATTCGTTCGTCAGCAACGATTACTGGTGCATTTATTGGTCATAAAGCGGCAGGAAATAATCAAACTGTTCATTTCCGTGATGCTTTAAAGGAAGCCGGATTCTCAGTTAACGAAACTCTTGCTGATGCATATGACGCTTACTGCTCTGATAATAAGATATTAGAGAATGATTATCCACCACAAGGCGCATATGCAACCTATGCTGGCGGAAATGGCTTCAACCCAAAAGAAGCAACGATTGACGATTTACTCACAAGAGATTCGGCTGCAGAAGATTCTATTTTAGAATATAACGATGCTGGTATTGTTGTTGTTGGCAGAGCCGCTACCGAAGGTGTTGACTGGACTAAAGATCAAGTTGACCCAGCAGCTGGTATGGATAATCCAATGCAGCTTTCGACAAATGAAAAGAACATTATCGAATATGCCAAGTCCAAATGTAAGAAAGTCATCGTTATCGTCAATGCCGTTAACCAAATGGAAATCGATGATTTAAAGCAAGACGAAGGCATAGATGCCATCCTTTGGATGGGCATTGGCGGAAACTATGGCACACGTGCAGTTGCTGAAATCCTTAATGGCAGCATAAATCCATCGGGACATTTACCTGACACCTATGCTTCATATAGCCTTTCTGCCCCTGCCACAATCAACATGGGAGAATATAAATATTCCAATGACGCATCTGAATTCGCCAAACGTTTAAAATCCAGCGCTTCAGGCCAATATTACGTTATTGAAGCGGAAGGTATCTACACTGGATATCATTATTATGAAACCAGATATGCCGATGCGATTGCTAATAAAGGCAACGCAAATTCAACTGCAGGATCTTCTTATGAAGGCAATTGGGATTACGATAAAGAAGTTTCATATCCATTTGGCTACGGCCTTTCATATACAACATTCTCCGAAGAATTCGTTGGTGAACCAAAAATTACCCATAAAGCCCATGAATTCAAGATGGAATTTGAAGTTAAAGTCACTAACACTGGCTCTAAAGCTGGTAAGCACGTTGTTCAAATCTATGGCCAAGCACCATACACAGAAGAAAATATCGCTAACGGTGTTGAAAAGAGTGCAATTCAATTATTAGCATATGATAAAACCGCTCTTTTAGATCCAGATCAAAGCGTTACTCTCACCATTGAAGTTGATATGCAAAACATTGCTTCATGGGATTCTTTAGCAAAAGGCGGCGAAGGCTCTTATATTCTTGATGGAGGAGATTACTATTTCTCCATTGGCAATGGTGCTCACGAAGCTGTCAATAACATCTTAGCAAGACAAGGGTATTCGTCAGCTAATGGTGAACCTTCTAAAGCCTATCTTTATAATTATGACGTTTCCGAAACTGATTCTGACACATTCAATGTCACTAAAGCGGGCGTTCAAGTAAAGAACAATCTCTCAGGTGCAGATTTCAACACATATCAAGAAAATGCTGTCACTTATCTCTCCCGCAATGACTGGTCTGGCACGTGGCCAAAAGAATACAAAGGTCTTGAGGCAACCCCAGAGATGATTCAAATCATCAATGGCATGATGTATGAGCCATCAACAAATGATGACGTTTCTTTAATCAAGTTCGATCAAGAAGGGGATTTAAATTACGTTAACCTTAAGGGGGCTGACTATGATTACCAAGATTGGTCATCTTTATTAGATCAATTGAACCTTGAAGACGCGTTGAATTTCATCGTTCATGGCAATAGAGACTTCTTAGCGATGGATTCCGTTGGATTCCTTGGCGGAAAATTCACCGAAAATGGCCCTAATGGGGTTGGCGATCAAGCTTTCCAAACTATCTCTTACAACAATTTCGGTGATAACGTCTCTGAATGTCCTTGGCATATTTCTGAAGATGATCCTAATGCCAAATATGAGATGAGAGTTTTCACCTCTGGCCCAGTTCTAGCCGCAACATTCAGCCATGAACTTGCCTATGAAGAAGGAAGACTCATTGGCAATGATGCCCTCTTTGTTGGCCTTCCAATTCTTTGGGGCCCATCAATGAATACTCATCGTAATGGCTATAATGGTCGTAATATTGAATATTATTCAGAAGATGCAATTCTTACTGGAAATACCGGTATGGAATATTCCATCGGTGCACTTGATAAAGGCTTAATCGCCGCCCCAAAACATTTTGCATTCAACGATCAAGAAACCCATCGTGATGGCGTTGCACCATATCTAAACGAGCAACGTGCCCGTGAAATCGAACTTAGAGCTTTCCAAATTGCTTTTGAGGCAGATAAATATGACACGGAAGAAAAGGATGTAGGCCTTTTAGGCGTTATGACATCTTTCTCAAAGATTGGCCCATGCGAAGTCACTTGCTCTGAAGGATTATTGACAAATATTCTTAGAGAAGAATGGGGATATAATGGATATATAGTCTCGGATTTAAATGATGATGAAGATTATCTTCCACAAGCATTAGCCGCAGGTATCACCTCTTTTGACTCCAAAGATACAATTAATGACATCTCCGGTTTCGATATCGAAGATGTTAAGCATGACAAGAAGATTCTTAATAACGTTAAAGAAGCAGTTCATCGTAATCTTTGGGTTATCACTCAAAGCAATTACATGAATACCGTTAATGCAAATACAGAAATCGTTTCAAATATGACATGGTGGAGAGCGGCTTATATTGCAATAATCTCTGCGTCTGCAACTGTAGTGCTCTTAGGCGCTGCAGGAACGGTTGTCTTCACTGTCTTAGAAAATAAGAAGAAAGGAGCAAAATAATATGAAATTCATTAAAAATTTAAGCGTTGCTAGCTATGTTAATCTCGCTTCAGCAATTCTCATTCTTGCTTCGATGATTCTAACAATCATTTCTTCTTCCTTCTTAGGATATGAAATTTCTCAATTGGGTTTAATCATCGGGTTCTCAATTGTTGCAGTAATTTGCTTGCTTGGCTCAGTAGCGTTGTCATTGAAATTCGGAAATCATTTCGTTTCGTATATCCCAATGCTTGCTGCAGCCGTCTTGTCTGGCATTTGTTTCTACTTCGTTATCAATTCAAGAACCTATCTAATTGGTACTGTATGGGCGACAAGCTTAGATAGAACGAATGAATATGCAGTCGGCGCAATGGGAACTGGTGGACCAGCATTCATCATCTATTGCGCAACAATGATTGTTATTGCTGTTGGTTCCTTCTTCAATCTTACAAAAGAAGTTAAAGTCGAATCTACAGAAGCTATTGCAGAATAGCCAAAGACAACAAAAATAAGGCACCCATGTGGTGCCTTTTCATTTTAAAAGCCCATATTTCTATGGGCTAATAAACGATGATTATTTTTGCCAGGACATGTTGTTTCCGCCTTTTGGCAAGATATACGATTGATCTCTTTCTTTAACACGAAGGATTAATGCTGTATCTTCTAAAGTTCCAGAAACGACTTTAATTTCATTTTTCTCGGCAAGGTTGATCTTGAATTTGAAGATCTTGTCGCCTTTCTTCGTGGCGATGAGTTTGCCATTGTTATAAAGGGAGACACTATCTTGATTAGAATAAACTTTGATTATTGCATTTTTGTCAGTTCTATTGACATATCTCTTTGAGCAAATATGAACAAATGGATCTTTTGACCAATACGCTTTGTAGACATAGAAGGCGTCTTTCTTAATTTTTCTATCGAAGGTAACTAAACCTTTATGATTAATACCTTTTTCTCCACCTTGATTACGGCCATCAGAGCCAAAATCGAACATGTTCCATACGTGAGTTGCCCATAGATATGGTCTAGCGTTGATTTGTTTTAACATTCTTTCGTGATAGATTGCTTGATACTCTTCGGTATTGTCAAATCTCTTTGGCTTAGAGGAATGAAGGTTTGGCATGCCTTCTGCACCATATTCGCTCAATCCGATAGGACCATGTGGGTAGAAGAAGTGCCACCAAGAAAGAATCCATCCAGTCATCGGGGTGAATGGAACGTACCATCCCCAATAGAGGTTATATGAAGCAACATCTGTTATATGAGCGACACGATTGAAGATATTCATAACAGAGAAGCAGGCGACACCTGTGATTCTATTTGGGTCCTCATCGTGACAGAATTTGTTAAGTTTCTTATGATCTTGACGGCAATCCTTTCCAAACTGTTTTCTGAACATTGTGATTTCGTTAGAGACACCCCAACAAATAATTGATGGATGATTGTAGCATTGATGAATCAACTCTCTTAATTGGTTTTCAGCATTTTCATCCGCTTCATGGGAGTATTTGGAAATATATGGAATTTCAGTCCAAACGATAATGCCATTTTTATCGCATAAGTCATAGAAATACTGATCATGTTGATAATGGGACAATCTAACTGTGGTGGCGCCGATCTCTTTAAGAAGAGCAATATCTTCGTCCATGTCTTCTTTGCTGATAGCGTTTCCAAGTCCTGGTCTATCTTGGTGTCTAGCAACCCCTCTTAATGGATAGGATTTGCCATTTAAGAAGAAACCTTTTTTAGGATCGACATAGAATGATCTGAAACCGACTGTTGTGGTTACTTCATCAAGAATCTTATCATCTTTGACAAGTTTACCTTTAACTGTATATAAATACGGATCTTCTAAGCCATTCCAAAGATGAGGTGAAGAAACCTTGATATCTTCATTAGGTTTTCCAGAGACAACGACATTGCCATCGTTGTCAATAAGTTCGATTATGATCTCATCTTCGGTATTTGTCTTTGCTTGAACGTTAAGGGTGCCAACTCCATCTTTAACTGTGACTGTGCATTTCAATGGAGAAGACATGTCATCGTTGAATTCGAAATGAGAAGTAGGAACGCTAAGTAACTTAACATCGCGGTATATGCCACCATAGAAAGTAAAGTCTGCAGCAAGAGGATATACACGCATATATTCTTTGTTATCTGCATAAACTGTAAGTTCGTTCTTTTCTTTTAATTTATCTGTGACTAAGGCACCAAAAATGGAATAGCCACCTTCGTGATGAATAATCTTTTCACCATTGAGATAAACGTCACAAAGAGAATTAACGGCATTGAAAATCAAATACACGTCCTCGCTCTTTTTCTTTTTATAGGTGAATTCTTTACGATAAAGACCTACATCACGAAGATAGTCATTTCCACCGTCTTGGCCATCTTTGCCATTCCAAGAATGTGGAATGTTAATTGTTTCCTCTGCTTTATCAGCAATCTTGAAAAGCCAACCTTCGTTCAATAAGATTTCATTACGCATAAACATTCCTCCTATGTGTTTATCATACTCGTCTTTATATATAAGATTTAAAACAAGTAGATTGATTTTAAGTTATTAAGTAAGCGCTTTTAATTGCAATATCAATTACCAAATATTGCAAAAATAATTAAAGTTTCTTTACTCTTCTATCACTATTTGGGTTAACTGAGGCAACCTTTTTGTAACTTCTATAGAAGGTGGAGTAATCAGAGAAAGAAAGTTCTTCGGCAACGTCGACGGCTTTCATGCCATCTCTTATCATTTGCTGAGCGATGACAATTTTCTTAGAACGGATGTATTTCATCAAGGAACATTTCATTGCTTTCTTGAACTGATTTGAGAGATATGATTCTGAATAATGCAAGTTTGCTGCGATATTTTCCAAGGTTAAATCTTCTTTGATGTGCTCTTCTATATAATCAACAAGAACACGTATAACATCGTTCTTCTCATATTCAGGCGCGGATTCTCTTGTGTTCGCTAAATAAATAAGCATCTCTTTAATTTTGCATTCAGAAAGAAGATACAAATCTTGGTCGTTAAATGAATCGTAGAAGGTGTCAAAAGACCTAACGCAGCTTTCAACATTTCTTTTCGAAGAATAAAAAGCAAAAGCATTCTTTAATCTATCTTGAATGTTTTGTGGAACTAAGCTAGTTGGAAATTTGAAAACATATCTCTCATATGAAACATCTTTATTAACGGTGGCAAAATGAAACTTGCCTGGTGTCATAAGGATGATATCGCCAGGTTCAAGATGCCTTGATTCGGATTCAACGTGGTAGGTAACGTCCCCACGAACAAAAAGAAGAAGTTCATAGAATGTATGCATGTGCTTGTTATATTCATCTTTTGGTGATGAGGCGTAATCTAACTTATGAGCTATATCGATATCTTTGTCTGTAAATGAGAACATGTTTCTTCTCCGTTTTATTTTACAAATAAACAATAAAGCCAAAAAATATAAAATGCAATATAAAATATCAAATATTGCAAAAACTTTAAGAAAAAGCCCATAAAGTTTAAGTTTTTTGCCTCTTGAAAAAATGTAAGCGTTATCAAAAAACGATATTTGCAAACATTTAAATTAAATATTGCAATTTAAGAACATTCTAATAGGGTTACAATATACTCGGTTACTTTAGGAGAACAAAACCATGAAACTCTCATTTCGTTGGTATGGCTTAAATGATTCCATACCTCTAGAACACATTCGACAAATTCCAAATATGTCGACAATTGTTACCTCCGTCTATGACAAAAAAGCAGGTGAAGTTTGGGAAGAATCTTCTCTTCTTAAATTAAAAGATGCTTGCGAAAAGAATGGTCTTAAGATGGAAGTTATTGAATCCATTCCAGTATCTGAAGATATCAAGATGGGCTCTGCAAAAAGAGACGAACACATCGAAGCATTCAAGAAAAACCTTGAATTATGTGCTAAAAACGGTGTCAAAGTCGTCTGTTACAACTTCATGCCTGTCTTCGATTGGTTAAGAACGGATATGCATCACGTTTTATTTGATGGCTCAAATGCCCTTTCTTATTCTCGCGATGATTTCGACAAGGTCGATCCACATAACCTTCACTTACCAGGCTGGGATGAATCGTATTCACCAGATGAACTTCAAGCCTTACTTGAAACATACAAGAATATCTCTCACGAGCAATTGTTCAACAATCTTGTCTATTTCTTGAAACAAATCATGCCAATCTGTGATCAATATGGCATCAATATGGCCATCCATCCAGATGATCCACCATGGGATGTCTTCGGTCTTCCAAGAATCATTTCTTCAGAAGAAGATCTTGATAAGCTCTTTGCAGCCGTTCCAGATATCCACAATGGCTTAACATTCTGCACTGGCTCATTTGGCGCAGGAAGAAACAATGATCTTCCACACATGGCTGCTAAATATGCTAAAGAAGGACGTATCTACTTCGCCCATCTTAGAAATGTTAAGTACACAGATGACAAGGATTCATTCACGGAAGTAGGACATTTCTCCGGATATGGTTCGCTTGATATGGCCTTAATCGTCAAAAACTTAGTTGATAATGGATTTGACGGATATGTTAGACCAGATCATGGTAGAAACATCTGGGGCGAGGATCAAAAACCAGGCTATGGCTTATATGATAGAGCCTTAGGCTGTGCTTATATCAACGGATTATTCGAAGCAGCAACCCGCTTCGGAAAATAAAAAACTTTATAAGGAGTTAAAATAATGGAAAAGAATTTACCTTTATACGTCGATTACACAGACAAAGTCGTCGTTATTACTGGAGCAGGCGGTGTCCTTTGCTCTGAAATGGCTAGAGCATTCGCCCTTTGCCATGCTAAAGTCGCTCTTTTAGACTTACATTTATCTGCTGCTGAAGCAAAAGCTGAAGAAATCAGAAAACTTGGTGGCAACGCAAAAGGATATGAAGCAAATGTCCTTGATAAAGAATCCCTTGAAAAAGCCCATCAACAAATTATTGCTGATTTCGGCAAATGCGACATTCTCATCAACGGTGCTGGCGGAAACTCCCCAAAAGCTTCCACAACCCAAGAATTCTATGAAGAAAAAGTTGACGAGACCACAATCTCTTTCTTTGATTTAAAGAGCGAAGGCTTCCAATTTGTTTTCAATCTCAACATCTTAGGAACTCTCTTACCAACACAAATTTTTGCTGTTGATATGATCGGCAAAGAAGGATGTTCAATTCTCAACATCTCTTCCATGAATGCTTTCACCCCATTAACAAAGATTCCAGCATATAGCTCTGCCAAAGCAGGCGTCTCTAACTTCACAAAATGGTTAGCAACACACTTCGCAAAGACTGGTATCAGAGTCAATGCCATTGCTCCAGGTTTCTTCTCCACAGCCCAAAACGCTGCCTTATTATGGAACCCAGATGGCACGCCAACTGAAAGAACCCACAAGATTCTTAACAACACGCCAATGGGAAGATTTGGTACACCAGACGAACTCTTAGGCGCAGTCTTATTCCTTTCTAATAGCGAAGCTGCTTCCTTCATCACTGGCGTCGTCCTTCCAATTGATGGCGGTTTCAGCGCTTATAGCGGAGTATGATCTATGGAATTCTTTAGCAAAGATGTTCTCTTAAAAGGAGACGCAAGCAAAGAAATATACCAAGAGATTAAGAACCTTCCAATTATTGACTACCATTGCCACCTTGATCAACACAAAATCAAAGTTGACTCTACCTTTGAAGATATCGGTCAACTTTGGTTGGCTGGTGATCATTACAAATGGAGAGCGATGAGAATGGCCGGCGTTCCGGAAGAGTACATCACTGGCAACGCCTCTTTCCATGATAAATTCATCAAATATGCTTCTATCATGCCTCTGTTGATTGGAAATCCTCTCTATTATTGGACACATTTCGAACTTCAACAAGTCTTCGGAATCAACAAAGAACTTAATGCAGATAGCGCAGAAGAAATCTATGCTGAAGCTAACAAAGTTCTTAAAACTCTCTCCGTTCAGAAGCTCTTAAAACTCTTCAATGTTGAATTTGTCGCTACAACCAACGATCCAACGGAAGACCTTTGTGATCATGGACAAGTGGGCCAAACAAATGTCACTCCTACTTTCAGACCTGATAAGTTATATAACTTCGATTCCAAGTATATCAGCGAATTAGGCAAAGTAGTCGGTTATGAATTGTCTGATTTGGATTTATTCCAAAAAGCCTTAGAAGAAAGATTAGATTTCTTCAAGTCAAAAGGCTGCAAAATAACCGACCATGGTTTCAGAAATTTCCCAAAGCACATTGCAACATATTCTGAAGCAAAATCCCTCTATCTCAAGAGAGATTCACTTAATGAAGAAGAACTTGATTCCCTCTTTGGATATCTCCTCGTCTTCTTGATGAAAGAATATAAGAAGAGAGATCTCATCGTTCAAATTCACTTCTCCGTCACAAGAAACATCAACACGCCAATGTTTAAAAAGGTTGGAGCTGATGCAGGATTCGATGTCATTTCTGAAGGCGTTAACCTCCAAAACA
Source organism: bacterium (assembly GCA_963638555.1). GTDB lineage: Bacteria > Bacillota_I > Bacilli_A > RFN20 > CAG-826 > UBA4951. Next base: position 51,983 of record CAVHQU010000001.1, on the reverse strand, counting down.
TGATTAATTTCCTTGATTCTATCTCTGACGAAGAAAGACCAACCATCATTCTCTATTCCTTAAATCCAGAAATGCTTAGAGAAGTCGCAACAATAACTGGCGCATTCCGTAATGTCTTAGTCGGTGCTGCGTGGTGGTTCAACGATACTCTCTTAGGAATTAGAAGAAATCTCGAAATCATCTCTGAGTATTCCCTTTTTGGAACAAACTTAGGCATGTTAACAGATTCTAGATCATTCTCATCATATTCAAGATTTGACTTCTTTAGAAGAATCCTTTCTACCTTCTTAGGTGAAAAAGTTGATGCGGGTGAATATTCGTTAGAAAACGCTAAAATACTTGCAAAGAATGTTGCATATAACAACATTAAAAATCTCTTAGGAGAATAAATATGGAAAAAGTATTAGAACAAATCAAACAATATCGCATTGTTCCTGTTGTCGCAATCAACAAGATTGAAGATGCTATTCCAACTATGGAAGCCTTAGTCAAAGGTGGACTTCCAGTTGCTGAAATTACCTTCCGCACGGCTTGTGCAAAAGACGCTATCAAAGTTGCGGTTGAAAAATTCCCAGAAGCCTTAATTGGTGCTGGAACAGTCATCAACGCCGCTCAAGCAGAAGAAGCAATCTCTGTCGGAGCAAAATTCATTGTCTCCCCTGGCTTATCCGCTTCTGTCTATAACGTTTGTAAGGCTCATAACATTCCTTACCTTCCAGGTTGTGTCACTCCAACAGAAATTATGGAAGCATTAGAACTTGGCTTAACAACTCTTAAGTTCTTCCCTGCTTCAAACTACGGTGGCTTAAAGACCATCAAAGCCTTAAATGGCCCATTCCCACAAGTTACCTTCATGCCAACAGGTGGTGTTAACGAAGATAACATCCTTGAATATCTTGAATATCCTCACATCCTTGCATGTGGCGGTTCCTGGATGATGAAAGGATCCTTCGAAGAAATCGAAGAAAAAACAAAAAAAGCTGTAGAGCTTGTAAGAGGAAAATAAAATGAAAGCTGTTACTTTAGGCGAATTAATGTTACGTCTCCAACCAGACAACTATCTCCGTTTTGTCCAATGTGATCACTTAGAAGCAACATTTGGCGGTGGTGAGGCAAACGTTGCGGTTTCTTTAGCCAATTATGGCATTGATGCTGCTTTCGTTAGCAAACTCCCATCCCATGAAATTGGTCAAGCAGCCTTAAATTCTTTAAGAAGATATGGCGTTGATACAAGCAAGATCGTTCGTGGTGGAGATCGTTTAGGAATCTACTTCCTTGAAAAAGGCGCTTCCCAAAGACCTTCTAAGGTTATCTATGATCGTGCCAATTCCGCTTTCGCTCTTTCCAATCCTGATGAATATGATTGGGATAGCATCTTAGAAGGTGTTACTTGGTTCCATTTCTCTGGCATCACACCAGCTTTGGGCGATAACGTCGTTGAAATAACACGTCAAGCCTTGAAAGCTTGTAAGAAACATGGTGTTACTGTCTCTTGTGACCTTAATTACCGTAGCAAGCTTTGGTCAAAAGCAAAAGCCAAAGAAGTCATGAGTGAATTCATGCAATATGTTGATGTCCTTATCGGAAATGAAGATGATGCAAACGACGTCTTCGGAATCAAAGCCGAAGCAACCGATACATCTTCTGGCAAACTCAACAAAGATGGATATATCTCCGTTGCAAAGCAATTAAAAGACAAATTTGGATTCAAGTATGTCTGCATTACAATGAGAACATCTATCTCTGCAACAGACAATAAGTGGTGCGGTATGATTTATGACGGCAATGCTTATATGTCAAAAGAATACAACCTCCATATCGTTGATCGCGTTGGTGGTGGTGATTCATTTGCTGGTGGCTTAATCTATTCCTTAATGAATAATTATGAACCACAAGCTGCAATCGAATTTGCAATCGCAGCCTCTGCCTTAAAACATTCCATCGAAGGCGACTACAACTTTGTCAGCGTTGATGAAGTTAACAAACTTGCCGGTGGAGATGGTTCTGGTCGTGTCCAAAGATAATTGTCCTCCTAAATATATATGAAGCCTTAGGGATGTGCCTCCTTAAGGCTTTTTCTTTAAGAACAAGGCATGCGTGTATGCATTTTTAAAAAAGTTTTAATGAATTGACTTTTCTTGTAAAATACAAATGCTTAGGAGAGGAAAATAAATATGAAGAAGTCCTTAAAGATGCTATTTGTTTTGCCTGCCTTTATGTTATGTGCGTGTGACAATAACAAGGCATCAGACGAAACAAATGCAAAGAATCAACTTGCAGCCATGAAAGAAGAAGTGGCAAAAGACTCGTTTCTAGCCCCATCAAAAGGTTCTATGACCACGGAAATTGTTACAACCTTTGATTCTACGACACTTACTATCACAGGTGACGTCCGTTTTGATACAACGGTTGGGAATAGATATTTTTACACAAAGGCAAATGCTTTAGGCATAGATGCTGAAACGTGGTATTACGAAAAAGATGGAGAATATTTCTATGTAACATCCACAATGGGCATTAGCAATACCACAACATATGCTACAGAAGAGGAATTTACAACTGCATTTGACGAGATTGCCACTTCAAGCTCAATCACGAAAGATTCCATCAAAGAACTTGTCACAAACACTTATGATGAGATTGATGCGTTGTATGCTGGAACAAACGAAGATGGATATGAATATACATTAAATTTTACAAAGATTAATGATTCATCATTTAAACTCGTTATCAATGGCACAGCAAATAATTCTTCAGCCGAATTCACTTCGATTGAGGAAACCATTGAGTTTGAAAATTATTTGCCTACGAAAACAACCGTAAATGATATAGGTCCTAATTCATCCGCAACTCTTAATATTGTTTATACTTGGAATAGTGTGGAATACATATATCCAAGCAAATAAACGTCTCTAATCTCTTACAGCCATTAATTTGGCTGTTTTCTTTTTATTTGTTATGTGTATGTTTAATTTTTTTAGTTATTTGGTGAAATAAAAGATCACAAAAGAGTTTTCAAAGAAGCATCAAAATTAAAAAAAGAGGGAATTATCTTCCTCTTATTTTAACTATGTGATGTTTTCTACATCTAGCTTCGTAGTTTTCTTTTGCACCAACCTGAATTATTGGATCATCATAATAAGCAGGCTCTCCATTTATTAATCTTTGGGTTCTAGTTGCAGCGCATCCACAGCAAACGCATACGGCAGATAATTTTGTAACGAACTCCGCTCTTGCTAACAACTCAGGCATAGGCCCAAATGGCTCGCCTCTAAAATCCAAATCAAGCCCTGCCGCAATGACACGTATTCCTCTATTTGCTAAGGTTTCGCATATAGAGACGATAGACATATCGAAGAATTGAACTTCGTCTATTGCCACAACTTGCGTATCATCTTTGACTAATTCCATAATGGATTTAGCTTCTTTGATTGCATATGCTTCATATTTAGCGCCATCATGAGAAGATATGGCGGTCTTATCATAACGATCATCAATCGCGGGCTTAAACGCGATGATTTTCATTTTTGTATATGATAAGGTCTTAACTCTACGAATTAATTCTTCACTTTTTCCAGCGAACATTGGACCGACGATAAGTTCAATCCAACCTTTTTGTAACTCTTGATACATATTTCCCTCCTAAAAACCATTAACTTGATAATTATATTCTTAAAAGAATAAAAATTAATGAATTTTAGCGATGTTTCTCTCTTCTATGAATCACAATTTCACCTTTAGGATCAACAACGAAATTGGCTTGTGAATAATCGTTTGTAATGATTTTTCCTTCTTTTCTTAATTTTGAAATTGTTTCTTTAATAGTTTCTATATCAAGGTACCTATAACTCTTAGAAAATAGGTATTTCTTTCCATCAAAGGCACCCATATGTGCTTTATCGTAGTCTTGATAGACTGCTTCCTTAATTAGCCTATCGCCTAAGCCAATCGAGTAGATACCTGTGTATATTCTTTCAGGGACGGCCGGTTCTATTTGACGGAATCTATCAGGCATAGGGAATTTATATGCATTGCCATTTCTATCGAGCAAGTCTGTATCTTCAACTGTTCTTAACAATGAAGTCCTATTCTTCAGAAGCTCTAGTAAGGTTGTTCCACTATTGTTTAACATCTCTTTAAGGATTCTCATCGTCATTTTTGAATCATCTAATGAGTTATGATGATCGTATTTCTCTAATTCTTCCTCGCCACATAAAGAGATTAATGCTTTATGAAGAGCGATGGAAACCTTGGTTTCATCGATCAGAAGGCGATACATCATTTGAGTATCGACTGCTGAAACACTTATTGGCGGCAAATTGTTTCTTTTAAGGTCACTCGCTAAGAACCACAAATCATTCTCAACCGCGTGGCCGAATTTCAACGAGTGTTCATCTTCTAGCAATTCCTTGAAGAAGGGGTAGTAATGTTCTAATTTAGGGGCTTGCTTATATGCTTGATAATCATTTGCCTCCCAATACAGATGAATTCTTTTGACGCCGTCTCTATCTGCTAAAAGAAATTTACTATCAGGGTTTATTGGGAAATGATGCTCTTTGATAATGTTGAAATCTAAGTCGGTCTCAACCGCGCCGAGTTCACAAATTTTTCCCGATCCATTCAAACAATTGGCACACTCAAAATCGAAAAATACATAATGGGTCAAACCTTTTTCTTCAAGATTCTTTATATATTGCAATCTAAGCTTGTCCACAACACCCTCTTGAGGCTTTTCTCCATAATACGCATCAAGAGAATAATAAAAGCATGAATCGAAATCTCTTCTATCTAAGAATTCATCAATTCCATTTCCAAGAACGAATAGCAAATTCTTAAATGCTTGGTATATCAGATACGGGTTATTTTCAATCTTTGGACTGTCTTTGTCTTCCTGAAGATACAAAGGAATGTATTTCCTCAATTCGTAATTGTCTGTGTCAGCTAAAATGACGTTAAGCATATACCTGACATCAAAGACTTGAAAATCAAAAGGTTCGACTCCTGTAGCATTAAACGAATTCAAAATGTTAAAAATATCATCATAAATAGACCAGCCAAATATCCCATTGTCTGGATTTGTTAAGATGTCATAAATCTCATCTTTATCGTTTTCAAAATTTAAAACATTTTTATTGATGATTTTCAAAGAGTCATCCGCTTCAAGATAAGCGAAAATTAAATCTTTTTCTTTCTTTTCGGTTGAAATAAATACGTAACTCATAAAATAACTGATTCAAGTTGTTGGAGATAATCCATATAAGCCATTCTAACATCATGACTATATATCTTTGAAATGATAATCTTTTCTCCTGTGCTTAAAAGAACTTCATCGCAGTTAATTGCCTTAACATATCTAAGAGAAACGATAAAGCCTTTAGATACTCTAATGAAGTTTTTACTTTTCAAAGATTCCTGCAATGTTGAAAGAGATGAGTGAACCTCTGCTGCTTTGTTAGGATCACTTTTAAGATGAATGAACTGAGATTTACCTATTGCTTCAATGTAGGTGATGTCATTTAAAGCAACACTCTCTCTGCCATTTTTTGTTTTTACCAAGATACCTGCATCCTCGTTATGAAATTTTGTTTTGATGTAAGTATCTATTATCGGTGTGATATCTGATAAGAAAGCGGATTTTCTGACAAATCCAAAAGGTCTTGTTTTCAATGATTCAAAAACTAAATCTTCACGGTTTGAAACGAAAATGAAGTCGATCTCAAGGTTCATGTCATTAATGTATTTAGCAAGTTGAATTCCGCTTAAGCCAGGCATATCGATGTCCAAAAATATCAAAGAAATATTCTTATTTGAAAGGTCATCTTTCAAAAAGAAGGGATCCGTGTATGTGAGAATCTCCATATTAATATGTTTATTTGTAAAAGCAATAGAGACAGAAGAAGAGATGATATTGAGAATTTCTCTTTCATCATCGCAAATTGCAATAACGATTTTATTTGCCATTTTCTTCCTCCTTGTTATATAAAGATAGCATACAAGTGAGGGTTACGTTAGACTCATCCTCTTTTTTAATACTAAACGCTCCGCCATACTTTTCGGCCACGTCATTCATGATCTTTATTCCATAGCCATGCCCTAAGGAACGTTTACTTGTCTTTCTGAAATCTATCTTTGAACCTTTGCTAATGCTATTGCTGACTTTTATCAAGATGGACATTCCTTCTTGCCTCATGGAGAAGTTAACTTTCTTCTCTTCCGATTTTGATGCAGCTTCAATCGCATTATCCAAAGCATTCATTAACAAAGAGGTCAAATCCGTGCTCTTAATCGGCAAAGTTGGTGCGACAGAAACTAAATATGTTAAAACAACATTATGCCTCTTAGCGTTTTGTATTTCGATATTCAACATGTAATCAACCGATGAATTACCACAATTAGAAAATTTGACTGCATCATATATCTCAGTTGAGTATTGAGCGAAATAAGAATCGAGTTCATCGTATTTCTTCTCTTTTAACAAAGTGCCCATATATGCAAGATGGTTTTTCATGTCATGACGTACTTTTGAAAGGAGGGCGGCATTGTCTTTTGCCATATGCGTTAAGGCGACATCTTGCTGTTTTTTAATCGCTAAAGCTTGTAACTCATAATTGTGGTGATGTTCCTTCATTATGAAATAGTAGAAGATGTACACGATATACTCCAGCATAACAAAGGCTAAGTTATAGATTGTCTTTTGCAAAGATGGATCAGAATCTACAAACTTAACACTATAAATAACAATAAGATGAATGATTGGAATTAGTAAAACGACGTACGAATAAACGACATTGGTATCATCGAAGTCTTCTATTTTAGGTATTCTTAAAACGAGAACTGTGGTAACTATCAATAAAATTTGAACAACTAATGTTAAGGGGAAATTGCTGATAGAAACTCCAGCTGAATAAATTAATGATCCGAAATACGAAGATATGACCAAAGAAGAAGACAAAACTGCATAATAAATAAAACCATATATAAAGCGTAAAATTAGGGAACATTCTCCTCTCATGAAGGCATAACCAACTATCAACAAAGGCAAAACAACTTCAATCGTGTATGTTTCTTTGAATGAACAGCCCCAATATATAAAAGAGGTTAAGATGAGGCCTGCTAACCATATGCATACCGCATCAAATATGTACAAAAGATATCTAATTTTATGTTTTCTCTTTCTAAAGAATAGAGCAACGATTCCTAAATACATGAAAATTTCTGTAATTGGATAAGAATAGCCTCTAACAAGATTGATGTAGAAATCGATGAAGTAACGTAAAAAATCCATATCAATATTATAAAGGCTTATGAAACCTCTTTCATTAGCCTAAAAATCATTTCATTCCTAAAAAAGGTCGTTTCATTCCTTTTCGATAGTCGTTTCATTCCCAAAAAAGGTCGTTTCATTCCCGAGCACAACATTTTCATTTTGTTTTGTTTTAGAGTATTGCCAACCGAGTTAAGCAACGCATTTATTGTTCGACTCACATTTAAGCCAGTCTTTCATGTAAGGGCTTACTTAGCCGATTAAGCAGTTCGGAATAAAGCTTACTAATTATTTCAAGGAGGAAATTATGAAAAAGAAAAAATTAGTTAAATGCGGCATGACCATCTTAGCAAGTGCTGGGGCAATCGCGGCTGTGTTTGCAGCCTCCATCTCATCCCCGAGCGTTACTTACGCAGCAGATGGCTATGACGTGCAAACTCTTTACGAAGAAGGTGTCAAACTCGATACCGAACTCGAAGAAGAGGGATCTGTTCTTTTCCAAAACAAAAACAACGCTCTTCCATTAAACAGTGGCACCGGTTTGGATTTGTATGGTTACGTTGGTTACAACATAATCCATGGCGGTGGCGGTTCTGGCAAAGGCAAATGGGATTCCAAATGCATGTTCGAAAAGGAAGCATTTGAACTTGCCGGATTTAAAGTTAATGAAAAACTTTGGAACTGGATGGGTGATCCAAATGGTGGAAACCTTGTCCAAGAATCGTGGGTTTCCGATAATGGTGGCACAATTATCAACGGACAATCCTATAATGTCCCAGAATTACCAGTCGAAACCTATCGTAAGTCTAAAGATGTCGCAAATCCAACGGACAATATCGCTGTCGTAACATTTGGCAGACAAGGCCACGAAGGCGCTGAACTTCCTCAACACATGGATTCTCACACCATTGATACAAATGGTACCCAAGCTGGTGAATACGATAGGACATATCTTGACCCAACACAAAACGAACTTGATCTTCTTAAATATTTAAAAGAAGAACTCGGCTATAAAAAGATTGTCGTTCTCATCAACTCTTCAAACGTCATGACAATCGGTGAATATCTCCAATATTCCGATGCATGTCTTTGGATTGGCGGGCCTGGTGAAGCTGGCCTTATCGGTGTTGGCAACGTTCTTAGAGGAAAAGATTCTGCCGGAAAACAACTCTCTCCATCCGGCAGAACTTCCGATACATGGATGTCTGATTTCTATTCCATGCCTGTATTCTATAACAATGGTGGCTCTTCTTATTCAAATGGCTTCGGTGGAAACTGGGGTGGTTCTCCTAACTACAATCAATATGAAGAAAATATCTTTGTTGGTTATCGTTGGTATGAAACAGCTTATGCCGATGGAGTTAAAGTAACGGGAACACCACGTTACGCAAAAGATGGTTCTATTGCTGAAGAAGCAAAAACGTATGATTTCAAGAATGACTACGATGATCTCATTGTTATGCCATTTGGTGGTGGTTTAAGCTATACCACGTTCGATTGGACAATTGTTTCTAGCGATGTAAAACTTGAAAAAGGCGGAACAAACACGGTTGTCGTCAATGTTAAGAATACTGGCGATTATGCTGGTAAGGATGTCGTTGAATTGTATATTCACGCACCATACAACAAAGGTGGCATTGATAAAGCAGAAGTCACCCTTGCTGGATTTGCAAAAACCGGTCGTTTAAAACCGGGTGAAGATGGCAATGTCACAATCACCTTTAACACCGATGATATTGCTTCCTACGATTACTTGGGATACAAAGCAACCGCAAGCGGAACTGATCATGCTGGCAATCCAAAATGGGGCGGATTCGTTCTTGAATCTGGTGAATATGAAGTTCGTCTTCAAAAAGATTCTCATACTCAAATGACTGATCCTATTAAGACAACTGTCGCTAAAGATATCATTTATACCGATGAAGCAGATGGCAAGAGAGACCAAGATGCAACTCAAGCATACAATAAATTAAATGATGTTAACGCCACAGATGGCACAGGCATGATTTATATGCACCGTTCAACAATCTCTTCTGATTGGGATACTATTGCGAATAAAGGTGCAACTGGATATGAAAAGGGTGGAAGAGAAGATGAAGTGTATGGCGCAACCCGTGCTCTCCCATCTGATACGACAGGAAAGGCTCAAGTTTCTGATAAACGTTCAAGCACAACTGTCACATACAAAGTCCCATATCAAGATACAACAAAAGAATGCACCTATAACTATGGTTTTGCATCTTCAACGGAGTTTGTTGGAAACACTTGCAACTATTGGGGCAAAGACAATAACGACCAATCCTACAAGGATGCAGTCGCCAATGTTGGAAAATCTACAACTAAATACACTCCAGACACACGTTTCGTAAGAGGTAATGAAATCTCTTCAAGCGATGCAATAACGACCGATACAGACCCAAAAACGTCATATGGATGGGATGAAATTCCTTATACAGATGCACGTTGGGATAACTGGGTTGATCAGGGTTCTTGGGCGGATTATGCTAAAATCCAAGGCACGTCATATCTTGGTGGATTTGATTCCATGGGCTTAGCCCAAAAGAGTGCGGCTGATGGCCCAGGTGAAGCTGGAACGGGCAACCAAGATGATTGCACATGGTGGGCATCTGAAGTTGTCATGGCTTCAACATGGAATAGAGAACTCATCGAAAGAGTTGGCCAAGCTTATGGCAAACAATGTGTTAGAATCGGCGAAGATTCGTGCTTCGGACCTGCTATGAATACACACCGTTCACCATTTGGTGGTCGTAACTTCGAATATTATTCAGAAGATGGCTTCCTTGCTGGACAAATGTGTATTGCTGAAACTGCTGGCATTCAATCCGAAGGCGTTGGCACGTTCAATAAACACTTCATGTTAAACGACCTTGATGGCGGACGTTCTGGACAAATGGATTTCTGCTCTGAACAAGCTATCCGTGAAATCTATATCCGTGCTTGGGAAGGATCAATGAAATCGAAGATCGCCCCAATGTCTGGTATGATGGCCTCCCTTAACAGAATTGGTATCACATGGGCAAACCGTGGCTTATACACCGGCATTGTTCGTGAAGAATATGACTGGCATGGACTTATCATCTCTGATGGTATGGATGGTGTCACATATTCTGGCGAAGTCAAAGCGACCTTCTCTGGCGTTGCATGTCTTCTTTGGAGCAATGCACTCGATAAGGTGTCTGATGCCGAAATGAACGATGGTTCTATCTTTGCTGTTTCCTCTTACAATTCAGGAACTGCATGCGATATGAACACAATAAACGATTACTATGGCGCATATCAATTAAGAGAAGTTGCCAAGACGAGACTTTATTACGATACGCACATCATTTGCAAAGCTACAGTCTTTGATGGATCTGATTGGACTATGGGCGAATCCTATAACTATGACGAAATGGATGTCTCTAATTTAACGGGACAAACAGATACGATCATCAAAGAAACAACAGTTGGTTCGGATAACACCGGCATCATTGTCGGTTCGCTTATCGGTGGAGTCGTGGTAGTTGGGCTTGGCGTCGGAATCTACTTTGGTTCAAAGAAACGCAAAGAAAAAGCTGAATAAAAACTATTAAAAACCTAGGGGGAGAACGATCTCCCTTTAGGAGAAAGGCGTTATATGGAAAATAACACAGAAATCACCATCAAGGAGAAAAAGAAGAACCCCGTGTATCGATTCTTTGACTCCATATTCCTTTTTAGCAAAAGAAAGACAAATACAAAAACTGAACTTTTCGCTGGTATCTTAGCTGGTTTTGCTCTTACTTGTACCTCGGTTATCTTAGCAACTCTCCTGTCTGGAAAGGCCGGATTGACAACGGAAGATTCGTTTGGCTACACGCTTTATTTCATCATTGCGTTAATCTCTGGCATTAGCAGCATCCTCATTGGCCTTATCACTAACGTTCCTCTTACTCATTCAGTGAGTTTAGGCGTCGTTTCTTTGATAATTTCCATAATGGGTGCTCATTCGGGATTAACTTATTGGAACGTCATTGCCATCTCATTTGTTTCAAACATTGTTTACTTAATTGTCATGGCTATCCCTCTCACAAGAAATTTTATTCTTAAAGCCGTTCCGACAAGCATAAAGAAAGCGATGCCCGCCATGGTTGGCTTGATGCTAATCGTTTACGTTCTCATCCAACTTGGAATCTTAAACGTTAACGAATTCAACATTGCTTCAATCTTAAATTCTAAGATGAGCGCAGGTGACTCGATCCCTAGAGATTCACTCACTTACGTCACTCTTAATTTGGATTTCTCCGATAGCACATATTATTACAGCTATATGTCTGTCATTATTTGCTTTGTGACATTATTAATTTATGTCGTTTTAGCAAATATCAAAATCAAGAATTGGAGTTTCAAGCATCCTCTCATTGATGCCTTTGGCATTGGCTTGTTAATCTATGTCCTTTGCTGGCTCATCAGAGGAAACTTCCGTGACTATTATTTCTTCTCGTTCTTAACCCCATCATATGGTGGTTCATATTACTATACCCAATCCTCAACAATGTCTTGGAGAACGATCTCCAACTCATATCTTGGCGCTATCTTCAAATCTGGATTTGACTTCTCCGCTTATATGGCGACTCTTCCAGAAGGCAGTAACGCTGGATTGTCAGTCTTCTCAATCTTCTTTACGACTTTCATGTCATTCTTAATGATTGGCATTTCCGAAACTGGATCAGTCATGCAAGCTCACGCAGCCATTGCTGATGAAAAAGACGAAAACGGCGAATATGCTATCTACAGAGATTCTGATTTATTTGGACCTGTTGGCAACTATGCAAACGTCTATAGTTTAGACGCTCTTGCCTCTTTAGTTGGTGCATTCTTTGGTGTTCCTACTATCACTGCACGTCCTGAATCGCTTGTTTCATCAAAAGAAGGCGGAAGAACTGGTTTAACCTCAATTGTTGCAGGCATTATCGTGATCGTATCCGCATTTACATTTGTCTTCTCAGGCTTATTTATCAACGGTATGGTCATCTATGCTATCGTTCTTATCGCTGGATTGTTTGCATTTAGCAAAATCAAAGATGTCAATTGGAATGATATGGGAGAATTTTTGCCATCACTCTTTGCAATTCTCATTGCAGGTTTCACAATGAATTTCGTTGTCGCAATCGCTGTTGGAGTTATCTCCGATGTTGTCCTCAAGGTTATTCGTTTCCACTTCAAAGAGATAAAGGTTGGACATATCGTCCTTGCCACGCTTCTCTTATTGACACTTATTTTCTAGGAGAAAAAACAAAATGAAATCTAAAAAAACACTTAGATATGTAACTCTTCTCTCTGCTTCTGCCCTCTTAGCCTCATGTGGTGAAACGACAACAGAGAAGGTTGCAAGAAAATTACTTGATGCTCCAACCAACGTCACTCTTCATACGGGTGATGATGACTGGTCAAGCGAAGATGACTATGTAACATTTGATGCTGTTGAAAATGCATCAGGCTACCAAGTCTACGTTTACAAAGATGGTGATTCTAAAGCTAAAGTCACCACTGGTACAACCACTCAAATCGAACTTCCTACACCTTTAGATGGCGGAACATATAAGATTCAAGTCGTTGCAGTTGGCGATGGTGTTAGTTACAATTCCTCAAATGGTTCTGAAGCTATCAGCTACACAATCCGCGAAGACGATCTTACCTTAGCAACACCAAAAGATATTGAATTTGATTGGGACAATATGACAATTTCCTTTACTGGCGATTTGCACGCAACAAATTACAACGTATTTGCTTATAAATCCGATGCAAAAGGAACAATTTCCGAAGATAGTCTTCTTACAAACTTCAAAGTTCCTGCTTCAACGTCAGAAAAAGTTTCATATAAGTTAACAGATTCTGTTGCTTCTGAATTTGAACCAAACTATTTTGCTTTCACCGTCCAAGCCTTAGGCGATGACAATCATATTAAAGATAGTGCTATTGCAACTTCTGATGTGAAAATCTTACATGGTGAATATGCAACTCCAACCATCACAGCTGAAGTTCCAACTGCAGGTGGTATCTTGGTTACATTAACAAATTATTCTGATTTCTATAAGAATACAGCATTTACTATCAATGTTTATGATTCGACCACTGCAACAACTCCAATTAAGACAGACACATTAACTTATACTGAAACAACGATGTTCGGTAGAACAACAGTTAACAATACACTTGGATTAGAAGTTGTTGATACAGCAACCGCAACAACTGATCTTGTTACAGGATCAACTTATTACATCGAAGCATCTATTACTGCTGATGGAACAGTTTATGCAAAGAGTGTTGTTTCTAGCAAAGTTGAAATTGCAGCAAGCACAGCTGGAAAAGGCACATCATCACAAGGTGGCGGTTTCCCAGGCGGTGGCGGTTTCCCAGGATAGATTTCTTAACAATTAAATTAGGTCAGTCTTAAAGATTGGCCTTTTTTATTTGCAAAGTTTCATGGGTAAAGTTTATAATCAACTTGTCGATAAACATATTTTATGAAACCTAAAAAGAAGAAGTTTTTGATTATTTCTTTGTCTGTTTTTGGAGCTTTACTGATATTGCCCGCAGGCTTTTTGGGCGTGGTTGCAACGATGACAAATAATCGTTCGATTACTTTAAGTGGTGGAAAATCTAAAATCTCTCATAGAAATGGGCTCGTTTATGCTGATGGAAACTCCTTATATGATAAAAACGGAAATAGACTGGTTCTGCAAGGCGTGAATGCTGGAAACCTTTTAATATCAGAAGGATGGATTTCTCCGTTTTCTGTTGGTGAATGCCTTGATGAAAATGGAAATCAAATCATTGATGAAAATAATTTAACGACTTATCCAGAACTCCCAATGGAAGAGGCTATAAAAGGTTATTATTCAAACCCAAATCTTAATGATTCTCAAAGAAGAGAACTTATTGATATTTATAGAGAAAATTGGTTTTCTGAAATCGATTTCAAAAACATCGAAGATTTAGGATTAAACACCATACGTCTCCCCTTTTATTGGAGAAATATTCTAAATGAAGAAAATGGAACCTTTACAAGAAAAGAAGAAAATGAAGCTTTTTCGTATATCGACTCATTCATTGCCAATTGTCAAAAATATAATCTCTATTGCGTTCTTGATTTGCATGGTGCTCCAGGCGGGCAAAATGGATACGAGCATTGTGGAGATATGAGCAAAGCTGATTTATGGAAAAATGAAATTTATCAGGATGCTACAGTCGATCTTTGGAAATATGTCGCTGAACACTATACATATACAAGGCCTGATTTAGGAAAGGCTATTGCTACATACGATCTTCTTAATGAACCTTGTGCATATTACGATAACAAAGACGCTGGAACCGTTCCTGAAGTATGCGGGCCTGTATTCGATAAAATATACCAAGGGATAAGATCAGTTGGCGATGAACACGTAATTAATATTGAAGGAGTCTGGTCCTTTGATTGCTTTTCTGATCCTGATAAATATGGTTGGGAAAATATTCAATATGACACCCATTTGTATAATTGGAACCATGAGATAGTTCCTTATTGGCTTTTCAATTCATATCATGAAGTGCATATTTGGGGTCATGAGTATGATGTGCCATATTCTGTTTCTGAATTTACTTTCTTTGATGATGAAGAAGCGTGGAATTCCCAATTATCTATTTATGAAAAACGTGGTTATTCATGGACTATGTGGACTTATAAAGCGGCAGTAACTGGTTGGTGGGATACGAGTTGGTCTTTATATACAGAACGTTTAAATCTTTGGGATGGCAAGACGAAAGTAAACCTAGCAACCTCAACCTACGATGAATTGAAAGAAGCCTTTGAAGCAACCAACACATCCAATTGCATTCAATCAAAAACATATGGTTATATATCTTCCTTTTTGAAAAAATAAGGGATACGTATACTCATTTAGAATATTTTCCTTTACAATACCATAGAGGTATTTATATGAAGATATGTGTTTTAGGAAGCGGAACTTGGGGCAGTGCAATTTGTAATCTATTAGCAAATAAAGACTATGAAGTTTTTTGCTATTCTCATCGTGAAGAAGAGGCAACCCGCCTCAATCAAACCCATACGCACAAGAATCTTCCTGATGTAATTCTTTCATCAAAGATAGTTTTTTCTGCGGATGTTGAGTATTGCTTGAAAGACTCTGAAGTAATCGTTTTTGCTACGCCGTCTTCATATATAAGAAATACAGCAAAATTGATAAAACCCCTCTTTAAAAATCAATTGATTGTCGATCTTGCAAAAGGCATTGAAGAAGATTCCTTGCTTACAACGTCGGAAATAATTGAAGATGTGTTAGGAAATAAAAATGAAGTCGTTGCTCTTACTGGGCCAAGTCACGCGGAAGAGGTTTCCATTTCTCTGCCTACTTGTATTGTCGCTGCTTGTTCAAACCTTGAAAATGCCAAGAAGGTTCAACATATATTTCATTCAGAGATTTTTAGAGTATACACAAATGAAGATAGAAAAGGTTGCGAACTTTGCGGGGCCTTTAAGAACATTATTGCTATCGCCTGTGGTATTTCAGATGGCTTAGGCTACGGCGATAATGCTAAAGCGGCTTTAATCACGCGCGGAGTGCATGAATTAGCCAAATTAGGTATCGCTATGGGCTGCGATCATACAACGTTTTCAGGCTTAGCCGGCATTGGTGACCTCATTGTAACTTGCACAAGCAAACACTCTAGAAACAATCAATGTGGTCACTATATTGGGGAAGGATATTCAATATCTCAAGCAATTGAAAAAGTAGGAATGGTTGTTGAAGGCGTTAATTCTTTAAAAGCCGCAAAACAACTTTGTGATAAATATAAGATTGATATGCCAATTGTCTATGGTGTTAATGAAATCGTAAATAATGGAGAATCAGCAAAAGATATCGCCTCCTTATTGCTTCAAAGAGAGAAGAAGAACGAATTCTTAAAATAGTTTTGTAAATTTTTCTAACATTGTATGAAAAACTATATTCAAAAATTCAAGAATATAGGACAATAAAGAACCATAGGATGTTACTTCATCCGAATATCAAAGAAGGAAAAAACAACTATGGCAACAAAAAAGATTGATGCTTCTAAAAAAGAAGATGTTCTTAGTGTATTTGGCTCAAATGTCTTTAATGACAAAGCTAGGAAGGAGTATCTCTCTTCTGATGCCTATAATGCCTTAAATGAGGCTATTTCTTCACATAAACAATTGCCTAAGGAATACGCTGACGAAGTGGCTAATGGAATGCTAAGATGGGCTCTTTCTAAAGGAGCAACTCATTATACTCATTGGTTTCAACCATTAAACGGTTTATCAGCTGAAAAACACGATGCTTTCATTGGAAAACCTGATGAAAAAGGCAATATAACATATGACTTTAAAGGAAATGAATTGATTAAGGGTGAGCCGGATGCTTCCTCTTTTCCTTCGGGCGGGCTTAGAGCAACCTTTGAGGCTAGAGGATATACGGTTTGGGATGCCTCTTCACCGGCATTTGTTTTAGAGGATGATGATGACGGAGCCGTTTTATACATTCCAACCGCTTTTTGCTCGTATAATGGCGAAGCCCTTGATGGAAAGACCCCTCTATTACGTTCAGAAGAAGTTCTTTCTGAAGCGGCCGTTCGTGTTCTTCGCCTTTTAGGGGACGATAAAACTCAACGCGTATTCTCTTACGCTGGTGCAGAACAAGAATATTTCTTAATTGATCAAGAAGGATATCTAAAAAGAAAGGATATCGTATACACGGGTCGCACGCTTTTTGGTGCGAGCGCTCCAAAAGGGCAAGAATTGGAAGACCATTACTTTGGACCAATAAGAGAAAAAATCTCCGCTTATATGAAGGAAGTTAATGACACTTTATGGAAACTTGGGATAGCAGCCAAAACGGAGCATAATGAAGTCGCTCAATCCCAACACGAACTTGCTTGCATATTTGAAAAAGGATCTTTGGCGGCTGATCAAAACCAACTTGTAATGAGAATACTTAAAAGAGTCGCTAAACGCCATGGCATGGTATGCCTTTTAGGAGAAAAGCCATTTGAAGGCATCAATGGATCGGGCAAACACAATAACTGGTCAATCGGTACTGACACAGGCATAAATTTATTCAAACCAGGGAAAGACCCTAAGAATAACGTTCAATTTATGGTGTTTCTTGCTAATGTTATCAGAGGCGTTGATTTATATGCCGATTTGTTAAGAGAATCGGTCGCATCCTATGGCAATGATTTCCGTTTAGGCGCCAATGAAGCACCTCCAGCAATTATTTCGATTTATCTTGGTGACTATTTAACAAAATTAGTAACTGGTGAAGAGGACATTGAGCGTACATTTAAAACGATTAACGGCAGCAAGTCTCTTCCTACATTGCTTAAAGATGACATGGATCGAAACAGAACTTCTCCGTTTGCTTTCACTGGCAACCGCTTTGAATTCCGTATGGTTGGATCAGAACAAAATATTTCTGAGCCAAACACATATTTGAATACGATAATCGCTGATGGTTGCAATGAAATCGCTTCAATTTTAGAAAAAGCGGAAAATAAAGAAGAAACTGCACTTTCTTGGGCAAAAGAAACGATTAAGAAACATCAACGCGTCATTTTCAATGGTAATGGTTATTCAAAAGAATGGGAAGAAGAAGCGGCTTCACGTGGGCTTCCAAACCTAAAAAACACTCCTGATGCAATCTCAGCTTTAGAAAGAAGGGAAAACAGAGAACTTTTAGTTAATAACAATGTTTTAAGCGAAATTGAAATTGATTCTCGTAAAAATATCAAATATCAAGATTATCATTCTAAAGCCGTTATTGAGGCCAAAACAATGTCGCGTATGGCACATAAATTGTACTTGCCTGCTATAAACTCATCTTTAAAAGATGTTTTATCGTTGAACTCATATTATAAAAATTCACTTGATACAACTTTAGAAGAACAAGCAGCATTAGAAACAATTCTCGTTAAAACATATTCTTCTCTCAAGAGACTTGATGAATTAATCAAGGAAGACAATGAGATGAATGTTAGTGAGGAAGAACACGCTTTCTTTGTTTCGAAGAAATTGAAAGAAGAAATGTTCACTCTCCGTAAGTGTGTTGATGAAGCGGAACTTCTTGTAGCTAAAAAAGATTGGCCAACTCCAACATATGGCGATCTTCTTTTCCATTGCTAGTAATATAAGTGATTTCAGTATAAAATACTGACCATAATGCTTTTAACTATGGAGGAGCTATGGAAATTATCTCTTATTTATCAACCCGTTTGCAAATTAAAGATTGGCAAACAAAGAACGTTCTTAAATTATTAGACGAAGGAGCAACGGTTCCTTTTATTGCCCGTTACAAAAAAGAAGAGACCGGTAATCTTTCTGATATCATTCTTCGCCAATTCGAAGAAGAAAAGGAAAAATTCGAGAAATTAGAAGAGAGAAAGAAAACCGTTCTTTCCTCCATTGAAGAACAAGGCAAATTAACGCCTGAATTAAAAGAAACAATTGAGACATGTGATAATTTAACTCTTCTAGAAACCATTTATCGTCCATATAAGCCTAAGAGAAAAACGAGAGGTTCGATTGCTAAAGAAAAAGGTTTAGAAGAACTCGCTAAATACATTCTTAAGCAAAACGGAACCTTACAAACTCTAAATGAATTTGCAAAATCTTTTATCAATGAAGAAAAAGGTGTAAATTCTAAGGAAGACGCGATTAACGGAGCAAAAGATATCATTGCTGAAGATATTTCAGATGACGCTTCTTACTATCTTTTTGCTAAGGGCTATATTTATAAATCCGCCCACTTAAAATCTAAAGAAACGAAAGAAGATACAGATAAAAAATATGAAAACTATGCTAATTTTGATACTCCTGTATCTAGAATAAAACCTTATCAAACTTTAGCAATTTTACGTGGAAAGAAAGAAAAGAAAATCTCATATTCTTTCTCATATGATGAGATAACAATTCATAATTACATCGCTAGAAATTTAATCCATAGAAATAGTCCATATGAAAGCATATTACGTGAAACAATAGAAGATTCTTACAAACGTTTGATGGGTCCATCATTGGAAAACGAAATTACTAATGAACTTTTTGAAAAGGCAGAAGATTCGTCTTTGTCTCTTTTCTCTAAAAATTTAAAACAACTCCTTTTGGCATCTCCCTTAAAAGGGAAACAAATACTAGGATTTGACCCTGGTTACAAAAATGGATGTAAGCTTGCGCTTATCAATAAAAATGGCGATGTATTGGAGACATGTATAATTTATCCAACAATCGGTAAGGAAAAACAAGCAGAAGAAAAACTTCTTTCTATGTATAAGATTCATGGTTACGATGCAATCGCTTTAGGAAATGGCACGGCTTCAAGAGAATCTGAAGCGTTCCTTAATTCATTTCTAAAAAAGAATAGTTTATCCAACATCATATTGACTATTGTTAATGAATCTGGCGCGTCCGTGTATTCCGCTTCGCCTTTGGCAATCAAAGAATTCCCTAATATGGATATTGATGAAAGAAGCGCTGTATCCCTTGCAAGACGTCTTCTTGATCCAATGGCCGAACTAGTAAAGATTCCTCCTGAGGCAATCGGTGTAGGACAATATCAACATGACATGGATGAAAGCAGGCTAAAACAAACTCTTTCTTCAACAACTGTAGATGCAGTAAATGAGGTTGGCGTGTGGTTAAATACTGCTTCCGTCTCACTTTTAAAGTACGTCTCTGGTTTAAATGAAAGAAGCGCTACAGCAATCGTTTCTTATCGCGAACAAAACGGTCCATTTAAAGAAAGAAAGGAACTTCTCAAAGTAAAAGGCTTTGGAGAAAAAACATTTATTGAAGCAGCAGGCTTCCTTCGTATAGAAAACGAAAATCCGTTAGAAAAAACGGCAGTCCACCCTAAAGACTATCAAACTACTTTAAAACTTTTGGAGAAACTTAATATTTCTTTAAACAAATTAGGTTCCCCAGAAGCAAACGCATCTCTATCTAATCTTTCTAACATCGAAAGCCTTTCAAAAGAATTAGATATAGGCATTTATACTCTTCAAGACATCATTGAAGAACTCAAAAAACCCGGTAGGGATCCTCGCGAAAAGATAGTTTCTGCGACTTTGGACAACAACGTTAAAGAGATTAAGGATTTATCCGTAGGACTAATTTTAAATGGGACGATTAGAAATCTTTCGGATTTTGGTGCTTTTGTAGATATTGGCGTTCATCAAGATGGTTTGGTCCATATTTCTGAAATTGCCGACCATTATGTCTCCCATCCATCAGAAGAACTTGAGTTAGGCCAAATAATCAAAGTTAAAGTCATAGCAGTAGACGTAGCAAGGAAAAGAATTTCTTTATCTATAAAACAGGCAAAAGATTGATATTTAAATAAACACAAAGTAAGTATTTATCTTGTATGTCTGACAATATGTAATATAATATTATTTGTTAGGAAACATGCAAATGAAGTTATTAAACTTTGTCTGCCTCTTGCCTCTGCTATCTTTCAATAGAAAGGTAACAGATGAAGGTCCCTAAAAAGGAAAAGTTAGAACTGGTTATTAAGATCTTAACTCTTATAAACCCAGTTCCAACTCTTCTAAGACTTTTATAGTCTAACTTGCACTTAGATTAGATGTCGAGCAGGCTGGCTTCTCCCAATAAAGCTATCTATCCTCTCTGAAATATGGCAAACCAAGTGCTTCAGGCGCCTGAACGCTCTTTTTGCCAATAATGCTTGTGATGATAAGAACGATGACAGTGACTATATATGGCATCATCTTGAATGCTTGCATAGTCGTGAAATCGATTCCCGAGATTTTGTTTGGAAGGATAAATAACATTCCGAAAAGTATTGATCCTAAAATGGCAAGAGATGGTTTCCAAACAGTGAAGATGACTAAGGCGATTGCCAACCAGCCAAACGCTTGAATTGTGGAGGAATTTTCCCAAGACCCACCAACGTAATCCATAACGTAGAAGAGGCCTCCGAATCCAGCAATGACGGAACCAGTTAATATCGCACCGTATTTGTAGCCATTAACATTAATT
The DNA here is from genome assembly GCA_963638555.1 of bacterium. Lineage (GTDB taxonomy): Bacteria > Bacillota_I > Bacilli_A > RFN20 > CAG-826 > UBA4951. Next base: position 30,666 of record CAVHQU010000001.1, on the reverse strand, counting down.
CCAGCGGCATCTGCTGCACCCGGGTTTTCCCCAACAGAGCGGAGGTTTAATCCAATTCTTGTCTTTTTGAGGACAACTGCAACGATGATTGCTAAAGCAATGGCAAAATAAACTAAAAATCCATGAGCAAAGAATATTTTGCCGAATGCTCCCAAATTATCAGCCCAAGCTGGGTAAGATGAAATAATTTTGCTTGCTTGTGAAAAATATGTTGAATCAACGCTGGACATGAAATAATCAGCGATGCCTCCACCAAAAGTTGTTAGAACAAGTCCTGTGACATTTTGATTACAACGGAAAGACACTGTCAAAACCGCATATATAAGTCCAGAGATAATGGAGAATAACGCGCTGAATAGAACTGCTATAAACATCAACAAGAAATATGGTGCACTTTCAGGCGATGAGGAATACCAACTCATAACAAGAGATACGCCAACGCACCCACCTAATGTGCCAAAACACATGACTCCAGGAACGCCTAAATTAAGGTGACCTGATTTCTCCATGATAATTTCACCAATACATCCGAAAAGGAATACTGTGGCAATTGATATTGCAGAAGGTAATAAAGAATCAAAGAACATCATTATTTGTTTCCTCCTTCGTTATTTTCGCTTACCGAAGCGATGGCCTCGGCCGTTTTGCTTACACCCAAATCGTTATGCTTTCTTACTATCTTATAAGAGATGAAGAATTCGATGGCGATAATCGAGAAATATACAAGTCCGATGGAAATATCGCCAATGGAATCATTCGTAATGGAGAAAGCAGTTTGGACAGCTGACATGCCATTTGATAAAAACGCTACCAAGAATGAAGTTGCAATCATTGTCAAAGGATTAAATTTCGAAAGCCATGCGACCATGATAGCAGTAAAGCCTAAATTTCGAGCTGAATCAGAATTGATAGTGTGGTCGATTGATCCAGCTAGCAAGAAACCGACTAATCCGCATATCGCCCCTGAGATTGCCAATGTTCTTATCGTAACGAGTTTAACGTTGATACCAACGTATTTGGCTGTTCTTTGAGACTCACCAACAACTTCAAGCTCATATCCAGCCTTTCTAAAACGCAAATAGATGAAAATACCAATAAAAACAACACAAGCCACAATAATCGTGAACAATGAATCGTTTCCTGCCAACGAAGGAAGGTTACCTGCTGTTTGCAATGGCAAAGTTCCTGAGCCTGATGTAACGGCTGCGGATAAGAATACTGAAACCAATCCGGCTGCAATGTAATTCATCATTAAAGTGAACAATGATTCATTTGTGTTGAAGAAAGATTTGAAGATGGCTGGTATTATAGCCCAAATGGCACCAGCGGTCGTGGCGGCAAAAAACATTACAATGATGATTGCCCAATCAGGAACGCCCGCATTTCCCATATAGAACATGCAAACGATTGCAGCTAAATCGCCAATTAAAATTTGGCCGTTTCCTCCTAGATTCCAGAATTTCATTTTGAAAGAAGGAACTAAGGCTAACGCAACCATCAAAATTAAGGCTAACTCCCTAAATGTTCTCCATGTTCTTCTACTTGAAGAGAAACATCCCTTGAAAAGATTAACGATAACATCAATTGGATTAGCTTGAGCAAATATCAATAATAACAAGCAAAGGAGAATGAAGCCGAAAAGAATGGCCCCAGTTTTGTATAAAATTCTTTGCCATAATGGCAAATCGTTTCTTCTAATAATGTGGAAAGGAGATTCTTTTAGTTTTGCAATAAACTTATTCATGTGCTGTTTCCTCCATTTTCTTTGTCATTAAGAGACCGACTTCAGCTTTAGTGGCTTTTCTGCCATCAAGCACCCCTCTTACTTCACCATCGCCCAATACAACGATTCTGTCTGAGAGAGCTAAAAGAACATCTAAGTCTTCACCGACATAAATGATGGCTGCACCGTTTTCCTTTTGCTCATTTAAAAGATTGTAAATCATATATGATGAATTAATATCTAAACCACGAGTTGGATATGCGACCATTAAAACTTTTGGCATTGAAGCGATTTCTCTTCCAACTAAAACCTTTTGAACGTTTCCACCTGATAATTTTCTAACTGATGTATGAATAGAAGGAGTGCTTACCCCAAGTTCATTAACGACTTTATCGGCTAGTTTTGTAGGCTCTTTTCTATCAAGGTATGGATTCTTGGTGTTTTTTGTGTATGAACGTAACATCATGTTATCGATAAGATCCATATTTCCAACTAGCCCCATTCCTAATCTGTCTTCAGGAACGAAAGCTAGACGAACGCCCATGGCTCTAATTTGTCTGGAAGTTTTGTCCTTTAAATTGATACACGCCCCCTCTGGATTTATGTATTCTATCTCGCCAGATGTATCTTTAATAAGGCCTGCAATTGCTTCAAGAAGTTCTTTTTGACCTGAGCCTGAAATTCCTGCTATCCCAAGGATTTCTCCGCTTCTTGCCGAGAACGAAACGTCTTTTATTGCAATGTTGCCTTCTTCGTTTTTACAAGTGAGGTTTTTGATTATTATTCTATCTTGAGGATTTTTTGGTGTGGCGCGTTTTATTTCGAGTTCAACTTTTTCTCCAACCATCATTTCAGTTAATTGGGATTCATTGGTCTCTTTAGTGTTAACGCTGCCGATGCATTCTCCTTTTCTAAGGACTGCAACTCTATCTGAGACCGATAAAACTTCTTGCATTTTATGGGTGATGATAATTATTGATTTGCCATCGTTTCTCATGTTACGGATAACGCTGAAAAGCCTATCAGCCTCAATTGGCGTTAATACGGCTGTTGGTTCATCTAATATAAGGATATCTGCACCGCGATATAATGTTTTAACGATTTCTAATGTTTGTTTTTCTGAAACGGACATGTCATAGACTTTTTTGTTAAAATCAATCACAAATCCGTACTTATCACAGATCTCTTGAATTTTCTTTTTTGCGTCTTTTTTTGAAGACTGATCAAATTCTTTTTCACTTCTTTGATCTTTCTTTTTATAAAAGTTAGTAAAGAAATATTTGGCTTTCTTGCAAAAAGGAATCGAAGGTTTTATTCCTAGAAGAATATTTTCAAGAGAATTGAATGCTTCGATAAGTTTGAAATGCTGGTGAATCATTCCAATCCTGTAATTAAAAGCATCTTTTGGAGATGAGATTTTTACTTTCTTTCCATCAACGAAAATGTCTCCTTCATCAGGATAATAGATGCCAGAAAGCATATTCATTAATGTGGTTTTTCCTGAACCGTTTTCACCTAAAAGGGAAAGTATTTCGCCATGATATATTTCTAAGTTAACGTTATGATTAGCTTTAACTTTGCCAAAACTTTTAGATATCCCCTTAAGTTCAACGCATACTTGTTTATTTGCCATATTTTCCTCCAAAAGAAGAAAGCCCAAGAGAAAGAATCCCTTGGGCTAAGAGTATTTAAATTAATATTTGCTGTTTAACAAATTGATACCATCAATTGTGATATCGAAATAAGGAGCGGAACGTTTAGAAGATTCTGCAAAGTATGTGATTCCATTCTTTGTTTCAATTGCTTCTGTATCGCCTGTATAAGCTGCGTCTGTATCAACATCAGCGAAATAAGAAGTGATATGGCCGTCAGCATCAACTTTCATTGTTGATTTGACATTATTGCCGGAAACGGTGAATTTGGATGTATCGAAAACTTGAAGAGAACCATCTCTAAGCTCGGCTGCAACTTCGTTGATCTTTGCTTCTGTTCCGGAAACGGTGGCTTTTTTGCCAAAATCGCATAATGCAACGGAGCCATTTGTTAATGTTGAACCTAATGTGCCAGTCCAGTCAGTATCGATGGATTTCCCTGCTTTGATTTGTTGCAAGCAATATTGGAAATATGGTTGCCAATCAATTTTGGAAGAGACAACATATGTCTCTGGGCAGCGTGCTTCTGTTGAACCATTGTATGAAACGTTAGGAATTTTCGCTGTTTCGCAAGCGGAAGGCGCACCCCAAGAGTCGGCGTGTTGAGAAATAACAGAGCAACCTTTGGCAATTAAGGTTTCGGCAGCTGTTTTTTCAGCTGTTTCGTCATACCAAGAACCAGTGAATTGAACATCCATTGTAACATCGGAAACTATTGATCTTGCGCCAAGGAAGAAGGAAGTATATCCGGAGATAACTTCAGCATATGTATATGCACCAACATAGCCAAGTTTTTTGGATGTAGTTGAATCTTTTTCAATCATGTCTTTTAATTTTAAACCTGCGGCAACACCAGCAAGATATCTACCTTCGTAGATAGAAGCAAAAGCGTTGTGGAAGTTGGAAACCTTTTCGGTGTGTGCTTTAGTTCCTGTAGCATGGGCAAATTCTACGGATGATTCTTCTTTTGCTGCTTTTAAGATGTAATCTTCATGTCCAAATGAGTCGGCAAAGATAAATTTGCATCCAGATTCGACTAAATCGATGGCTTTGTCATAAGCGTCATTTCCTTCTGGAACGCCTGTTTTGATTAAAGGCTTGACGTTTTCAGCTTCGCAAGCTGCGTTGAAAGCATCGATGAAGTTCTTGTCGTAAGTAGAGTTTTCATCATGCAATGTGATAAGACCGGCTGTGAGTTGAGTTTCATCTGATTTTTTGCTGTCGCAGCTGGCTAATGCAGTGAGGGTGAGGATTGTTAAGGCTGTTAATTTAATACACTTTTTCATGTGTTCTCCTATTTCTGCTCGTAATCCTTGTTTGAGAATTGGGTAGAAAATTAGAGTAACAAATGAAAAAAGATAGATAGATACTAAGACTTTTTTCTTGTTCATAGTGTTGGATTAAGGTCCAACGTAGAAACTTTCCGCCAATCCGGCAATTATACGAACAATGTCTTTCGACAATTTATTTTGAACCATAATCAGTCAATATAAAAGAGAAAATTTATGTGAAAACGTTTTCATGAAACTTTTACATTCTTTTTATGGCGAAATTGTAAAGATTGTTATAGTCTTTAAAAATAGAGCGATGTTTCTATAAATATCAGGAGAACATTAATGCGTCAAATAATCATGAACGAAGCTCAAATTGAAGCTTGTTACAAAAAAGTCGGCGAAGAAATCTCATCTTCTTTAAAAAATGAAGAAAAACGACCGATTCTTCTTTGCGTAATGAAAGGCGCAATGACCTTTCTTATTGGAATGATGAAATACATCGATATTCCAGTGATAGTTGATTACATTCATATATCTTCCTATGAGGGAACCTCATCCACAGGGAAAGTTAACCTTCTTAAAGATATGAGTTTTGACCCAGCAGGTAGAACGATCGTTATCGTGGAAGATGTCGTTGATACTGGCATCGCCATTGGATATCTCAAAGAATATCTCAAGACAAAGAATCCAAAAGATATTAAAGTTGCAACATTTGTAGACAAGACTCCAAGAAGAGAAGTGGAAGTTAAACTTGATTACGTTGGAACTGTAATTAATGAAAATAAATTCCTTCTCGGAAACGGCTTCGATTATAACGAAATCGGAAGAAACATCCCTTACGTTTTCATCCCCGACGAGGAAGATTTCAAAAATTGGGATGAACTTTCAAAGAAAGACCCAATCAAAAAATTATAATTTTGCCAGCTTGGTGCTGGCTTTTTTATTATTCCAATACGCTAGTCGTTTGGCTTTCTCTTTTGCGTAAGATTCTTGGCATGAGAATAAGATATACAATTAATGAAGTAAATGAAGCGATAGTGTCCGCAATAGGCTCAGCATAGAAAACAAAGAAGGCATCACCAGAACAAAGGGGCAATAAAATCGTTAAAGGCAAAAGAAGGACAATCTTTCTAAACAACGATAGCCATATTGAATATTTTGCCTGACCCAACCCCGTCAAACCATCGACGCATACATATTGGAAAGAAAGTGGGATGATCCCATACATATAAATTGAGATGACCTTTCCTGCCATAGAAATAACGTTTTCGTTCGGATTTGAAGACGACAAAGAAATGAATAATCTAGCAAACGGGGAACCGATAAAGAAAGAAATAACAAAAGATATTGAAGTAAAAATCAAAGCAAAAGCAATTAATTGCTTCTCGGCTTTTTTAATTAGATCTATTTGCTTTGAACCATAATTGTAAGCCAATAATGGCTGTGTGCCTGTTGATATGCCAAGCAAAGGACCGGTAAATAAAGAGAAGAAAGCTTGTGTTATGGTTGCAATCTCTATATAGAAATCAGCATCGTTTCCAGCAAAAGATTTTATGCATGTGTTTAATGCGATGTAGATAACAGAATCGGTCGCAAGAATCACAAACGGGGAAAAACCTAGGCTGATAATCTTTTTCACGATTTTCCAATCAATTTTTTGAAAAGACAATTTGATATCGGTGACCTTCAATAGCAAAAATAGAACGAACAAAAATGAAACAAACTGAGAAATTAATGTAGCCCATGCGGCTCCTGCGACGCCCATGTTACAAACATAAATGAATATTGGATCGAGAATAACATTAAGAATTGCTCCAAGCAAAGTGACAAACATGGCTAAGAGAGATTTTCCTTGCGCAATGACGAATTGATTTAATCCTAGGGTTAGGATAGAGAAAAATGTTCCGCCTAAATATATAAGGAAATATTGATATGCGTATGGAAATGAAGCCTCCGATGCACCGAATAAATACAAAAGAGGCTTGCCTAATGGATAAAAGATACACATTATCAATGCGGATAGGGCAATAAGCATGATGAATGAATTCGACAAAATCTTTTTCGCGTTTTCTTCATTCTTTTCACCTAAGGACATCGAGAAAATGGGTGAGCCACCATAGCCGACCCAATAAGCAAAAGAAGTAATGAAAGTTGTTATTGGAGCAACCACTCCGACACCAATCAAGGCAATTTCTCCGACTTCGGACATATTGCCGATAAAAATACGGTCAACGATGCTATAAAGAACGGATACAAGCTGAGCTAGCATGCTTGGCAACGCCAATTGCATAATGCTCTTTATGGTATTTCTATTGCCTAAATCTAATTTTCGCACATTAAGGATTGTATGACTAATCTCTCCAAATATCACTAAAAACAAAAAATAGGGTATACGTGTATTCATAAGGCATATTTCTTGCACCATTATTATTCAATTCTTTATAATCTTATCCGTTCAAAAGAAAGAGAGAAAATATGGCAATAAAAGACTATTCAATGTTAGATTTAATTGGAAATACTCCATTAGTTCGATTAAAGAAGATTGAGGAAATATATCAATCTCCATCACCTATATATGCAAAGTTAGAAAGATGCAATCCAACTGGATCGATTAAAGATAGAGCTTCAAAGGAGATGATAATTTCTGCTTTGGAAGAAGGAAAAATAAACAAAGAAACAACGATCATTGAACCAACAAGTGGCAACACTGGCATAGGTTTAGCTGCTATAGGTGCAACTCTTGGCATGAAAGTGGTAATCTTTATGCCGGCAAATTGCTCAATTGAAAGAGTAAAAATGATGAAAGCCTTTGGTGCTGATTGCCGTTTGGTCAAAGAAGGAGGGATGGCCCAATGCATAAAGGAAGCCGAAAACCTTCATAAAGAGATAAAGAACTCCTTCATCCCTCTTCAATTTGACAATTTTGACAATTCCAAGGCTCATTATAAAACGACCGGCCCTGAAATATACAAACAAACTGATGGTGAAGTAGACGTCTTTATCTCTGCTTTCGGAACTGGTGGAACTTTAAGTGGAGTCTCCAAATATTTAAAGGAAAAGAAACCATCCGTCATTTCCATTGGCGTAGAGCCTGCTGGTTCACCTTTTGTTACAGCCGGGCAAAAAGGTTCTCACAAAATTCAAGGGATTGGTGCAGGGTTCAAACCTGAAGTTCTTGATCTTTCTCTTGTTGATAAAGTTATTACTATGTCCGATGAAAAAGCCTATGAAATGACAAAGGCTCTAGTTAAAGAAGAAGGGCTCTTTGTTGGCATATCATCTGGTGCCAACGTTGCTTCTGCTCTAGAAGTTGCAAAAGAATACCCTGGCAAGATAATTGTTACTGTTCTTCCCGATAATGGAGAAAGATATCTTTCAGTTGAAGGGCTCTTTGAATGAATATGAGTGTCAAGGAATTGGAAAAACAATTTGAAAATAGCGATTCGATAACAAAATTCAACAAAGAAGATATCGATTCATTTTTGATACATGTATCTACTCTTTTGATGCTTGAATACTATAATCCAGCCTATACGTGTAGTGATTTAGACGAACTATATGGTGTGGTTTCTTCTGGTTTGGAAAGAATTTTAGAAAGTGCCGAAAATGGAAATGTAATCAAAAAAGAAATCCTTGAAAGCCTTCCTGAAATTAGAAGGACCATTAACACAACCATCGAAGCAATTCTTGAAGGAGACCCAGCAAGCGTTTCAAGACAGCAAATCGTTTTGATGTATCCAGGCTTCGAAGCAATTCTTAATTACCGTATTGCCCATGAATTTTATAAGCGTAACCTTCAATTAATCGCAAGATATATTTCTGAGAAAGCCCACAAAGATACTGGAATTGATATAAACCCTGGCGCAACAATTGGCGATTATTTTTTCATCGATCACGGAACAGGCATTGTTATTGGTGAAACGACCATTATTGGAGAACGTGTAAAACTTTATCAAGGAGTTACCTTAGGCGCACTTTCTTTATCAAAAGGAAGAAGCCTTTCCGGCATCAAAAGACACCCGACTGTTGAGGATAACGTTACTATATATTCCAATGCCGCTATCTTTGGCGGAGATACTACCATACACAAAGGATCCGTTGTTGGCGGAGATGTATATTTGACCCATTCAGTCGATGAGAACAGCATCGTTCTTCAGACAGATAAGAACTTAACGATAATCAAAAAGCAAAAATAATCGTTTTTAATGGGGATTTTTTGATTTTTTAACAATATAATTCCCGTTAAAAAATAGCTAAAACCGCTTTCGTTTTTTAGGGAGTTTTATATTAACAAAAAAATTAAAAATTTTTATAATTAGGCGTGACATTGGAGGGAATTAATATGCCATTCTCTAATTTGACCTTTAAGAAAATAACCGTTTATATTGCTTCGACAATTTCTATAGCTTTAGCTTTGCTTCACATCTTCTTGGGATCAGCTAGCGGAGCCTTGTATGTTTATGCGTTAGATAATACGCCAGACACAGCTGGGATAATGGCATGGATAATCTTAGGATTTACGGGTCTGACAGTTATATTTTCTCTTATTGCGGCTTCATTGCAATTGGCCAACAAGAAAGTTAAGGTTTTATTAACTTTGAATGTTATTCTTTCCCTCATTAGCATGCTTTTGTCAATTGCTTGTGCAGATATTGGAATCATTTACCCTATATGTTTGTTCGCTGTGGATATCCTTTTAGCGATTTACGCTATCATCTTTGAAGTTAGAAATAGGGATGATGATTCTGAATTAGCCGATGATGAATCTTCTAGCACTTCGGGAGCCATTTTTGGAATAATTATTTCCCTCGTTTCGATGGTGTTTCTTTTCTCCATTTTCTTCATTCCTGTTTGCTTTTTTGATGGAGTGGCATATTTCTCTTTGTTTAATGCTCTAGGCGATAATCAAACGCTTGAATGTTTGATTTCTTTTGTTGCCTTTTTCGTCTTGTACATTTTCTTGTTGATTTATTTCACTCAAATATTAATTTATTCAAAAAACACCAATAAATTCTTGATGAAAACGAGAACCCTTATCTATTGGGAATTTGCTTTATCGATTGCCTTTTACCTTTTCTCTATCGTAATTAGTTTTGTCGACAAGAACAATCAAGGGGTTGCTGTATCTTCGATTTCCTCGATTTCGTATATCCCTCTTATTGGCATGGCTTTCTTAGCAGTAATCAATTCTATTGTCTCTGCTAGATTTATGAAATTTGAAGACGACCCTAAAACAAATTCAAATGCTAAATTGGTCAATAGACTTCTTGCAATGCTCTTCGTCGTTCTTTTTGTTGGATTGCTAGTTGGATCATTATTTTCGAATATCCTCGTAATTACATACACGTCTTCATCCGTCACAAATACAGTTACTGTTAATGGCTTTGAAGTTCTTAGTAATTATCAAAACATGGAAACGGGGTATAAAACTTTGGCTTTCTTTATCTATCTCATTCTTGTCTATTGTGTTGTCGCTTTAGTTATTTCAATTTCCTTATTTGCAAGAAAAAGTACTTATTTCTATAAATTCTCTTTTATAGTTGTTTGTGCTTCGTTTGTCTTAATATTGGCTCTCTCATTCTTTGGCAAATATTATGAAATTGGCGAAGGAATCCAAGTTGAAACAATCAAGAAGATCCTAGAAAGCAAAGGAATTAGCACGAGCTTAGATTACGAATCAACGATAAGAAGTCAAACGATTTATTTCGCAATGGCAGCTTTAGGCTTGATTGCAATCATGGCTTTTGTCAAACCATTCTCTAATAGAGTTAAAGAAGAGGCCCTTGACGTCAATATTAACAACGATCTTTCCTCTTTGAATACTGGAAATGTTCCGGCTCCAATCGCCGAACCAGAGCCAATTCCATCCGAGGAAGAAAAAGAAGAACCAGTAGAGCCGAAAGAAGAAAAACGCAAGGACTTTGATCCATGCCCTGCTTTTAGTGAAATAGACGCGAAAGAAGAAGAGTTCCGCGCTGACATCGAAAAGAGAAAAGAAGTTCTTTTTGAAAACCCTTCTTTGCCAAGCATCGTTAACTTTATAGTTGAGTACGCTAGAGATTCTAGACTCCACCTTTCTTACAAAGAAGAAGACATAGCCCAATTTATCGCAGGCCTTGCTTCGTCTAGACTTTCAATTCTTCAAGGCATGTCTGGCACAGGTAAAACTTCCCTGCCTAAGATTTTTTCTGAAGCAATTCTTGGTACATGCGACATCATTGAAGTTGAATCCTCATGGAAAGATAAGAATGAGTTAATCGGTTATTACAATGAATTCTCTTCGAAATTCACTCCAAAGAAATTCACTCAAGCTTTGTATCGTGCTAAGTTCATGCCTGAAACAATCACTTTCATCGTTTTGGATGAAATGAACCTTTCAAGAATTGAATATTATTTCTCCGATTTCCTTTCTTTGATGGAAAACGAAGAAGACAAGAGAGAAATAAATCTTTTGAATGTTCAACTAAAATCCGTGGTTGATGGCGAAATTAAGGAATTTAAGCAATTAGAAGAAGGGCACACCCTTAAAATACCTTCCAATGTTTGGTTCATTGGTACAGCTAATAGAGATGAATCCACCTTTGAAATCTCTGATAAAGTCTACGATAGAGCCATGACGATGAATTTTACAAAACGTGCATCAAAGGTTAAACAGTTCAATCTCCCGTTAGATCAAAAATTCCTCACTTATCCTCAATTCAGAACGATCATAGACAGAGCTAAAGAATCTTACAAGTTCGATTGCGAGTCTTCTGAAATTGTCAAAGAAGTAGAAAAGATTGTCTCACCATTTAACATTTCTTTTGGCAACCGTATTTTGAATCAAATTGAATCTTTTGTATCCGTTTATTGCTCTTGCTTTAATGATCCTCAAGCCGTAGAAAAAGATGCTTTAGAGAAAATATTACTCACTAAAGTTGTTCAAAAACTTGAATTTAAGAGTGTTGAAAACAAAGAAGAATTGGTTCATGCGTTCGAAAAAATAGGCTTATTTAGATGTTCTGAATTCATTAGCAAATTAAACGAGGATATCTAATATGATCAAATCTTTAGGATATAAAGATTCGTTGCGTTTTTTGCGTGACTACAACAACATTACATATCCGGAATTTGATTACTATTCAGTGCACTCTCTTAATTTATTTTCTTCATTTGAAGACATTAATCTTAATGACATAGAACAAGAAATATCAAAAATAGAAAAAGTACTCCCTTCGATGAAAAGAATTTTTGCTAAACCAATAATTCACCTTATCGATGAGGATGAAATAGTTGATGTCGAGGCAGTTCGCCTAATAAACAATAGAACGATAAATTATGCTTCAACACACTCTGAACTTTGGGATGATATAACGGAAGATGGTATCAAACCATTAAAACTTTTAACTAATAATTATAAAGACAATTATGCCATCTATGAGAATATAGTTTTTACTCGTGCCGTTGACTATTCTTTAAATTTCGTAAGACATTACTCAAGACTTCTAAAAGATATGATTTACACAAACAAGAAGTTAGAGATAGACCTTCTCGAAAGAGAGAATCATATGTCTTATTATTTAGCTCTAGGAAAACTTGAAACTGGCCACTTAAGATCATTTTCTACCTATATTGATATCGCTTTAAATTTGATTGACAGAATGGATTTTATTCATAAAGTCTTACAAGCAAGATTAAGAAGACCCGTGTATGCAAAATGTCACAAAATAAAAGGAAAAGTTAAACTAAGGAAAACCAATATTCTTGCCATGCAGAAAGACTATCGGAATATCTACAAATTTCTAAAGACCATTTACAAAGACGAATTAGAAGAGATAAAAGATGAAGAAAGGGAAAAGGAATATCTTTATTTCTGCAAATATCTCATTGTTTTCTCTATTGGACATTTTAATTTTTCCATCGACAAGGACAAACATATTGACTTTGAAAACATGAACCTTGATTTCTCTTTCAAAAATTACTCACTTAATGTTTCCGATGCTGAAATAGATGGTAAGAAAGTTGTCCAACTAACATTTAAAAATGATATTGAATACAAGATGTATCTTCTTTCATCTCTTGAGAGTGATAAGAAATTAAATACGGATATTGAAACCCATATTTTGACAGATGATTTCGATACAAAAGAAACTCTCATTTCAATCAATAACATCGATTCCTTTAGAAGAATTCAGCAACTTGTTCTTAAAGGAATGATTTACTCAACGACTAGCTTTAAGGTTTGTCCTTTCTGTGGTAATACGCTTGTTAAAGAGAAAGATATTCATCACTGCTTATCTTGTAGACAAGTGATTGGGACACAATATTGTGAAGAAACAAATCAACCATATTATTTTTCAACAATTTATAAATACAAGCTTAAGAAAGATGATGAAGGGAAACCGACTCTTTTGATGAATAGAGCCAATGAAAGTTTGCTGCATTATCGTAACATCACCGATATTACAGCGGACCTTTCTTACATTTGTCCGCATTGTCATAAGGTTCACAAACTGTCTATTATCAAAAATAACTAGTTTATTAAAATAGTGAACTCTAATTATTAATAATTAGTTGATTTTTCTTCATATGATATTATACTAATGTATGAAAGCGCTTTCTAACGCTACATAACTCATTCAAGAGGGAGACTGCACTTTAGAATTTCCTTGAAATTTAATGGCATGAAACTTACTCGTATTGCAGAAGAAAATTGAAATGCCATTGTTATTTTAAATATCAAAAGCGCATTTAAATCCTTCTTTTTGGAGGAAATTCAATGAAAAAGAAGTTAAACATATTAGCATTTTCAGCCCTCTTATTTAGCGTAGTTTCTTGTTCACCGGCAATCAAAGAAGATGATTCATCGAATGAAACTGCTATATCCGAAGAATCTTCTCAAGAACAAACAAATAGTTCACAAGACTCATCTTCTTCAAAAACGAACGATGATGATGTCGATAACGATGAAACATTTAATGGCATAGTTAGAATTTATTTTCATGATGATGCCGGAAGTGAAAAGACTAAGGCTATCTATTGCTGGATAACAGGGGTTGATGGTGTCGAATATGAGTGGGATGGAACGGAAGATGGCTATGGCGTTTATAAAGACACGGATCTATCAGAAGCAAAATTTGACGGTAAAGTCACGGACGATTTTTGCTTCATCATTAAATTTCCTGGAACATGGACCGGTCAAAGCAACGATATAAAAATTAGTTTATCTGATTTTTTAGAAAACGGTGAAGTTGACACTCTTGCGGATGGAAGAAAAAGAATAAATGTTTACGCATGTGATGAAGGCGGCAGCAATTATTGCACTTATTATCACAAGGCTGACGCTTTAGGCTATCGTTTTTCAAGCGCCGAAATCCAAAAAGATTGGAAAACTTTAAAAGTAGTTGGAACAGGCAAATGCGTCTCTTATTCTCTTTATGCTTTAGACGCATCATTTGCTTCAAAAAAAATTCAAATAACTGATTTAAGTGCAAAAATTGATAACTATCTTATAAAAGAAGATAAACCAAATTCATCCAACTTTGAAATTGATTTAACTAGCCTTACCTACCCAAATGGTAAAGCCGTTACGGTCAAACCGACATTAACATACGAACTTGTTGGCCATTTTGAAGATGCTCCGGAAAAAACAAAAACAAAAGCGATTTCCTTTGACAACCTTTTCGACACCGATGAATTTATCAAGAATTATACATATGATGGGGATGATTTAGGCGTTACGTATTCTAAAGATAGAACGAGCTGGAGGGTTTGGAGTCCAATATCCGTAAAGGCAGAAGTTCTTATCTATAAAGAAGGAACTCCTAAATCTCTTGCCACGGGTGGCTCAGCCGGTTGGAACGATATCATCATAGAAACGGTTTCCATGAGATATGATGGTCATGGAACTTATACTTGCTCTCTTAAAGGCGATTGGGAAGGGTATTATTATCTTTATCGTCTTTATTACAATGGCTGGTATGTCGATACGCCTGACCCATATGCTACAGCGTGTGGCATAAATGGCTTAAGATCAGCCATCGTTGATTTCGATTCGCTAAATCCTGAGGGGTGGGATTCTATTTCCTATCCAACGTTAAATTCTCCAACCGAATTAACCGCATATGAAGTTCATATAAGAGATCTAACCTCTCATTCAACATGGATTTCTAAAAAAGGAAATGAGAATGGTTCATATAACGCTTTCCATGAATCTGGTACTGGCTATAATGGCGTAAAAACAGGCTTTGACCACATCAAAGAATTGGGCGTAAACGCCGTCCAAATATTGCCTTTCTTTGATCAGGATAATGATGAAAGAACTACAACTGATAAGAATGGCAACATTAATAAACCAGCCTACAATTGGGGGTACAATCCAGCCAACTATAATTGTCTTGAGGGGTCATATTCTTCAAACCCATATAAAGCGGATGTTCGTATTAAAGAATTCAAATCGCTTGTCAAAGATTATGCAGATGCAGGCATTAGGATCGTAATGGATGTTGTCTACAATCACGTTTCTAGCGTTTCTTCACATGCCTTTTCTTCAACGGTCCCTCATTATTATTTCCGTTATGACACTGATGGAACTCTTATTGATGATACAGGATGTGCCAATACAATAAATTCATCTCGTATAATGGCTTCACGTTACATTGTTAATTCAGTTAAATGGTGGGCCAGCCAATATAAAATCAAAGGTTTCCGCTTTGATCTTATGGGTTGCATCGAAACAAATACCATGAGAGCGGTAAAAGATGCTCTATATGACATTGATCCTGAAATTGTTGTCTATGGTGAAGGATGGACGGGCGGAGGAAGCCACGCTACAAGTCCTTCTGACTCGGCTAACATTTATTCAAAGCTTTACGACAATGGCAAAGGTGCGATTGGCTCATTCAATGATTGCTATCGTGATGGAATGAAAGGAAATACTGTTTATTCTAATGTGACTCCTTCTGGGGGATTCATGAACGCAACCTCACCAAGCGATGATGAAATTTGGAATGCCGCAACAGGCATGATTGGCGAAAATAGATGGAAGAAACAATCTGGCATCGCTACGCCAGCTGCCCAATCCGTCAATTACTTAACGTGTCACGACAATTACACCTTATATGATCAGCTTAATTATCTTTTAAATGGCGCTTCAAACTGTGATAAAGAAAATGAAAATGCTAAAAACGCTGCATTAGCGGCTCAAAGCAATGCCTTATTAGGACAAGGAATGGGATTCATTCAGGGTGGCGAAGAATTCTTCCGCACCAAAGTGATTCACGATACTGACAAATATTTTCAAACACTCGTTGACTCTTATAAAAAAGCAAGCGACGGGACCTCATCATGGCTTGAAGGAGATGGAATAAAAATTGATGACAAGACATGGCTTGTTCGTAATTCTTATAAATATGGCGATGCCGTTAATGGCTTTGATTGGTCTAGAAAAGCCGATAATGAAGATTATTTCAATAAATTCAAAGAAGTGATAGCCCTTCGCAACTCCTCGTATGGTACCTATTTGGGCATGAGCCAAGATGAAATAGAAAATGGCGGAACGACATGCCTTGGCGGAACTGCCATAGGGGGAGGATTTGTTTCTAAAGATGGAAACAAACGAATCGTAATAACTACTGGTCGCACAAAAGGCACACTTAAGAATATTTCCTCAACCCTTCAAGGAGAGTATAAAGTTGTATATTGCTCTTCGAATCGCCTTAGCGCCGGTTCAACCTATAATGTAGAGTCTGAAACGACTCCAGGTTCAACGTTTGAAACTTTGGTTTTAGAAAAATAATTTGGAGGTGTAAATATGAAAAATAAATCAACATTAGCATTGTTGTTTGTTGCAGGTTCATTAATGCTTGCAGCCTGTGGACAAGTGGAAAAAACTTCAAGCGAGGAATTTTCCTACGATAGCCAAATCTCTGAGAAGTCTTCGAATGGGGATAAACAATCCTCTTCATCTCAAAATAAATCGTCTTCAAAAGAAGAACATTCAAATAGTTCTATAGAGAAAACAAGTTCATCGATTGAAAAGGAATCGTCCTCGGAGGAAATGACATCTTCCGAAAGCAAACCGATTGAATCGTCTTCAAGTGAGGCTGAGCCTATGTCTTCCTCTGAAGAGATCGTTTCAAGTTCTGAATGTCCATCATCTTCTGATGAAACTCCCGTATCTTCTTCAAGCGAGGAATCTTCTTCCTCTGAAGAACATTCATCAAGCTCAGAAACCGAAATATCTAGTTCATCAGAGCCTTCAAGTGAAACTCCTTCCTCGAGTTCCGAAGATCCTTCAAGTTCTTCAAGTGAACCGCTAAATTACTACACGGTAGCCTTCGATTCACAAGGAGGTAGTCAAATTCCAACTCAAACTGTAGTAGAAGGAGAACTTGCAACAAAGCCTGAAGATCCAACAAAGGATGACTGCATTTTCGATGGATGGTATTTATCTACCAAATATACAAAAGAATTCGATTTTACAAAGCCAATCACTACAGATTACGTTCTTTTTGCCAAATGGACAAGCCCAGCCACTGGCGGAGACACCGATCCAGATCCTATTACACCAACTGAAACTTATGTCGATTATTGGATTGCAGGAAATTTCTGCTCTTGGAGCAAGGATGGGGCTATTCAAATGATTGCAAATCCAGATGGAAATGATAAAGGCATGAAACTTGGCGTTGAAATTGAAGAGGGCAAAGCCTTCAAAATCACTAATTTCTCCTCATGGTATGGGTATAGAGATGAACTAAGTTCTGTTGCCACCACTGATAATGATGGAAACATTGTTGTCAAGGAAACGGCCACATACAACATTTATCTCAATGAATATGATCAAGTTTGGATTGAGAAATCCTCATCAATTACGGTGTCTAATTCGAATTTAGCTAGAAGCTTTAATGTTTTAACTTTGAGGTGAATTAATGAAAAAGCAATTGATTTTAATTACCATGGCATTCCTTCTTGCATCTTGTGGCAGCAAGGAATCAATAGAGAATAATGCTTCTAGCAACATTTCATATGATTGGACTATAACCTTTGTCACGAATGGTGGGTCTGAAGTTTCTCCTATATATGTCAAAGACGGTGAAACTGTTTCTAAACCAACAAACCCAACAAAGGATGGATATATTTTTCAAGATTGGTTTGTTGACACATATTTAACGATTTCTTTTGATTGGAACACTCAAATCACGTCCGATTGGACATTATATGCTTCATGGAAAGAGGATGAAAATAAACAAATTTCAAGCGAAGAAGAACAACATTCATCTTCCGAGAAAGATTCCACAAATTCTGAAAATGAATCGTCGAGTCAAGAGAAAACGCCAGCGGGTTATGGACCAGATGGTTCGACTTTAACCAACTGGTATTTAGTTGGCTCCGGATCATTATGGGATTCTAGCACTGGCTGGACTGTGACTGGTGGAGTTCAACTTTATACGAATCCTGCAAATTCTAACGACAAGGGTTGTATTTTAGGACTAGCCTTAGAAGCGGGTGATAAGTTTAAAGTAACGAATGGCGATTCGATTTGGTTTGGCTATGAAGGGGTCGATAAGAGTAGTTCACCTTCGAATAAAGGCTTAACAAATTTCACCGCTGACTCCGATGGATATGGTGGTCAAAACTTTAAATGCACCATTTCCGGAACATACGATATGTATATTAATAGCACAGGCACTTTCTGGATTCAAAGCGCAAATTAAGGGGGTACGTATATGAATAAAAGAAAAATTCTTTCAACTTTAATGCTTACCTCAGTGGCAGGAATTGCCATAGGTTGTTCAACACAAGAGAACTCAGATTCGTCCTTTACTCTTGATTCCTCTTTACAAATTACTGCTACATATACCCTCTATCTTAATACGTGTGGTGGAAACTTGGAAAATACAACATTAACTGGTAAAAATGGTTCAAGCATAGATTTAAGCAAAATAACTCCAATCCGTGAAAAATATGTTTTTATTGGCTGGTCGACTGCCTATTCTGAAAAAACGAAAATGGGCGATTCAAACAAACTTTTAGAAGATAATAAATTCACATTTAAAGAAAGCAACGCAACTCTATATGCTTCATACAAGAGAACCGATTCAGGCCAGCACACTCAAGAACAAGTGGATGCGTATATGGCTCAACTAGCGGAAACTAGCGAATCGAACCATTTATATGTTCATTATTATCGTTTTCTTGATACCGCCGAAGACTACAATGATTGGGATCTTTGGTGTTGGCCATATCGTCCAAAAGAAGGAGAAGGCGCTAGATTTGATTGGAGTGGAAGAACTCAATCGGATGATCATTTAAGCGCTTCTGGAAACCCAGCAATCGATGACTTTGGCGGAGTGGTCGCAGATATCGATCTAACGAAGACATACGATGGAGGAACTTCAAATCAAGGACATAAAATTGGTGGAACCCCTGTCTCGTTCTATTCTGATAAAGATAAAACAACACTTGATACCCAAGTTGGCATTCAAGTCGTCTATTCACAAGCAAGAACATCATCAAAAGGCTCTTTTTGGAAAAATGATGGTGGTAACGTATATCTCTCGTTAGATAACGAAGATATGGTTTCAACCTTAACCACTTCCGATGGTGGAAACGCTTATCACGTATTCCTTTTGCAAGAAAAAGTTGGAGACCCAAAACCTCTTCCAATAACTGAAATAGTTGACCCATATGAGTATGATGATGGAACGAACACTACAGATAAATCCTCCTATCAAAATGCTGATTGGGAAGATAAAGAAAAAATGGCTACAGCTTCTGAATGGCTAAATGGTATAGGTGTTGGTTATCAAATAATGGTTTCATCTTTCGCCGATTCTGACGGTGATGGGTTTGGCGATATCTATGGAATCACTCAAAAATTGGACTATCTTGAAGACCTAGGGGTTAAAGCGTTATGGCTAACTCCGATCCAATTATCCGATTCCTATCATGGATACGATATTTCAGACTATACCCAGGTCGACCCTAAGTTTGGTTCAAGAAATTCTCCTAATGCAATAAACGGAAACGTTACTTCTGCCTCGGCGATGGAAGATTACAAAGATTTAATCAAGGAAGCACATGGAAAAGGCATGAAAGTCATCATGGATTTGGTTTTGAATCACACTTCAACATCAAATACGTGGTTCAAGAAGAGTGCCTCGCTTGATGATTCTTATCGTGGTTTCTATCAATGGGGGAATCATAAAACAAATTCAAAAATCAATGAAGCCAATTGCTGGTATCCATATGGCGATCATGATTATTCGTACTATGCTAAATTTGGTTCATCAATGCCTGAACTAAACTATTCTTATCAATCCACTCGCGAAGCGGTTGAAGATATGTCTCTTGATTGGTGCTCTATTGGTGTTGATGGTTTCCGCCTTGATGCAGTTAAACACATCTATATGCTTGATGAAATAGGGCAAAATCAGTATCAAAATGACACAACCATAAGTGATGTTTCAACGAGCGGAGATTATTCAAGCGATCTTACTAAGAATCTTAATTTCTTTAGAGAACTCAATTATTCTGTCAAGAAGAAATACCCAAACGCTTTCTTTGTTGGTGAAAACTTTGATGGCCATGCCTTCCATGTTGCGCCATATTACGAAGCATTTGATTCGATGTTCGATTTCTATGCTTACTTCAAACTAACAAATGCTGCGGCTTCATCTTATGCCAAAAACAATTGCAACCAAACAAGCGGATTCATGCAAAGAAGTTCAACATGGTCTTCTTCTAACGAATCAAGTATAAGCAATGGCAATAAAGAATATGGAGCCATAAATGGCAAATACGGATGGAATCTTCCAGATCTTTACAAGGCTTATGATGCATATCGTGGAGATAAGGCTATGCCAGGCTCATTTACGTCAAACCATGATATAGCAAGAAACATTAACCGTATTGCTGGAACGTTTGATTCTTCAACTAAAGAAATCAATAAACAAGGCAATGTAACGGCGAGCAATTTTGATGCGCTTACTAAAAAGTCTAATGCTGCAAAGATTGCAACAATCCTCTTGCCAGGATGTTCTTGGGTTTACTATGGTGATGAACTTGGCATGACTGGAAACTTTGAAGATGGCAAGACGTCCACATCAGATTATGCTGATCTTGCTTATCGTCAACCAATGAAATGGAAACAAGATGGTGAAGTTGGAGATGGATCTTATACTACAGGCTATAACATCACTGGTTCTCAAGCGACCGTTAAATGGGATGATATAAATTCTTCAACATTAGTGAAAGATGCTGAAAGCCAGGTAAGCGATTCCGCTTCGACCTTTAGCAAAATCAAAGAAGCAATCGCCTTCAAAAACGCTAATCCAGGATTAATTTCAGGTACATTCGAGAATGATTCCTCTACCGACTACATCCTTAAATGGAAACTCACTAATGGTGACAAGACATATCATATTTCCGTTGATTTCAACGATTGTAAGATTCAAGTGGCTGGTTCAGGAACACTATCAATTGAATGTTAAAACATCAATAGGCTTATCTAATTGATAAGCCCTTTTTTACGAAAATAGTTGATACATGTATTAATATCGAACTGTTTCAATTTACTTTTAAATTCATTAATAGTAGACTTTTCAAGGTTTTTTAAGGAATGAATTTATGAAAAAATACCTAATGATATTACTCTCTGGAATCTTGGCTGGATTCTGCATTACTTTCGGTGCTACGGTTTATTTGATGTGCTTAAATGCAGGCGCAGGCGAATTTGGCGCAAAGATAGTTGGCGCAGTTATGTTCTGCATTGGATTATTCTCAATCATTCATTTTAATTTGTGGCTGTACACAGGAAAGATTGGCTACGCGATAGATAATAAACCTCTGTATTTATTAGATTGTTTTGTTTCATTTGTTGGCAACGCCATAGGCGCAATAATTCTTCCATTATTTATTAGTCTTTCGACAAATGGAACGAAATTGCAAGAACAAGCTGCCGCATTAGTTAACGCGAAATTAGATTCTCCTTGGTATTCAATGTTTATTATGTCTATTATGTGCGGAATGATGATTTATCTTGCCGTTGAAGGACATAAGAGATGCAAATACTCGGTTGGTAAATTCCTTTTTGCATTTATGCCGATCATTCTCTTTATTCTCTGCGGCTTTGAACACGTTGTTGCAAACGTCGCCTATTTTACGTATGCGAGAATTTTCTCGTGGAAGGCTCTCTTGTACTTCGCTCTCATGTTCTTTGGAAATGGAATTGGGTCAATTATTTTTGCGGGCTTATTAAAGATAATTGAGAAATTAGCTCCTAAAAAAGGCGAAGAAAACGCCATTTCTGACGAAGAAAAATAAAAGTTCACTATATTTTTGAAAGTTCATAGAAGTTCATAAAGTTCATAGAAGTTCATAGAAGTTCACAAAAGTTCATAAAAATCTTTAAAGTTCATAAAAATGATTTTAAAATGATAATGAGGTAAATGAAACTATGACAAAAACGAACCCATTTAACATTACTTTTGGCAGAGAACCAAATTGCATTATTTCTCGTAAATCAGATTTGGAAGAGGTTTTTTCTTCTTTTTCTTCTGAATCGCCAAATTCTCAGGTTTATATATTAACTGGCATTAGGGGTTCAGGAAAAACAGTAGCTATGACAACGATCTCTGATTATTACAAAGAAATGAGCAAATGGTTATGCATAGAGTTAAACCCTGAAAGTGATATGTTAGAACAGCTTGCCTCAAAGCTTTTTGACGAAGGCAATTTAAAGAAAATTTTTATCAAGTCAGAATTTAGTTTTTCTTTTCAAGGAGTTGGATTTTCAATTAAGGGAGATAACCCAATTTCTAATGTCTCCTCTTTATTAAAAAGAGAATTTGAATATTTAAAAAAGAAGGATATCAAAGTTTTAATAAGCATCGATGAAGCGGTTTCAAATAGTTATATGAAAATATTTTCTCATGAATTTCAAACCTTTCTTCGCGAAAAATACAATGTTTATTTAATCATGACTGGACTATATCAAAACATTTCTTTGCTTGAAAAAAATAAAAGCCTCACATTTTTGTATAGAGCACCTAAAATTTACCTTTCATCGCTTAATGTCATGTCTATTTTTAATTCTTATAAAGAGATATTTTCCTTGAACGATGAGAAAGCAATGAAACTCGCTAAATTTACTAATGGATATGCTTTTGCGTACCAACTTTTAGGAAACATTCTTTTTGAGTCAAATAGTAAAGAACTGACTGATGACGTGATGAAAAAATTCGATGAAATGATATACGATAGGGCTTATTCAATCACTTATTCTGAATTAAGCAAAGTTGAAAAAGAAATTGTAAAAACGGCAATAAAAAATCCCGACAATGAATTCATAACAACCACATTAAATATAAGTAAAAGTCAATTATCAAACTACAAGAAAGGACTTTTCCTAAAAGGAATAATAGAAATGAATAGGGAAAAGATTGTTTTTTCTCTTCCGAGATTTAAGGAAATCGTAAATTTCATCACATCATTCGAAGAAATTTGATAATTTGGTTGAATAAAATTTAACAATCATTTTTTCAAATTAATATAATATTAACGTGAGTATAGTATTAATAATAATCATAAGTGTTCTTACATTCTTTTTGACCCTAATTTTTGTACTTGGGGTTATTGGATATAACATGGTCTATAAGAGACCTAAAAATCCATATCAAGTTGATAAAACACCCGATAATAAGTTCATGTTCCCTTTGATAGTTAAAGAGAAGTATCAGGAATACATTAATATTCCTTTTGAAGAAATCCGTATCAGTAACCCAAGAGGAAAGAGTCTTTATGGCGAATTAAGAAGAAGCCCTCTTCAGAAAGATAAGGAAATTCCAACGATAATCCTCTTCTCCCATGGCCATCTTTCTTCCGGAAGAAACGATATGCCGCTCTTTTGCAATTTTCAGCTAAAGAAGTATGATGTGCTCGCTATCGATCATGAAGGAAATGGCTTAAGCGAAGGAGGGCATTCTGGCTTTGGAATTTATGAATATGAAAACATAATGCTCTGGGTTAGAAAAATAAACGAAATTTATAACCATAAGGTTAATATATTCCTTCATGGTGTCTCGATGGGCTCAAATTCTGTTTTACTGACCGCAAATCATAAAATGGAAAACGTTAAAGGGATAATTGGTGATTGTGGATATACATCAACATATGCCATTCTGCATAAAATAACTAAATCTCATATAGCCGCATTCTCCGTTTGTTTGATAAATTCATTCATTCTTAAAAGAAATATCTTTAAATATTCAACAACCAAGGCCCTGTCAAAATCGTTATACCCAGTTTTGCTAATTCATGGGAAAGAAGATAATTTTGTACCTTTTTATATGAGTGAGAAAAATGATAAAGCATGTTCATCAAAACATAAATTCACGCCTTTTGATGGAGCGTCTCACGCAATGTCATATTTGACAAACCCTGATATGTATGAAAAAGAATTTGACTCCTTTATAAATGGAAATAGCTGATACATGTATCAATTAATGCAATTTGAGGTTTAAGAATATGAATACATTAGAATTAATGCAAAAAGATGAGGAATATATAATCAAAGATTCTTTAATGCCAAAAGACAAGCAAGAAAAAGCAAGAGAACTATGTTTTGAATTTAATTTGCTCTCTCCTAAGGAAAAGAATAAAAAAAGAACTATTTTAAAGGAACTTTTCGGTACTTGCTCAGAATTAACATTTATTGAACCCGCATTTAGATGTGATTACGGCTTAAATATTCATACACACGGTTTAACAATAATTAATTTTAATTGTGTGATTTTAGATACATCGCCTGTAAATATAGGCAAGAATTGCTTTATTGCCCCAAATGTCGTGATCGCCTGTTCTGGACATCCTATAGATGCAGAAGGAAGAAACGGTGGATATCTTGTAAGTAAGCCGATTAGCATAGGCGATAACGTTTGGATTGGAGCTAATTCCACGATAATTGGTGGAGTGAAAATTGGTTCGAACGTTGTTATTGGCGCTGGCTCTCTTGTTAATCGCTCAATACCTGATAACGTAGTTGCAGTAGGAAATCCTTGCCGAGTTTTAAGACCAATAACCGATAAAGACAAACTAGAAATAGAAGAAGCTCTTAAAAATAAATAAACCAAGCTAGACTCATATAAGACTTATATTTTTGTATAATTAACTGATGAAAAAAGATTTTGCAAAATACATATTCTTAACCATAGAAGTTGCATTGATGACAACGATAATTGTTTTTCAAACTTTGACCATCATGGTGAACGGCGATTTGGTTAAAAACTCACCAACAATCTATCCAATAACAAAATGGCTATATGTTGCTTCAACATTAGTCGCATTCGTTTTCTCTTTTGTATATGGAGTTTTCTATCAAAGGAAATACCATGTTTCATTAAAAGAAAGGGCCCATATATTAGTTTTCTATTTATTTGCAAATTTAATCGCGGATATATTTTTCAATACATTAGGAACGTTATCTGGTTTTATAGTTTTTATAATTTCGTATTTGCTAATCGCCATAATGATATTCAAAAAGAAATATGAACTCATAATAAGAGGGGCGATGTACATTGTTTTGATATCTCTTTCTTTAATAATTCCTAAAGCAAGAAATCCTTTTGGAATAGTCGGTTCAGCCATTTTAGCGACATTATTATCCAATATTGTGATCTTACTTATTCAGTATATAAAAGGCAAAGATAAATCTATTTTTCTTTTGCTAACTGCTCAATTTTTGGCTTTAGTTTCCGATCTTTCAATGGTCGGAAGAAGCCAACTTTCAAATAGTGTAGCAAGCAATGTTTTTGGCTATATGGTTTGGATGACATATATTTTTGCCAATTCGTTAATTGCCATTACATATGTGAATAGATTGAGTGTTCTAAAGAAGGTGTATTATGAACAAAACTAGAATCAAATATATGATTATTGGCGGATTACTTTCTTTGCTTAGCGTGGCTTTGATTGTTGGCATTACCCTTTTGTTTAGCCTTAATAAATAACATATTCTCAATTTTGGCATGAAGAATAACGATTTAGTGACTGGCTCAAAATTTAGGAAGATGATTTTTTTCGTTACCAATGATTTTTGACAACCTTCTACATCTTTTTCCTTACTATCATTTTTTAGGAACAAGAGTTTTTCTGCCATATACTCTAGCGCCATTTACATCTCTTGGCATTATTGCCATATGGAATCCATTCCAATTGACTGGATTTTGATTGATATCGCAGGTTTATTTTTCTATAAATTAAGGAAATAATTTGGAAACGCTTTCAAAAAATTTTTACTTATGAAATCATTTTTATTTTGAAATAATAAAAAAGCTGAAAAGCCGTAACTGTATTCTCTGACGTTAAATGTCGCTTCCCTAAAGTCTGACGGGGAGGCAACAGTTGACGTCTTTTTTAGTCGCAAAGGAGTAAAAAATGAGTAATACAGATTTCTTAGGAAAAGAGAAAATTGGTAAGTTGATTTTAAAATTCTCGGTTCCATGCATTTTATCTTTATTGATAAGCGCCCTTTATAACATTGTTGACCAGATTTTCATTGGTAACTCGGATGTAGGATCCATCGGAAACACTGCCACAACAATTGTTTTCCCTCTTACCACAATAGCCTTAGCTTTCGGCCTTATGTTAGGAGATGGCGCTGCAGCATATATGTCTTTATGCTTAGGCAAAGGAGACAAAGAAAAGCTAACAAAAACAGTTGGTTCAGCTATCCTTCTTTCTTTCATCTTCTCGATGTTATTTTATGCAATATGTTTGCCATTATTGGACAACATTCTTACTGCGTTTGGCGCAGCAACTGAAGAAGCGCTTGCCAAAGCGCATGAATATGGCTTTATCATTGTCATCGGCTTCCCATTCTACATAATGATGAATACAATCAATTCCATCATTAGAGCCGATAATTCACCAAAGATCGCAATGGTTTCCATGGTTTCTGGTGCAGTCGTTAACGTCGTTCTTGATGCATTGATGATCCTTGTTTGGAAAATGGGGTTAACGGGCGCAGCCTTAGCAACCATCATTGGCCAAGTCGTTTCTTTTGTCATTTCAGTCGTATATCTTTTCTTCTCGAAGACATTCAAACTAAACCTTCGTTCTTTCATTCCTGATTTTAAGGTCATTCTTGAAACTCTTAAATTAGGTTTCTCATCATTCTTAACGCAAATTTCCATCGTTATCACAAGTATCGTTTCCATGAATATGCTTGCCGTATATGGTGCTCAATCAAAGTATGGCGTTAACGATCCTCAAGCAATCGTTGGCGTTGTCATGAAAGTTTTTGCAATCGTTGTTAATATTACCGTTGGTATCGCTGCTGGCGCTCAGCCGGTCATTGGCTATAACTATGGTGCAGGCAAATATGATCGTGTTAAGAAAGGCTTCAAAATTGTTCTTATCTCTACGGCCATTGTTGGCGCAATTGCCACGATCATCTTCCAAAGCATTCCAAGACAAGTTGTCGGAATGTTTGGCGCAAATACGTCAGAGCCTGAACTTTACTTTGAGTTTGGTGAAAAGACAGTAAGAATCTATTTGATGTTAATTCTTCTCACGTGTGTTCAAAAGGTTACGTCTATCTTCCTTCAATCAATTTCTTCACCTGTCAAATCAACCCTTTTATCTTTGATTCGTGATGTTATTGCTTTGGTTCCGTTAACAATTTGTTTGCCAATCGGCATGGGCATCGATGGAGTTTTATGGGCTGCGCCGATTGCTGATGGAGTCGCTATAATCTTTACTGCTCTCTTCATTGTGCTAGAATTCAAAAAGATGCATAAATTAGAGACTCAAAAAACTGCAGAAGAAATTATCTAACAAACAATAACTAATACACGTCTCCCATGCTTTTCTGTGAGAGACGTGTTTTTTATGAAAGAAGAAGAGGCAAACTCATTTAATTTATTTATTTTTGTCATATTCTAATGTAAAATCAATGTTGCGTTCAAATTGAATGCATGTTTGCGGGCATGGCGTAATGGCAGCCGCGATAGACTTAGGATCTATTGGGTAACTCCGTGCAGGTTCGAGTCCTGTTGCCCGCACCATTTTAGTAATATAGGTTTGATACAATATCAAACCTTTTATTTTTGCTTAAAATAGTCAATAAATAGCCATTTTCTTGATTTATAATAGTTTGAAGACGATTTAATTGACCAAAATTCATTATATAAATAATGCAAAATTTAATAAATGCTACACGATTTGACTTCAAGGGTGCTAACTTTTTACACGATTTAGAGTATGGGTGCTAAAGATTTACACGATTTAACATGATTAGAATATTGATACTTACAAAAAAGTTTGTGTGTAAGTTTTTCTACAAGTCTCAGTATAGGAAGGTAATAGTTCAATGCAACAAGAAGTTCAACAAGGATAAGACAAAGTGTGATACTCCATCGCTTTCCATAGAAGATGTTCAACAAAGATTCGTAAAAGCCTACAACAAGATCATGGCAGACAAGGAATTGTTGGTTGAAGACACAACTGACTTAATAAAATTACTTACCGACACAGCAGAGATTGATGGCAAGATTGAAGATTTGAATGACTAAATATCTGACATCAGAATCCTTGTCGAAAACATGATTAAAGACAACTCATCAAGGAGCCAAAGTCAAACGGATTACATGAAAAGGTATAATTCACACTCATCAAGAAATACGGGAATCTAAAGCATTAATTGGATGATGCCATCTCAGAAAAGGAAAGAAAACTTCAAAAGGCAGAGTCGATGCAATCGTTCTTGAAGGAAATCAATGATAGGAAAGGAGTCCTTCAAGAATTCGACATGACGATTTGGAACATTATGATTGATGAAGCTGTCGTCAACAAAAACAAAACCATTGAATTCAAGCTCAAAAATGGGGAAAAAGTTGTTTTATAAAACTGTGGTCTTGACAAATGTGGGGGGGGGATTATCATTTAATTAATGGAGGAAGTGATGTTATGTCAGACGAAGAAATTTTAGTTGAATATTTTGGTGGACGACCACAATGGAGTGGAAACAAGCTCTATAAGATTGGAGACATGAGAGTCGAATATTCTGGAACCAGACTTTACAAGGTTGGCGGAGCAAGAATTGAGTATTCAGGGAATAAACTCTATAAGGTTAACGGTGAGAGAGTTGAATGGTCCGGAAACAAAGTTTATAAAATCGGTAGCCATAGATTCTAATATTTGTTTTTAATTAGCACCTATCATTTTTGGTAGGTGCTTTTCTTTCCATGCGATTGACTTCTAAGTCACACAAAATGTATAGTCGTTTTATAAACAAAGAGGATGATGCCTATGATTTGGCTACAATAGGTGCCCGACTGGTTTCTTTAAGAAAATCAAAAGGTATGTCACAACTTGAATTATCTGTAAAGACAAGACTTGATAGAACCTATCTTTCAAGGGTTGAGGCAGGAAAGCAGAACCTGACCATAGACACATTGATAACGATCTGCAAGGGGTTTGATGTCACCTTGAAGGAATCCTTTGATTTCTAAGGAGTATGCATATGTCAAGAAAACTTAAAGTACATAATCAATCAATGGGACCAAACTATACGCAAGTCCCAACAATAACGCTTAAAGATAAGTGGCTAGAGATTGCTGGTTTCAAGACCGGTGAGTATGTAGAAGTCGAAGTAGATGGCGACATGATTATTTTAACCAAGACAGCTGTACCAGAAACCAAGGAAACCTTAGATGAGAAAATCCAAAAGCTGAGCAAGAGCCAAAAAGAAAAATTGTCTAAGATGATAGATGAGTTATAAGAAAGCGGGGAATAAGAGATATGTCACAATTTCAAATGCCTATTACAATAAATGAAGCAATGCAACACATTAACAATAATGATTATCTTTTGCCTGCATTTCAAAGGGAATTTGTATGGAAATCAGGACAAATTGAGAAACTCTTTGATTCCCTTATGAGAGGATATCCAACTAGTTCAATGCTATTTTGGAAAGTCAAAGGTGATACAAAAACAAAATGGAAATTCTACAAATTTATAAATGCATTTGTTTTAGATGCCAGTGATTATTCAATTCTAAATGAGAATTTTAATACTTCAAATTCCAATGACTTTTATGCTATTTTGGACGGACAACAAAGATTGACCGCAATGAGAATTGGTATATACGGAACATATGCATACCATGAGCCAAGAAAATCCTGGGATTATTCAAAGACATCGTTTCCAACTAGAAGAATGTATTTAAATATTTCAAAAACCGGTGGATTGGATGATGATTGTAAATATTTCTTTGATTTTAAGAAAGATTCTGAAACTTTATGCGAAACTTTTTATAAAGATGAGAATGGTGATATATGGTTCAAAGTAAATGATATTGTTCCATTTCACAACAGCGGTGATGAAATTGCTGATTTCTTTGATAATGTTGAACTAGTTAAGGAACAACGCCAAATAATTAAGAAATTAGAAAAAACTATTTTTAATGATTTGTCAATTACATATTATGAGGAGGATGAACAAAGCCCTGATAAGGCTGTGAAAATTTTTACTCGAATTAACTCTGGTGGTACTTTTTTATCCTTTTCTGATATTGTCTTTTCTTTAATGGTAGCCAATTGGGATAAAAAAGATGCTAAAAATGAAATAAATGAACTTATTAAATCGATAGGTCAAAAAGGATTTGAAATTGATAAAAGCTATATAGTAAAAGCTTTTTTGTATCTTTATCACAAATCTGTTAAAACTGAGATAAATAGTTTCTCTAAAGATTTTTGCGATATTATTGAACTACATTGGGATGAGATAAGAGATTGCATGCTCTCAATGTTTGATTTATTCAAAAGTTTTGGCTTGACATCTTTTACTTTAACATCAAATAATGCAACTCTTCCTATTCTTTACTATCTATATCACAGCAAAAATTATATTGATTATACGAATAAAGTTCAGTTCAAAGACGAAAGAGAAGAAATAAGAAAGTGGCTATACTCCGCAATTTTAAGAAAAATGTTCGGTAGTACTTCGGATTCAACACTTACACAGACAAGAAAAGCAT